>JAIVJM010000004.1 GCA_020199995.1 Acidobacteriota bacterium | reverse complement strand
GTTTTTATCTTGCCGCTTATTCCCACGGCTCGCGCCCCTCGTCTAAATTCTATCGCCCCTCCGGGGCTCTGGTTATGTTTCCTGTCCTATGCCTATGGCTCGCGCCGTGGGTTCAACTCTGCCACCCATTAGATAGGGGCTCAGATAGACGAGGGTAAGTGTGAAATTCGTGATTGCAGGTGTGAAATCTGAAATTGTAAATGCCAAATCATGAATGTCAGACGTTGCATTGTGCATTGCACATAGAAAATGCTGCATTGCGCGTGTCAAAGTTAGGATTGTGATTGTTGTATTGAGGATTGCAGATGTGCAATCTGATATTGCGGATGTCAAAGCGCGCATCGCACGTGTCCAATCTGCGTTTGCAATCGTCAAATCTGCGTTTGCATGCGTGTAACCTGTGAGTGCAGGTGTCAAATCTTTGATTGTCGTTTCAGGCGTGCATAAGGCGACTGAAATTTTCATGATGCGGGGCTCAAAAATTTTGCTTGCGGGCGCGTAATTTGTCGCTATAATCCGCGCGCACGGCTCACCCTCACTAAAACCCCGCCGTGTTGTTTTTCCTCCGCCTCGCACGTCGTTAAAGGAACCCAATCGCCTTTAACTTTTCTCCGCCTCTCAAACTCAAAAGGAGAAAACCTCTCATGAACGACAACGAAATACGGAATCAGGAGATGTTTCTGCGCGTGCAGGAGTTCGGCACGGCGCAGGCCGCAAGGCTTGCGGCAAACGTCTACGCGGGCGAGCTTTTCGCGCGCCTCGGGCAGACCATTACGAAACTCGAAACACACAGCGCCACGCAGTCGAGCAACACGCGGACGTTGAAAGAGAGCGGCGCGTCCAAAGAGGCCGCGCGCACGAAATTGCGCGACCGGCTCGAAGCCATGAGCCGCACCGCAAAGCCTCTGGAGGCGACGATGCCCGGCATCACGGGCAAGTTTCGCGTCCCCGCCAGACTCAAAGATCAGGAGCTTCTGAGCCTCGCCCGCGCCGTCTCGAACGACGCCCTGCCGCTCAAGGCGGAATTCATCAAACGCGGCTTGCCCGCCGGCTTCATCGAAGACCTCACTGGGGCCGTCGCGGAGTTGGAGCAGGCCGTCAGCCAGAAGATTCAGACGCGGGACGCGCGCATCAGCTCGACGGCGACCGTCAAGAGTCTGGTCAACGAGGGCGTCGGCGTCGTGCGCGAACTCGACCCCATCGCGCGCAACGTCTTCGCCTCTGACCCAGCCGCTCTCGCCGCGTGGGAAAGCGCGCGCCGCGTCGAACGCACGCCCCGCCGCCGGAAGGCCGTCGCGGAGACGCCGACGCCACCCGCGCCGTCCCGGTAGTAGACGAATCATCTGCATCTGGCTAAAATTGCCTCTCAAACGGCATGCTTGAGCGCAAAGAGTTTAGCCGTTTTGGGAAGAGACATTTGTTGTCAACGACTTAGCTGATTCCTTATCCCGAACTCACGTTAAAATATTATCTTCAACGGGCTTCATCTTTTTTCAATGCAAGCCACGTCCAAATCGCCGACAACAAATCAATCAGACCAAACAACAGCAACGCTTTCGGAGCAGAAACCAACAGAATGAAAGCGGCAAAGTAAATAATAACCGCGACGCGCGTCCAGACCGTCCAACGGATAAAAATCGTCAATTCATTTCGCGCCGCCTGAACTTAATAGAAGCTCAGACAAAGCACAAACATTCCATTAATTCTTATCCAGACTTCATTCGTCGGCGGCACTCCGAAAACCTGCAAGATCAGATTTGGGACGAGCAGCAAAATCGAGCCTAATCCACAGAGGTAGATTCCGAAAACAAACAAACTTTTAGCTGCTCGACTCATAATCTTCAAAATTCAGTTGTTACTAAACACCAAACTCGCCGACGCCTAACGCCGCGATTCACCGACGAGCAATCAAGATCGAATTAAGAAGCCAGCTCATTGCGAGTCCGGTGGAATTGCTTGTTAGGTGGCGGTCGCAACATTCATAGCTCTCGATACATTTACCTTATTACCGCCAATCTCGGCCCTCGAAAGCTATTCTTATTATTCGTACCAAGTTCTTCGACCTCAATTCTCATCTCACCTTCCGCCGACACCTCAAGCGAGAACTGAATCTGTGGTATCGCCTTAGGTCGCGGGCCGATGCCCGTTAAAGCAAACCACCCCAAGCTGCGACACTGACTAGCCGTATCACTATCGCCTTCCAGCAAATGAATACCCACGCTCACTTGATTATCCTGTGCCGTCGAGTAGATTTCCACCATACTCGCCGGAAGTACCGTCCCCTGTGGTAGAAGGATTGAAGCAACGTCGCTTTGCGTCTCGATCCGCAACGCACGCGCCAGAACCGATTCTCGGGGTCGGATCGGCATCCCGCAATACTCACAATACTGGGGCGGGCGCGACAAGTCGATAGATGCCCCGCACCCATCGCAACGAGTAATCAGGCCAGATGTCATTTACTCACTCCCATAGCGGGTCTGTCGAGAGGCGGAAGATAATCTTCCGCCCCTCTCTTCTTTCTGAAGCTAAACCCTATTGTCCTGCCGTCGCGGGCGGGACAGCCGGCTTGACGATGACCGACGGGATGTCGGAGGAGCGGACGAGGTTGTTGAAGGCTTTGAGGTCGCTCGTCATCACTTGATTGAGACGCTGCAACTGCGCGTCTATCTTCGTGACCAATTCTTCATAGAGCGTGTAGGACTGGTCGGTCGGCGCGGTGTCGGCGCTTGAGACGATGCCGCCGAGCGCCGCGAGCTTGTTGTTGAGGCGAATCGGGTAGTTCAAGGGGTCTTGGCTGCTCTGGTTCTTCGTCTGGTAGAGCTCCTCCTCGGCAGCGGTGAGCTTGGCGTTGAGAGCACGCCCCGCGTCGGCCACGGGCTTCGCCTCCGGCTGGTCCGCGATGCGCTTGAGGAGGTCTTCAACCTGTCGCCGCACCTCGCGGAGCTGTGTGATGGCGTTGTGCGTCTCGGTGAGCTTGTCGCGAATCTTCGAGAGCAGCGCGAACTGCCTGGCGAACTCTTCCGGCGTCGTCGAGAGGCGCGGGTCCCGCAAAATCTCGAAGGCTTGGGTCAGAGTCTTTCCGTCCGCCGTGAGTTTCACCTGATACGTGCCGGGGACGGCGCGCGGGCCGCGCGTTTCGCCCGACCAGAGAATCATGCCGGGGAAGCGCGTGGCCTCCGTGTAGCGCATGTCCCAGACAAAGCGGTTGAGCCCCACGTCAGTGCCGGGACGCGGGACGCCCGCTCCCGCTCCAGCGCCGCCGAAGGTGGAAGACTCTTCGCCCGAAGGCGCGGCGGGCTGCTCAGGCGGAGTCGTGACCTGCGCGGAGCCGGGCGCGGTGGATGTTCCCGGCTGACCCGCGACTCCTCCGGCGGCGGGCGTCGGCGTCGGGCTCGGCGCGGGCGGCGCTTTGGCCGTGAACTTGCGAATCGTCTTGCCCGAGGGGTCGAGGAATTCGAGAGTCACATCAGTGGTCGGCTTAGTCTTGAGGTAGTAGTGGACGACGACGCCGCCCGGCGGGTTCGCGCCGATGGTCGCCGTGGGCGGGAGCGGTTGGCCGCCGCCGCCCTGAAAGCGGTAGGTGTCTTCGGGCTTGAGCAGCATCGCTTCACCCTGCCCGGCGCGCATCGCGTCAGACATCTGTGCGAGCACCGGCAGATCGTCCAAGACCCAGAAGGAGCGCCCCTGCGTGGCGACGACGAGGTCGCGCTCGCGCTTGTGAACGGCGAGGTCGGTGATGGGAACGACGGGGAGGTTGAGCTGGAGAGGCTGCCACCGCTCGCCATCGTCGAAGGAGACGTACATGCCCGTCTCGGTGCCCGCGTAGAGCAGTCCGCGCCGGTGCGGGTCTTCGCGGATGACGCGTGTGAAGGCCCCGTCGGGAATCCCCGTGTCAATCTTCTTCCAAGTCTTGCCGTAGTCGCTCGTCTTGTAAAGATACGGGCGGAAGTCGTCCCACTTGTACATCGTCGCGGCGACATAGGCCGCGCCCGCCTCGTGCGGCGAGGCCTCGACGGAATTAATCTGAATCCACTCCGGCATCTCGCGCGGCGAGACGTTCGACCAGCCCTTCCCGGCGTCGCGCGTGACCTGCACGAGCCCGTCGTCGGTGCCCGCCCAGATGACGCCCTTCTGCACGGGCGACTCCGCCACGGTGAAGATCGTGTTGTAATACTCGACGCTCGTGTTGTCTTTGGTAATCGGCCCGCCCGAAGACCCCTGCTTCGACTTGTCGTTGCGCGTCAGGTCGGGCGAGATGGCCTCCCACGACTGACCCTCGTTCATCGAGCGGAAGAGATGGTCGCCCGCCGCGTACAAGACATTCGGGTCATGCGGAGAAAAGAGAATCGGGTAGTTCCACTGGAAGCGGTACTTCATCCCCTCGGCCCCGTAGCCCATCGGGTTGTCGGGCCAGACGTTGACCGAGCGCAACTGCTTCGTCCGATGGTCGTAGCGCGTCAGGTATCCGCCGTATGAACCGGCGAAGACGACATTCGAGTCTTTGGGAGAGGGCGCGATCCAGCCCGACTCGCCGCCGCCCACGTCGTACCAGTCGGATTCATTGATGCCGAAGTCGTTGGTGCGCGAGGCGATCTTGACGGTCGAGTTGTCCTGCTGCGCGCCGTAGATGTGATAGGGAAAATCGTTGTCCACGGCGACGCGGTAGAACTGCGCGGTGGCCTGATCCTGCTCAGTCCAAGTGCGCCCGCCGTTGAAGGAGACGTTGGCCCCGCCGTCGTTGCTGTTAATCATCCGCGCCGCGTCGTTCGGCGCGATCCAGAGGTCGTGATTGTCGCCGTGCGGCACGGAGATCGAGTTGAAGGTGCGCCCGCCGTCGTTCGATTTATAAAAGCCCGTGTTGAGGACGTAAACCGTCTCGGGGTTCTGCGGGTCGGCGTAGATGCGCGTGTAGTACCACGCGCGCTGCCGGAGGTTGCGCTGCTCGTTCGTCCGCGTCCACGTGCGGCCTCCGTTGTCGGAGCGGAAGACGCCGCCGTCCTCGGCCTCGACGAGCGCCCACACGCGTTCGGGGTTGGCGGGCGAGACGGCGATGCCGACCTTGCCGACCACGCCGCGCGGCATGCCGGGCGCGCGCGTCAGTTCAGTCCAAGTGTCGCCGCCGTCCGTTGATTTGAAGAACCCACTGCCGGGGCCGCCGCTCTCCAGAGACCACGGGCGGCGGATCACTTCCCAGAAGCCCGCGTAGATGACGTTGGCGTTCGACGGGTCTAAGACGAGGTCGATGGCCCCGGCCTTCGGGCCGCGTTGGAGGACGCGCTCCCACGTCTTCCCTCCGTCCTTCGAGCGAAAGACGCCGCGCTGTTCGTTCGGCCCGAAGGTGTGGCCGAGCGCCGCGACATAGACGAGGTCGGGGTTGCGCGGATGCACACGCACGCGCGCGATGTGCCGCGTGTCTTCGAGCCCCGTCTTCTTCCAAGTCTTTCCCGCGTCCATTGATTTATACATCCCGTCGCCGTGCGAGACGTTGCCGCGAATCGGCGACTCGCCCATCCCGACGTAGACGACGTTCGGGTCGGACTCCGAGACGCCAATCGCGCCGACCGAGCCCGTCTTGAAGAAGGCGTCGGAGACCGGCTCCCAGTTGACGCCGCCGTCCGAAGTCTTCCACACGCCGCCGCCCGTCGCGCCGAAGTAGTAGACGAAGGGCTGCGATGTTATTCCGGCGACCGCCGTCACGCGACCGCCGCGGAACGGCCCGATCTGGCGGTAGGCGAGCGGCCTGAAAGGATTCTTCGCGGCGGCTTGAGGCGTTGTCATTTGTCCGCCCGTCTGTGGCTCCTGCGCATTGACGGGGCGCGGGAGCGAGAGGTTGAGAAGGCTCAGGAGCAACAGCAGCGCGGCTGTCGCCGGGAGTTGGCGCGAAAGAAGGCTGTCCCTGTTCATCACAAAAGGCTCCTCGATTTTTCTTGTGTTCGGCTGCGGAAAGTTTTAAAACGGCAGTGCTTTTCTGTTTGCTGTGCGGACAATATATTTCCTTTCCGCCCCTCGTGGCAAACCTTGACTCTTGACAGTGAAGCGAGAAAAACCCTTGAGCGATGAAATCCGACTGACCGAAGGCGTCCTCGACCCCGTGGATCGCCGCCTCCTCTTCGAGTGGAGCGAAAACATCTTCGGCGTGGAGGACTTGCTCCTGCGCTGGAGGCCGAAGGACTGGCACTTCATCCTCGACGCGGACGGGCGCGCGGCGAGCCACGTCGGGATTCTGAAACACACCGTGAGCGCGGGCGGCCAAGCCGTTGTCGTGGGCGGAGTGGGCGGCGTCGTCACCGTCCCCGAGGCGCAGGGGCACGGCTACGCGCAGCGATTGATGCGCCACGCCGCCCGCTACATGTGCGAGGAGCTGGGCGTCGAGTTCGGCTTCCTCTTCTGCCGCGACCAGCTCGTCCGGTTCTACGAGCGCCTCGGCTGGCGACTCGTGCCGGGGCCAATCGAGGTCGAGCAGGAGGAGGGGCCGTTGGCTCCGCCCTTCAACGTGATGGTGCTGCCGTGCGGCGAGGGCCGCGACGAGTGGCCCGCGGGCAAGATCGAACTCAAGAGCCTGCCGTGGTGAGGCGTGACGCGTGCTCCTCGACATTCACGCCTCACGCGGCTGCCGCCCGGCGGACAAGAGACGCGCTGGCGGTTATCTCTCCGGTCGAAGAATTGTGAGGAGGTGTGGGTCATGGATGTCTTCATCAGCCACTCGTCAGCCGACTCGGAGATGGCCGCACGCGTCGAAAAAACTCTGGAAGACGGGGGCCTTGAGGCGTGGCTCGACCGCTCGGAAATCCATCTGGGCGCGCTGTTGAGAAACGAACTCCAGACGCAAATCAAGAAGAGTCGCGCCGTCATCCTCTTGTGGTCGAAGCCCGCCGCTGCTTCGCGCTGGGTCGCCGCCGAAGTCCTGACTGCCTTCCATCTCAAACGCTTCATCGTGCCCTGCGTCCTCGACCGCACGCGCCTCCCGCAGTTCCTCGCCAGCACGGTCTACGTGGATTTTCGGAAGGACGCGGCGGGGGCGCTCAAAAGCCTCAGCCGCGCCGCCCGCGAAGCCCCCAAAGCGGCGAATGCTGTTTTGCCGTTGATGAGCAGCCAGAGTCCGGAACTCCTTGAGTTTATTCGTGTGATGATGCTGGGACAGGCGAAGGCGCTGGAGATGCTCGGTCAACGGAGGCTGGACGACGCGCGGGAGATTCACAAACGTGTTGACGACATCATGCGGCAGGCCGAGAAGGCGTAGTGCTTCGACTCGACGTTTGTCAATCTCGCCGGCTACCACCGCAAAAACGCCTACATGGTCAAGCACTGGGACGCGATTCAGGGGGGCCGCGCCCCCCACGACCGTCTGCTCGAACGCGCCGAGCGCTTTTTCTTCGACACGTTGTTCGTCAATCCGTCGGACTACTCGGCACTCAACGGGCTCGGCTCCATTCTCCTCTTCGAGCGCGAACTCGACGCCGCGGAGTTCTTCATCCGCCGGGCCATCGCCTGCGCCAAGCAGGAGGGCGTCGTCTATCACGAGGCGCTACACGACCTGCAGATGGCGCTTTACTTCAAGGGGAAGAAGTGACCGCGCCGCGCGCCTCGCGCTCGAAGGATGTAAGAGCACGGGCGCGATAATCCTTTTGACATTTCCTCATGCTGTAATAGAGTTTGCAGACCACGAAACAGACGCGGCGTTTACTTTCGGCAGTTTTCAAACGACGGCAGGTGAAAACTTCTGCCCCGGCAGAAACAGCGAGGACGAGCAACATGACACCCTCTCGACGCGACTTTCTGAAGACGATGAGCCTGACCTTCGGCGCGATCACTTTGCCGTCGTGGGTTCTGGACGCCGAGGCGGCGACGGACGCGCGCTTCAGTGAAGATAAAAACCGTGTGGCCGAGGCGGCGCTCTCGACCGCCAAAAAGCTCGGGGCGTCTTACGCCGACGTGCGCGTCAACCGCTACCGCTCCGAAGCCGTCACGACGCGCGAGCGGCAGGTACAGAACGTCTCGCGCGGGCAGTCCTACGGCTTCGGCGTGCGCGTGCTGGTCAAAGGCACGTGGGGCTTCGCTTCGAGCCGCGAAGTGACGGAGGCCGAGGCGCGGCGCGTCACGACGCAGGCCGTCGAGATTGCCAAGGCTAACGCCGCGTACCAGCGCCAGCCCGTCCGGCTCGTGCCCGCGCCGAAGGTCACGAGGGATTGGCGCAGCTCGTTTGAGCGCGACCCTTTCGACGTCCCGATTGACGATAAGATTCAGTTCCTCCTGCGCCTGAACGAGGGCGCGCTCAAGACGAAGGGCGTGAGCTTCGTCAACTCCGGCGTCTTCTTCGTCAACGAGCAGAAGTTCCTCGCCACCTCCGACGGCTCGCGCATTGGCCAGTACATCATCCGCAGCTTCCCCAACTTCAACGTCACTGCCGTTGACCGCGCGAGCGGCGACTTCCAGTCGCGCAACTCCTACGGCGGGCCGCAGCAGCTCGGCTACGAGTATGTCCAGAAGTACCCGTGGCTCACCGAGGCCGAGCAGGCGGGCGAAGAGGCGGTCGCCAAGCTCAAGGCGAAGACGGTCGAGCCGGGCAAGTACGACCTCGTGCTCCACCCCTCGCACCTCTGGCTGACGATTCACGAATCGGTCGGACACCCGACGGAGTTAGACCGCGCTTTGTGGTGGGAGGCCAACTACGCGGGGACGAGTTTCCTCACGCCGGAGAAGACCGGCAAGCTTCAGTTCGGCTCGAAGCTCGTCAACTTCGTCGCCGACCGCACGCAGGCCGGGGGCCTCGCCACCGTCGGCTGGGACGACGAGGGCGTCGAGGGCCAGCGCTGGCATCTGGTGCGCGACGGCGTCTTCGTTGACTGGCAGACGACGCGCGACCTCGCGCCGCTCATCGGGCACAAGAAGTCTAACGGCTGCCTGCACGCGGACAGTTGGGGGAGCGTGCCGTTCCCGCGCATGCCGAACGTCTCGTTGGAGCCGTCGAAGGATTCGGCTTCGCTCGACGACCTCGTGGGCGGCGTTGAGCGTGGTGTGCTGATTTACGGCGACGGGAGTTATTCGATTGATCAGCAGCGCTACAACTTCCAGTTCGGCGGGCAGACCTTCTGGGAAATAAACAAGGGGAAGGTCACGGGGATGCTGCGCGATGTGGCTTATCAATCGCGCACGACCGACTTCTGGGGCGCGTGCGACGCGCTCGGCGGGCGTGACACCTACCGGCTCGGCGGCAGCTTCAACGACGGCAAGGGCGAGCCGGGCCAGTCGAATGCCGTCTCACACGGCTGCCCCATCGCGCGCTTCCGTGGAATCAACGTCCTCAACACCGCCGCCAAGGCTTCATAGGAGACGAGAGAAGATGCCGGGTATCAGCATTGATAACATGCTCGACGAACGCGAGGCGCGGGCTTTGACCTCCAAACTGCTCTCGCACGTCAAGGCCGACGACGCCACAGTCGGCGTGTCGAGCGAGACCTATTCGCACCTCCGCTTTGCCGCCAACGCCTTCGCCACCAGCGGGCGCAGAGAGAACCGCACGGCGAGCGTCACCGTCTGGACGAAGGGCAAGGACGGGTTCCAGCGCGGCGCGGCCACGACAAATGAGTTCGACGATGCCTCGCTCAAGGCAACGGTCGAAGAGGCCGAACAGCTCGCGCGCATCTCGCCCGTTGATCGAGAGTATTTGCCGACGCTCTCCGCGCAGGTCTACAAGCCGACGGGCGGCTACGCGGAGGCGACCTCGAACATCTCCTTGCAGGACAGGGCGCGGCGCGTGAGCGAGATCATCACGGCCTGCGAGAAGGCGGGCGTCGTCGGCGCGGGCTTCCATCAGGCGCGGGGTCAGGCCGCGGCGCAGGCCACCAAGAACGGCAACTTCAGCTTCGAGCGTTCGAGCCTCGTGAGCCTCTCGATGACCTCGCGCACGCGCGACGGCGCTTCGTCGGGCTACTTCCTCCGCAACCACTTCGACGTCGCACGGCTCGACACCGACCGCATCGCGCGCGAGTCCATCCGCCGCGCCGTGGAAGGCCGCGACGCGCGCGCGGTCGAGCCGGGCACGTACCCCGTCATCCTCGAACCGCAGGCCGTCGCCGACCTGCTCTCTTCCTTCGCCTTCGGCTTCGACGCGCGCAGCGCCGAGGAGGGACGCAGCCCTTACTCTCTGCCCGGCGGCAAGACGCGCCTCGGCGAGAAGTTCTTCGACGAGCGCCTCTCGGTCTACAGCGACCCGTGGAGCGCGGAGCTGCCCGGCTCGATGTCGGCGCAGGCCGGGCTCCCCGCGCAGAAAATTTATCTGGTGCGTAATGGGACGGTCGAGAATTTGGTCTACTCGCGCTTCTGGGCGCAGCGCGCCGAGCAGCCGCGCGCGGCCACGCCGGGGCCGGTCAACACCATCATCGAGGCTTCGGGGCCGACCGCTCCGGTCAAAGAGATGATTAAGGCGACTCCTCGTGGCCTGCTCATCAGCCGCTTCTGGTACATCCGCTCGATTGACCCGCGCACCAACAGCCTGACGGGCCTGACGCGCGACGGCGTCTGGTACATCGAGGACGGGCGCATCAAGCACGCCGCCAAAAACCTCCGCTTCAACCAGAGCATCATCCGCATGCTCGCGCCCGGCAACGTCGAGATGATCGGCCCCCCGGAGCGCGTCAGCAGCAGCGAGGGGCAGACCGCCGCGCTCCTGCCCGCGCTCAAGTTGAAGGCCTTCACTTTCACCTCGCAGTCCGAAGCCGTCTAACACCGGGCTTGCCGGGCCACTGAAGACGGCGGGGGCTTGGCCCCCGCTTCTCTATTCCGACCTTGAGTTGTTTTCCGGTTCGGCATCACTTTCCCACGAAACGCTCTTTGCCTATTCTTCATTCCTGCCTGTAAGATAAGCCGCCTGCGGTTGACGCCAGCTCGACTCCCTTCAGCGTCGCCGCGCCATCACGTCCGAAGCAGAAAGCGCCTGCTTCTTCGCAATTATTTCAACGACATGAGAAAAAAAGCTCTGATCTGTGTGACCGTCATGCTCTCGGTCGCGGCCTTCGCCTTCGGCTGGTCTTCGCTCGCGCACGAGGGCGAGCATCACAGCCCCGGCGGGAACGGCCAGCCCGGCGGCGCGCCGCTCGTCGCGTCGGGCTTCACCCCTTGCGTCAACGGGATGGCCGGGACTTTCCCCTGCCGCAACATTGATCTCGCTTCGTTCCTCCCCGTCGCGGACATTGACGGCACGGCGGCGCTCGACATCACGGCGAATGACGTGTGGGGCTGGACAGACCCGCAGACGGGTAAGGAGTACGCGCTCCTCGGGCTCTCGAACAGCATCGCCTTCGTGGACGTGAGCACTCCCGCGCAGCCCGTCTACCTCGGCAACCTCCCGACGCACACCGTCAACTCGCTCTGGCGCGGCCTCAAGGTCTACCGCGACCACGTTTTCGTCGTCAGCGAGGCCGCGGGGCACGGCCTTCAGGTCTTCGACCTCAAGCGACTGCGCAACGTCGCCGCGCCGCCCCAGACCTTCACCGAGACGACGCACTACGATGGCTTCACGAGCGCGCACACCATCGCCATCAACGAAGAGACGGGCTTCGCCTACGTCGCCGGAAGCCGCATGACCCCCGGCAAGACCATCGGCGCGGGCACCTGCGCCGGTCGGCCCGAGGGGGGCGGCGGCCTCCACGTCGTTGATGTGCGCAACCCCGCCGCGCCCGCCTTCGCCGGGTGCGTTGATTCGGACGGCTACTCGCACGAGACGCAGTGCGTCATCTACCGCGGGCCTGACGCCGCGCACCGCGACCGCGAAATCTGCTTCAGCGCGAACGAAGACACCCTCACCATCGTGGACGTGACGAACAAGGCGGCCCCTGTCCAACTCTCGCGCACGGGTTACATAGGGCGCGGCTACACACATCAGGGCTGGCTCACCGAAGACCACACGCGATTCCTCCTCGACGACGAATTGGACGAGCAGAACCAGCGCGTCAACACGCGCACCTTCATCTGGAACGTCTCCGACCTCGACGCGCCCTCCGTGCAGGGCACATACAACGGCGCGACCCCGTCCATTGACCACAACCTTTATGTGCGCGGCCAGCACGCCTTCGAGTCGAACTACCGGAGCGGCGTGCGCGTCCTCGACCTCAATGGCGTCGCCTCGGCGAACCTCACCGAACTCGCCTTCTTCGACGTCTTCCCGACCGACGATCAGGCGCTTTTTAACGGGACGTGGAGCAACTATCCGTTCTTCGCGAGCGGGACGGTCGTCGCGAGCGGCATCGAGCAGGGGCTCTTCGTGCTGCGCCCGCAAATCGGCATGGCCGTGGGGATTGACTACGCGCCCTTCTTCGTCCGCCAGCAGTACCGCGACTTCCTCTCGCGCGAGCCCGACGAGGCGGGCCTCGCCTTCTGGACTCACGAAATCGCCGCCTGCGTCGGCAACGTCGCCTGCGCGGGCGACAAGCGGCAGAACGTCTCGGCGGCCTTCTTCCTCTCCATCGAGTTTCAGGAGACGGGCTACCTCGTCTACCGCATGTACAAGGCCGCCTACGGCGACATGCCGGGCGCGCCCGTGCCCGTCCGCCTCGAAGAGTTTTTGCCCGACACGCAGCGCATCGGCCAGAACGTGCGGGTCGGCATCGGCAACTGGGCCGCGCAGCTCGAAAGCAACAAGGGCGCGTTCTCGCAGGAGTTCGTCGCGCGCTCGCGCTTCGCGTCCGCGTTCCCCTCCGGCGTGACGCCCGAGCAGTTCGTGAACACTCTCGACACCAACGCGGGCGGCGTGCTCTCGGCGGACGAGCGGGCGCAGCTCATCAACGAGTTGACGGCGAGCAACAACGCGGCGGGGCGCGCCAGCGTGCTCAGGAAGGTGGCGGAAGACCAGACCCTGAAGGACGCCGAGCTGCGGAAGGCTTTCGTGCTCCTGCAATACTTCGGCTATCTGCGCCGCAACCCGAACGAGGGGCCGGACACTGATTTCCGCGGCTTCGACTTCTGGCTCGGAAAACTCAACGACCACGGCGGCGATTTCCGCGGCGCGCAGATGGTCGAAGCCTTCATCAACTCAATTGAATACAGGCAGCGGTTCGGGCAGTAGAAGAGTTTGCGTGTGGTTGGCGTCGGAGCGGGGGCAAGCCCCCTTCCCGACTTGCGCTAGTTGGCCTGAGTGATTCAAGTCTGGATAGCGCAGTCAGGAAGGGGGGCTTGCCCCCGCCGCCTGACATCCTCCTGCAAGTTGGGATTATCGCTGACAGAAACCCCGTCCCGCGTCCGCCATCCGGCTCTCTCGCCCAAGCGTCGCTTGCGCTCCGTCGTGGTTCTGCGCTATCCAAGTAGTGAATGCACATCCTCTCGCTCGAATCGGTCAGTAAGAATTTCGGCATCCGACCGCTCTTCGAAAACGTCAGCCTCGGATTCGACTCCGCCGACCGCGTCGGCGTCGTCGGCGTCAACGGCTCCGGCAAGACCACTTTCCTTCGCCTCGTCGCGGGCGAGGAAGTGCCGGACACCGGGCGCATCGTTTTCGCCGAGGGCGTGTCAATCGGGTACCTCCCGCAGAACCCTCCCTTCGACCCCGCGCAGAGCGTGCTCGACGCCGTCTTCGCCGCGAGCGACGCGCGGACCGAGCTGCTGCTCGACTACGAGCGCGCGTGCCGGGAGCTGGCCGCGGCGAGCGTTGACTCACCGCGTCTGCTCAACCGCGTGTCGGAGCTGGCGCACCGGCTGGAGGCTTCCGGAGCATGGGAGCTTGAGACCAACGCCCGCACCGTCCTCGGCAGGCTCGGCATCACAGACACCAATGCTCTGATGGGCACGCTCTCCGGCGGCCAGCGCAAGCGCGTCGCGCTCGCGCACGCGCTGATTGCGAGCCCGCAGCTCCTCATCCTCGACGAGCCCACCAACCACCTCGACGCCGAGACCATCACCTGGCTCGAAGACTACCTCGCGCGCTCGCGCGGCGCGCTGCTCCTCGTCACACACGACCGCTACTTCCTCGACCGCGTGACCGGGCGCATACTCGAAATAGACCGCGGCGTCGTGCACCCCTTCGACGGCAACTATGCTTACTACCTCGAAAAGAAAGAGGAGCAGGAACAAGCGCGCGCCTCCGAGGGGCAGAAGCGCGAGATGCTCATCCGGCGCGAGCTGGCGTGGCTCAGGCGCGGCGCGAAGGCGCGCACCAGAAAGTCAAAGTCCCGCATCGCCCGCGCCGAGAGCCTCATGGCGCAGCCGCGCGAGACGGCGCGGGCCGAGCTCGACATCTCCGTCTCTTCGAGCCGGATGGGCAGGAAAGTTCTTGAGCTGCGCGACATTGCGAAGTCTTACGACGGGCGCGCTCTCTTGGAGGGCTTCAGCTACACGCTCAAGCCCGGCGACCGCATCGGCCTCATCGGGCCGAACGGCGCGGGGAAAACCACCCTGCTCGAAATCATCACGGGGCGCGTCGAGCCCGACGCAGGCACGCTCTCAGTCGGGAAGACCGTCCGCTTCGGCTACTACGATCAGGAGAACCGCGCGCTCGACGAAGGCGCGCGCGTCATAGACTACGTCCGCGAGGTCGCCGAGCGCATCGAGACTGCCGACGGCACTTTCATTACGGCGGGCCAGATGCTCGAAAAGTTCCTCTTCACGGGCGCGATGCAGTACGCGCCCGTCTCGAAGCTTTCGGGCGGCGAGCGGCGGCGGCTCTACCTCCTGCGCGTCCTGATGAGCGCGCCGAACGTCCTCCTGCTCGACGAGCCGACCAACGACCTCGACATCCCGACGCTCGTCACGCTCGAAGATTATCTTGACGGCTTCGGCGGGAGCCTCGTCGTCGTCAGCCACGACCGCTACTTCCTCGACCGCACGGTCGAGCACATCTTTCGTTTCGAGGGCGGGGGCCGCGTCCGCGAGTATCCCGGAAACTACACGGCCTTCCTTGAAGCACGCCGCGCTGAAGAGTCGGAGGCTGAGGCAGCAGCCCGTCCCGAGCCCGCCGACGACGCCGCCGCAAGGCCAGCGCGCGGCGAGCGGACGCCGCCGGACGCTTCGGCCAGACGCAAGCTCACGTTCAAAGAGCAAAGGGAGTTGGAAGAATTAGAGGGCCGCATCAGTGAAGCCGAGCGGCGTCTGGCCGAGCTGGAGGTCGAGCTGGCCGCGAACGCGAGCGACGCGTATCTCGTGCAGAGGCTCTACGCGGAGCGCGAGGCGTTGACCGCGCGGCTCGCGCGCGACCTCGACCGCTGGGCGGAGCTGGCCGAGTTCGCGCCCGAAGGTTGAAAGACCGGCGCGAGAAATAATCCAATTTATTGGACGCGGAAACTTTTTCGCGGCGGGCGCAGTAATAGCCATTTCGGTTTCGCGCTGGTATGATTCGCTGCACCCTGCCGGAATACCTTCAGACGCGCCACACGGCAACCGGAGGTCTCTGTCGCGGGCTCAGTTGAGTTGATAAAGATTTGGTGCCGGAGTCGAGCGACGACCCCGCCGGTAGACGGCGAGGGCGTCATTTCGACTCCGGCATCCGCCACAACCCCGGATTCCACTTCCCTTTTCGACAAATTGAGGACAAGCATATGAAGAGAATCTCTTTTTGCGTCCTGGCGGTTCTGCTGTGCGCGCACATTGTCGCGGCGCAGAAAGTTCCCGTGCAGGAAGTAATGTTAGATAACGGCATGCGCGTGCTTCTGGTGCAGCGCAGGGGCGATCCGAACATCGCCGTCGGCTGGGTGGCGCGCGTCGGCTCGGTCAACGAGCGGCCCGGCATCACCGGTCTCTCGCACCTCTTCGAGCACATGATGTTCAAGGGCACGCACGTCATCGGGACCAAAGATTACACGGCGCACCGGAAAGTTCTGGACGAGATGGATCAGGTGCGGGCCGACCTCCGGCGTGAAGAGGTCGCGCTCATCCAGAAGGCGCGGCTCGGCGAGATCACCGACGCCAAAGACCCGAAGAACCGCTCGGCCCGTCATCAACAACTGCGCGCGCGCTTCGAGGAGCTGACGAAGCAGGAAAAAGAGTTGATGATCAAGGACGAGTACGACCGCATCTACACGACCGCGGGCGGCTCGGGGATGAACGCCGGGACGAGCAACGACTTCACCATCTATTTCATCAACGTCCCGGCCAACAAAATCGAGCTCTGGTTCTGGATGGAGAGCGATCGCCTCGCCAACCACGTCTTCCGCGAGTTCTATTCCGAGCGCGACGTGGTTCACGAAGAGCGGCGGCTGCGCACCGACTCGACGCCCACAGGCAAATTCAACGAGCTTTATGAATCCATGTTCTGGCAGTCGTCGCCCTACGGCTGGCCCGTCGTGGGATGGCCGAGCGACCTCGAAGGCATCACGCGCGAGGAGGCCGAGGACTACTTCGCCGTCAACTACGCGCCGAACAACCTCACCGCCTGTCTCGTCGGCGACTTCGAGCCGGCGCGCGCCGCCGAGCTGGCGAAACGCTACTTCGGGCGGCTCAAGCGCGGCACGCGCGAGCCCGAGTCCGTCCGCACGCAGGAGATGCCGCAGCTCGCCGAGAAGCGCATGACCGCCTACGCCGAGACCGTCCCGCAGGTGCGTGTCCGCTACCACACGGTCGCCGACGGCCACCCGGACGACTTCGCGCTCAACATCATGGCCGACCTCCTCAACGGTCGCACTGGCCGCCTTTACAAGTCGCTCGTGGTCCAGCAGGCGGTCGCCAACAACGCCTTCGCCAACGCCGACGGGCGCAAGTACGAAGGGCTCTTCGAGCTCTCAGGCATCGCCAAGCCGGGCAAGTCGCCGGAAGAGGTCGAGCAGGCGCTCTACAAAGAGATCGAGCGGTTGCAGAAGGAGCCGGTCGGAGCCGAGGAGCTGCAGAAGGTCAAGAACCAGAACGCGGCGGGAGACTTCCGCCGCCTGCAAAATAACTTCTCGCTGATGACGCAACTGCTCCTGCGCGACTCGGGCCGCGGCTGGGAGACGATCAACACCGACCCGGCGCGCGTTCAGGCCGTGACGGCGGAAGACATCCGGCGCGTCGCCAATACCTACTTCAAGACCGAGAACCGCACGGTCGGCGTCTACTACACGAAGAAGCCGGCGGCGGGCGCCGCGGTGGCCGCCGCCGACAACGACCCGCTGCTGGCGGGCCTCGACGATCAGGAGAAGGCGCAGGTGCAGCAGATGCGCGGGATGCTCGCGCAGGCCAAGGTCGAGCAGGTGCGGGCCATCCTCGGGCGCATCGAGCAGCAGGGCGCATCGGCCCCCGCCGACAAGCAGGACTTGATGAAGGTGATGAAGAAGTTGCTCGAAGACCGTCTCAAGCAGCTCGAAGGAGGGACGAAATGAGAAAGAGAAACATAAAGTCAGCGTCGGCGCTCATGGCCTTCGTGATGCTCGCGCTCTCGCCCGCCGGGCTGCTCGCGCAGACGCAGGACATCCCCGCGCACCCGAAGGAGCTGAAGTACACGCAGCTCGACTACACGCCGCCGAAGCGCGACAAGTTCCGCCACGTCCTCTCGAACGGCGCGGTCGCCTATCTGGTCGAAGACCACGACCTGCCGCTCGTCAACGTCACGACGCTGGTGCGCACGGGCGCGTATCTTGAACCCGAGGCCAAGCGCGGGCTCGCCTCCATCACGGGCAACCAGATTCGCGTGGGCGGCACCCTCTCGAAGACCGCCGAGCAGTTCGACGAGGCCGCCGACTTTCTCGCCGCCAACCTTTCAAGCAACATCGGCGACACGCAGGGCAGCGCCAACCTCAACTGCCTTACCAAAGACATCGACGCGGGGCTCGCGCTCTACTTCGACATGCTCAAGAACCCCGGTTTTCAGGCCGACCGCCTCGCGCTCGCCAAGAGCCAAATCCTTCAGGGCATGGAGCGGCGCAACGACAGCACGACGACCATCGAGGCGCGCGAGTGGACGCGCCTGATGCGCGGCGACAAGCATTTCTCGACGCGTGAATCCACCAAAGCTTCCATCGAAGCGATCACGCGCGAAGACCTCATGGCCTTCCACAAGCAGTTCTACCAGCCCGCCGGGTTCATCTTCGCCGTCTCGGGCGACTTCAAGACGAGCGAGATGCTCCAGAAGCTCGAAGCGGCCCTCAACGGCTGGCCCGTGTCGAAGGCGGCTGTCCCGGCGGTGCCGAAGCCCGAGTTCGTCCCCGTGGCGGGCGTCTACGCCGTCCACAAGGCGGACGTCAATCAGGGGCGCGTGCGCATCGGCCACGTCGGCGTGACGCGCGATAACCCCGACTCCTACGCCATCTCGCTCATGAACGACATCCTCGGCGGCGGCGGCTTCACCTCGCGCATCACTTCGCGCGTCCGCTCTGACGAAGGGCTGGCCTACAGCGCGGGCTCGATTTTCGGGCAGGGAATTTATTACCCTTCGGATTTCCGCGCGGCGTTCCAGTCCAAGAGCATGAGCACGCCGCAGGCCGTGGACATCGTGATGGAAGAGATCAACCGCATCCGCACGACGCAGGTCTCCGCCGAGGAGTTGCAGACGGCGAAGAACTCGGCGATTGAGACGTTCCCGCTCGCCTTCGCCAGCGCCGCGCAGATCGCCGGCACCTTCGCGCAGGACGAGTACACGAACCGTCCCGCCGACTACTGGGACAAGTACCGCGACCGCATCCGCTCAATCACCGCCGCGGACGTGCAGCGCGTCGCGCAGAAGTACCTCCAGCCGGAACAGCTCGTCATCCTCGTCGTCGGCAACATCGACGACATCACCAAGGGCAATCCCGACAAGCCGCAGCACTCGCTTGCGAAGCTCGTCAAGAACGGTCAGGTTCGGCGCATCCCCCTGCCCGACCCGCTGACGCTCGTCTACCCGGCAGCGCCTTAAGCATCGGCGCGAAGCCGCGGACAGAAAGATGCCCCGGAAGTTTTTAAGCGAACTTCCGGGGCGTTTCTTTCTCTGTAGTAGTCGCACGTGACCGCGAATCGCTATAAAATGTCCGACGGAGCCACCGCCTTGACGATGGAGTACAGCTAACTTTGGAACAGACGCCTTCCGGCCCCATAGATATTCTCGGGCTCACCGCCGATGAGTTGGCCTCGGAGGCGCGGCGCGTCCTGCCGGGCAGCGCGTGGGTCGCGCACGACCTCTACGCGCGACTGTTCACGACGGGCCGCTTCGAGCCGGAGTCCTTCCCTCTGCCTCCGACTTCAGTGGATGGTTGGCATCAACACTTCCGGGCGGCCCCGCTCGCTTTGAAGAAGGTGTCGGAGGAGGAGACAAACGCTGGTGCGACGGCCAAGGCGGTCTTCGAGACCCGCGACGGCTACGAGATTGAGGCGGTGCGCATCCCGATGGGCGCGGCCTCGCAGACGCTCTGCGTTTCGAGTCAGGTGGGATGCAAGATGGGCTGCACGTTCTGCGAGACGGGGCGCATGGGCCTGCTCCGCCAGCTCACCGCGGGCGAGATCGTCGCGCAGGTCTTCACGGCGCGCTTCGTGCTCGGCTGGAGTCCGAAAAACATTGTCTTCATGGGCATGGGCGAGGCGCTCGACAACGCCGACCACCTCATCAGCGCGCTGCACGTCCTGACGCAGAGGCGCGGCTTCCACTACGGCCACGACCGCCTGACGGTCTGCACCGCGGGCCACGCCGAAGGTCTGAGGCGGCTCGCGGCGTTGGGGTGGAAGCGTCTTAACCTCTCGGTCAGCCTCAACGCGCCCGACGACGCGTCCCGCAGCCGCTTGATGCCCGTCAACCGCAAGACGCCCCTCGCCGAGTTGCAGCGCGTCCTCTCTGATTATCCACGGCGGCGCAACTTCGTCCTCGGCGTCAACTACTGCCTCATGCCCGGCCTCAACGACTCGCGCGCGGATGCGCGCGGCGTGGCCGACTTCTGCCGCCCACTCGGGCGCGTGCTCCTCAACCTCATCCCCTACAATCCCGGCCACGCGCCGCTCACGCGCGCGCCCGAGGACAAAGAGGTCGAGAGCTTCATGGGCTGGCTGCGCGAGGAAGGACTCGCCGTGCGCCGCCGCGCGACGAAGGGCCGCGCGATCATGGCCGCCTGCGGCCAACTCGGCAACGCCGAACTGCGCCGCCGCCCTCAAAGGGCGCAAGATAATAGCCGGGGGTTAAGCGAAGACCCAGAGCCATAGGTGAGCGTCGGAGCGCCGCCCCCGGAATAGGTGAGAAAAGAAATTCGACCCTCAAAGGGTCGCACCATGCCGTTGAAGGTGCGACCCTTTGAGGGTCGAATCTTTGATCTATGCATGACCGGGGGCTTTCCGATTAATGAATCGCCGTTGATGCCTGCGGGCTCCCGTAGTGGCCGACTTCCGGCTCGCCCACTTGCGACGTCCGCACTTCCTCCCAACGGTGCGCGAGGCCCGCTGCTTTGAGCTCGTCCTGCAATCTCTGATCGGAAGAGACCGTGAGCGAGCGTTCGGGTCGGAGACGGACTCTCAAGCCGTCGGCGCTCAAGGGCAGGTCGAAGAAGACGGCGCAGTCGCCGGGGTGGGCACGCAGAGTCCGCGTCAGCGTCTCGCACACGCCGGGGATGTCGCCCTCCGTGGGAAGCTCGATGACGAGCGCGCGGGCGTTCGTCCTGACGTTCGGCGGCGCGGCACCGCCTCCGCCGCCGTAGTGGCGCAACGGAATTCTGGCCTTCTCCAGAAGCGTCACTTCGTCGCACACCACCGTCAGAGAGCTTTCGCTGCTCCCGTCGAGACGGCCCACCACGAGGAGGAGCGCGTCGTTCGCGGCGTCCTTCCCCTTGGTCTTCAAAGCCTCGGGCCAGAGCACACACTTGACGCCCGCGCCCGACAAATCTTCCAGCCTGAAGAACGCGTAGCGGTCGCCCTTCTTCGTGTTCCGCGCCGTGAAATCCGAGACCACGCCGGCCACGCGGACGCGCGTGTCGGGCTCGGCGGAAGAGAGGTCAATGACTGTCCGGCAGTTGAGCTGCCCGATCTTCTCGGCGAAGTCCTCCAGCGGGTGGCCCGAGACGTAGAAGCCGACCGCCGCCTTCTCATAGTCGAGCAGCTCTTTGTGCGACCACTCCGCGGCCTCTTCGAGCGGGTACTGATCTTCCCCGGCATCCGCCGCGCCCGACGCCGCGCCGAACATATCCGCCTGCCCGCTCGCGCGCGAACGCCTCTGCCGCGTGCCGCGGTCGAGCGCGCGGTCAACGGTCGCCAGAAGAGACGCGCGCCAGCCGTGCGGCGCACGGCCCGCGGGCATCAGGGAGTCGAACGCGCCCGCGCAGACGAGGCTTTCCAAAACGCGCTTGCCCGCGCCTCGCTCGCCCACCCTTTCGGCGAAGTCGAAGAGCGAAGTGAAGGGCCGCTCGGAGCGCGCCTCGATCATCGCGCCGACCGCCGACTGGCCGATGCCCTTGATGGCCGAGAGGCCGTAGCGGATGGCCCCCTCGATTGGCGTGAAGCCCGACCCCGACTCGTTCACGTCCGGCGGCAGCATCCTGATCTTCTGCGCGCGCAGCTCCGAAGCGTACTTCAGAATCTTGGCCGAGTCGTCGGCCATGTAGGTCATCACCGCCGCGTAGAAGTGTTCCGCGTAGTTCGCCTTGAGGTAGGCCGTCTGGTAGGCGACGTGCGCGTAGGCGACCGAATGCGATCTATTGAAGCCGTAGTCAGCGAACTGCGCCATGAGGCGAAAGATTTCGCGCGCCTTCTTCTTCTGGATCTTGTTCTTGACGCAGCCCGCGATGAACTTCTCTTCGTGGAGGGCCATCTCCTCGCGCTTCTTCTTGCCCATCGCGCGCCGCATGAGGTCGGCCTCGCCTAAGGAGTAGCCGCCGAGCCGCTGCGCGAGCTGCATGATCTGTTCCTGATAGACCAGAATCCCGTAGGTATTCGTGAGCGTCTCTTCCATCTCGGGCGTGATGTACTCGACCGGCTTCTTGCCGTGGTAGCGGTCAATGAAGTCGTCCACCATCCCGCCGTCCAAGGGCCCGGGGCGGTAGAGGGCGTTCAAGGCCGAGAGGTCTTCGATGGACTTCGGCTTGAGCTTGCGGCAAATCTCCTGCATCCCGCTGTTGTGAACCACAAAGCCGCTCGCCAGAAAGTTGTTTCCGGGCGCGCGCATCTTGATGTCGAAGGTCTCTTCTTCGCCTTCGCGGGTAATGCTTTTGATCTTGACGAAAGACGTGCTGTCGGGAACTTTGGGGCATTCCCATTCGACCAGATCGCCGTAACGCATTTGCAGTTCGGCGAACTGCGTCTTGTCTATGACGACGAGCGTCTCCTCCGGGTACTGTTCCCGGAAGAGGCGTATCTTCTCCGCGCTCTTGTGGTCCATCCATCCTTTAATTTCGTAAAAGCAGCTCGACTCCGGCACGAAGAAGTCGGGCGAGTACGTCATCAAGGGGCCATCCGCGCGAGACAGCGTGAAGCGGCGCGGCTCGTACTGGTACTCGACGCCGAGGTGTTTGAGGACGCGCGCGAAATCGGCCTCCCATGAGGAGCGGACATAGTGGCCCAAATCCTTGCGGAAGCCCGCAGCCGAATATGCCGTGCGCCCTGTGTGCGAGCGCCCGAACATCGGATTGCCTTCGCCTCTGGAGCGGGCCGACATCTTCGCCCTCAACTCCGCCGCGCGCTCCGGCCCGAATATCTCTTCAAAGCTCTTGCCGCGATACTTCTCGTGGCCGCGCCTGATCGAAGATACCCACCCGGCGTAGAACGGGTTGGCCGCGTCAATCATGAAATTCCAGGGGTGTCTGCCCGCGTGTGCCCTGCTGATTTTCTCGCGTGCCTGTGGCTTGCTCGGGTTGGAAGTAATCCGCGCCGCACACGCCTTGCAGCGCAGCGTCTTCAAGACCTTCGATTTCAAGGGAGCGCCGCAGTCGGCGCACACACGCCGCCCGTAAAAAGCGTCCGTCTTGAAAAGCAGCGTGTCCGTTTGGGGGTCGAGGTCTCCCAGTTGGAGCCAGCCGCGCTCGGTCAGGAAATAGTGCTCCGCCGTCGCCTTGATGGTGTAGTTGCCTTCCGTGACGATTCGGTAGACGGGCCTGACGCCGGTGACGACGACATCCAGAATCGCATTGTTGTGAAATTTTCCTTCGTCAACATAGCAGGACTTGAGCCTGTGGGCCGCCCGCCCCTCGGTCGCAAACATCCCTTGTGCCTTGAGCCGACTGACTTTTTCGTACAGCTCTCTGATCGTCTGCTCTTTGTGGATTTGCGTGTCCCCACTCAGACAACTCTCAAATTGGAAGACGGCTTCTGTATGTCCCTGCGCGAAAAGCTCGTAGCTTTTGGGATCGTCGAGGGGGATTTCCGACCAGTTGATGTCGCGCCCGTTCAGCTCTTTGATCGTCTTGCGGCACTGGTTGATGATCGAGAGCGTGGTGAGGCCGAGGAAGT
This sequence comes from Acidobacteriota bacterium, assembly GCA_020199995.1. GTDB lineage: Bacteria > Acidobacteriota > Blastocatellia > Pyrinomonadales > Pyrinomonadaceae > JAIVJM01. Next base: position 709 of record JAIVJM010000004.1, on the reverse strand, counting down.
CCATCTTGAGCATGCCCGTCTTTTCGAGGTCGGACATCTCGAACTGCGTGGTCAGTTCCTGCTTCTGGCTGACGGCGACGGGGATGAGTTCTTCCAGAGGCTGCGGCGAGATGACGACGCCCGCCGCGTGGACCGATGAGTGGCGCGCGCAGCCTTCCAGACGGCGCGCGATCTCGATGACCTTCTTAGTCTGCGCGTCACGCTCGACCGCCTGCTTCAACTCCGGCACCATCTCCAACGCCTGTGTGATCGAGACGTTGCGGCCACGGATGGGCGGCGGGATGAGTTTGGCGATCTTCTCGACGTCGGCGTAGGGCATGTCGAGCGCGCGGCCCACGTCCTTGATGGCGGCCTTCGAGGCCATCGTCCCGAACGTGATGATCTGGCAGACCGAGTCGCGCCCGTAGAGCTGCGAGACGTGGTTGATGACCTCGCCGCGCCCGTGGACGCAGAAGTCAATATCAATATCCGGCATCGAGACGCGGTCGGGGTTCAGAAAGCGCTCGAAAAGAAGGTCGTACTGGATGGGGTCAACGTCGGTGATCTCAAGGCAGTAGGCGACCAAGCTCCCGGCAGCCGAGCCGCGGCCCGGCCCGACGGGAATCTCGCGGTCTTTGGCGAACTTGATGAAGTCCCAGACGATGAGGAAGTAGCTGGGGAAGCCCATCCGCTTGATCATCTCGATCTCGCGCGAGATGCGGGCCTGATA
>JAIVJM010000082.1 GCA_020199995.1 Acidobacteriota bacterium | reverse complement strand
ATTACATACTCGGAAAAGATCAGTCGTTCAAAGATATACTTTTCGATGGGGCCGCTGGACGCCACCTCGTCGGCGCGCGACGGCTCCAAGCCCGCCTGTTCAACCGCCGGGCGGATAAGCTGGTGGTAGATAACGTCGAAATCTATCATCCGGCCAGTTTGATAGTCTGTTTTCTGGCCAAACGGCATGGCGACGTAGCATAGCGGGCGGTTTTGCTGCATGACTTTGCTCTCTTGCTCTTCACCCACGGCTTCGGGTAGGGGAGTGATGGTGTAACGGTCTCCGAGGACGGTGCGCAGGGTTATTTCGGTGAACGGGGCGTCGAACCGCATGCGCTCGCCCTGCTTGAGCGAGACCTGTTTGACGCGCCTCAGCCCGCCTTCCGTCCAGGACATCTCGACGAGCAGAGGGTTGGTGGCGGGGACTTCGATAACGTGTTCGGCATCTGTGGGCGGGCCGAATTCGACGCCCCCGGCGACGAGCCGTGCGTCGAGCCGGAATGTCGGCAAGTCTTTCGGCAGAGCCCACGCGACCCATTCGGGGAGCTCGTCGTCGGAGCGCGACTCCTCGATTGGCAGGGCCGCGCCCAGACGGAGGTAAGACGCCATCGCGAGCACTCGCGCGGGCTCAAGGCGGCGGATGGCTTCGGGCAGCCGGGGCAGTGCGCGCGCGGCCCAGCTGGCAAGCCCGCGACGCTCTTTGTCCTGCACCAGCGTCCCGGCGATGCTTTGCAGCAGCGACTCGATGCGGCTCAGCGCGAGGTCGTCCGGGTTGACCGAGAGGCGGTTGATCTCCTCTTCAAAACGGAGCGTGACCGGCAGATGCGCGTGCAGCTCGGAGGTGAGCCGCCAGGCGCGTTCGAGCAGGTCGGGCTGACCGGCCCGTGCGGCAAGGCGCAGGCGCAGCAGTTCGGCGGCGCGCGGCAGGAGGACGATACCTTCGGGGCCTCTCGACTGCACGATGCGGCTCAGCCAGAGGTCGGCTTCGGCCCCGACATCAACATTAGTGAGGAGTTCGAGCCGCGCCCTGCGCAACAGTTGCGGCTCGACGAGCACGGCGAACGAGACCGCCTCGGCCAGCGCCGTCGCGCCGGGGCTCGCCTCGTGCAACCTCTCGATCAGTCTCTCTTCGGTGCTCATTTAAGCGACGCGCTCTGTGCTGCTGGTGCCGCTGCTGCTGTGGCCCTTGCCGACGCGCGCGTGGATGAGCGGCGCGCCCGTCGTCCGGTCCCACTGGACGATGGTGATGAGCGACCCGAGCGCAGGCGGCCAGCGCGCGGGCGCGTAAGGGACTAAGGCGACGAGCGGGCAGCCGCGCTTGCGCAAGTCCTCGGCAAAGCTCCTCCACTCCTCGGGGCGGACGCCCGTGCCGGGCGAAGGCGGCCTGCCGATGCCGAGGTCGGTCAAAAGGAGCAGGACGGTTCCGCGACGCGGACGGTAATGCGCGCCGTAAGTCTTCCACTCGCTTCTCGGCCCGCGCCCCGCGCGGCGCGTCGGGCAACCCTCGAACGAGAGAATCTGCGCGTTCTCTTCGCCGACCACGAGGCGTATCTCCCGCTCCAGCCAACGCTGGTCGTCAGCGAAAGGCAGCATTGTCGCGCCGCGGTCAACGAGCACCTGCACGCCGCGCGAAAGCGTCGGGCGCGGGTATCGCGGCAGCGCCGTGACCATCTCCCCGCGCGCGATGGCGTTGACGACCTTGCCGACGTTGACCGGCCCGTCGTGACTCTTGCGGGAGAGCGCGCCGCTCAGGATGGCGCGCGTCCAGTTGGGCAAAAGCAGCGGCTCGAATTTTTTGACGGGCGTGGGGGTCGCCGCCGCCGCCGCCGAGGGGGCATTCGGCAGCGGCTCGAAATTCCCTGCCCAGCTCGGCGAGCCCTGCACTCTGCCGCCGACCTTCTTCACTTCGGAGCGCACGGGCGAGGAGTCGGACGGGGCCGCCGGGATGTCGCGCCGCGCGGTGTCTGGCGCATCCTCCGGCAAAGGCTGGTCGAGGCTCGACGGCTCCGGTGGTTTCACGGAGGACTCGACCTGCGGCCCGGCCTGCCTCCGCGCCTCCTCTTCCTGCTCCAAGCGGATCAGCTCTTCGAGGCTCTCGAACGGGGTCAGCTTGAGCAGCTTCGCGATCTCGAAACGGGTCACGCGGTCGGCCCCCAGCTTGCGGAAGGCGCGCACCAAATCTCCCAGCGTGATCTCGCTCGCGCGAATCAACTCTCGCCTCCCGCCGAGCGCCCGTGTTTCCAGAGCGTCATGCGCGCCACGTCCTTCCACGCGTCGGATGTGGGCTTCACCTTGAGCCCGACGCAGGCGCGCACCGTGTCCAGATATTCGGCGGCGCTCGGCGCGCCCGTCCTGTCGGTCGCCTGCGCCGACTCCGTGACCTGCTTCGCGATGTCGCGCAGGAACGACACCTTCGTCTTCGGGAAGTGCGCCTGCCCGATCTGGACGAGCCGGTCTTCGGACGGTTGCGGGAGGATAATTTCGACGCAGCGGCGGAGGAAGGCGGCGGGGAGTTCGCGCTCGTCGTTGGTGGTGATGAAGACGAGCGGGGCGCGCTTGCCCTCGGTCTCGACCAGCGCGCCCGTCTCTTCGACCCTGAACTGGAGTGAGCCGAGGGGAACGAGGAGATTATTCGGAACGTCCGGGTCGGCCTTGTCTATCTCGTCTATCAGCACGACGGCGCGGGCCGCCGGGTACTCCTGCTCGCCGGGCTCTTTCGGCGCTTGTTGTGCCGCGCCCGCCGCCTTCCTGACGGCCTCTCCGTGCCGCAGCGCGCCCTTGCGGTCGAAGGCCCACCACAGGACGCCCGGCGTGACGTAGGGCGTGAGGTCGGCCCCGAGCTCGACGCCCTGCGCCTGCGCGGCGTGCAGACGCCTCAGCAAGTCCACCTCCCAGAGCAGGTCTCGCGCCTGCGTCCGCGAGGAGATGACGGTTTCGTAGTAGCGCCACTTGAGGACCTTCGCGACGTTGCGCGCCAGCGAAGACTTGCCGCTGCCCGAAGGCCCGCGCACCAGCAGGGGGCGGCGCGTGGCAAGCGCGACGTTGACGGCCAGCACGACCTCGGGGCTGTAGACGTAGACCGAGCCCTCGCGCTGATCGCCGACGCCGGGCTGCCCCGCGCCTTCGGGTGCGAGCCGGACAACGTCGTCCGGCGCGAAAAGTTTTTTGTAGGTCATTTTCGTCTCTCGCTCGTAAGCCCGCCGCTCACGTCCAGAGGTAGTCTTTCGTGTCTTCGTACTGGTTGCAGAACGCGTCGGCGAAACCCTTGCTGAGTTCGGGGGCGAGGTACTCGACGCTCATCCCGGAGAGCAGCGAGCGGTTCGCCGCGTCGTTGCCCGCGAGGAAAAAGAAGGTCACGGTCCGGAACGCGCCGCGGAGCCCCGAGACCACCTCGCAGCTCATGCCCTCCGCCGGGAGCAGGACGAAGACGGGCTCGGAACGCCGGTCGTAACTGGCGAGCGCGTCGTGGACGGTTCGCCCCGGCTTGAGGTTGAAGACCTGCGCGAGCGCCGCCTCGATGCGTCCCTTGAGCTCGGCGACGATCTCCGCGACGGTCTGGCCGCCGAAGACCCCGTTGACCTCCACGACCCGCCAGCTATCTTCGGCGGGCAGTCTGGCCGCGCGGAGCACGTAGGTTCGGGCGATGAGCTGTTGACTGGCGTTCACGGCGAGCGCGCGGCGCTCGTTCTCGCCCGTCGCCAGCTCGCACAGACGCGCCGCGGCGCGCAGATCAACCCACGACGTGGCGACCAACTCGAAGACCGCGTCCATCGTCTTCTCACGGTTGAGGACGGCGCGCATTCTTCGGAGGGGGGCTTCGGCCCTTCTGAGGCCGAGGGTCATCATTCTCACGGCGAGCGAGAGGCGCGGGTTGCCGGGCGGCTCCCACGAGCCGAGGTCGAAGCCCGTGTCGCGCAGGCAGTCCGTCAGGAGGGCGTTGAGGAACGGGGCGAAGTAGGTTTCGAGATATGCCGCCTGCTCGTCCACGGGCGTCTTGCTCCGGACGACCTCGGCCAGCACCTCCTTCAGTCTGGCGATGATCTTTTGCGTGTCCTCCTCCTTCACGCCCTGCGTGGCGGGGAGGTTGGCGGGTTCGAGACGGCCCGACCTGACGGCCTCTTCGTCAACGCCTTTGAGGAAGACGGGGATGACCTTGATGCCGCTGAGCTTCGCGCGGAAGGCGAGGATGCTGATCTCATAAGCCACGAAGTCGGACTTGAGCGCCTTTGGCGAGAGCAGCAGGACCGCGGCGTCGCAGCCGCCGATCCACGTGTTGAGGGTGTGCCGCCAGTCGTCGCCGGCCTTGAGGTGATCCTTATCAACGTGAACCGCGAAGTCGTCCGCCAGCGCGGCGGAGACCGAGTCGAGCAGCGTCATCGTCTCGTCGTCATTCCGCGCGCTGTGGCTGATGAATATCCTCGGCTTGCTCATAGAAGCTCCGCGGCCTGCCCCGCTCGGCGTTCGCGCGCAATCAGTAATCTTTGCTGATCGAAAGAACCGGGCCGTGAGATTAAAAAGCACAGTGGCGCGCGCGTCAGGAGGCGAGCGCACGATAGTTCAGGGGAGGGGTGTTGTCAACGTACCAAGACCTGCTCAAAGCGATCCTCGAACACGGCTCGGAGCATGAAGACCGCACCGGCGTCGGGACCATCTCGCACTTCGGCCACCAGACGCGCTTCGACCTGCGCGCGGGCTTCCCCCTCGTCACGACCAAGCGCGTCCCCTTCCGCTGGATCGCGGAGGAGCTTTTCTGGTTCCTCTCCGGCGACACGAACGAGACGAATTTGCGCGCGCGCGGCGTGGACATCTGGAAAGAGTGGGCCGACGCCGCGCACACCACCCGCTTCGGGCGCGAGGCCGGAGACCTCGGCCCCGTCTACGGCTATCTCTGGCGCTCGTTCGGCGGGCGCTACCCGGAACGCGACGGCCTCGATCAGATCGCGCGCCTCGTCCGGGAGATTCAAGACAATCCGAACTCGAGAAGATTAATCGTCACTGGCTGGGACCCGCGCGTCGCGGACGAGGTTGACCTGCCGCCATGCCACACGCTCTTCCAGTTCAAAGTCGAGCGCGGGCGCACGCTCCACTGCCAGCTCTACCAGCGTTCGGCTGACGCCTTCCTCGGCATCCCCTTCAACATCGCGTCCTATGCGCTCCTCACGCACATGCTCGCGCACGTCTGCGGGCTCGAAGTCGGCGAGTTCGTCCACACGCTCGGCGACTACCACATCTACCGGAATCATCTCCCGCAGGTCGAAGAGCTGCTCGCGCGCGCGCCGCTCCCGCCGCCGCGCCTCGAAATCAACGACGAGGGCGGGCGCTTGCGCGGGCTCGAAGGGCTGCTCGCCTTCCGCTACGAGCACCTCAACTTGGTCGGCTACCGCTCGCATGGCAAAATCGAAGCGCCCGTCGCTGTCTAAAGGAGCCGGGCCCAAAGCGTACTGACTGATATAGAGAAGAATACTCGCGCCGCTCAGGGCAGTAAGCAGTCAAGACGGCTGACCGGGCCTCACTGCTCACTGCTCACTGCTTACTCTCGGATGGGCGTCGGAGGGCGATAACTGAATGGCAATCATCGGCATCGTGGCGGTTGATCGCGCGGGCGCTATCGGGAAGGGCGGGGGGCTGCCGTGGCGCTACCCTGCGGACTTGAAGTTCTTCAGGGAGCAGACGACCGGCCACGCCTGCCTGATGGGCGCGCGGACGTGGGCGACGCTCAAAAAGCCCCTCCCGAACAGGCTCAACCTCGTGCTCAGCGGGCGCACCGAGGCCGTGGAACAGCAGGAGGAGTCGGTCGTGTGGCTCAGGGACAGGCTCTCCGTGCTCTCGCTGAAGGACTATTTGAAGTGCGACCTCTTCGTCATCGGCGGCGCGCGGGTTTACGAAACGTTCGCCGCCGACATCGAACGCTGGGTCGTCACCGCAATCCCCCTCACCGTCGAAGGCGCGGACACCTTCATGCCCATAAATTTCCTCGAAGGCTTCAAGCCTTCCGACTCACGCCTGCTCGAAGGAGAATTGCGCGTGACGTTTTACGAAAGGCGGGGCGTTGAAACGACGGTCGCGAAGCGTTGAAGGTCGAGCCGGAGACATTATCCATTTCATCCTTCGGCCTCTGAGATTTCAAATTTGAGATTTCATAACTCAATACCCGAAAGCAGTTTGAAAAGCCCCTGGAAGGGGCGATAGATTTTAGCCCACGGCGCGAGCCGTGGGTTATGGGTACGACAAAGACATCAGCCCCTGAAAGGGGCGAAAGACATTCGATGTCTGATGTCTTTCGCCCCTTTCAGGGGCTGGCAAATCCGTCGCCGCCGTATTCCCACGGCTCGCGCCGTGGGCTAAATTATTCCGCCCCTTTCAGGGGCTTTCGGGTTTCTTCTCGAACACCTTCTCACCATTCCACCTCGACACACGAAACTTCTGACAGTTCATCTTTCGGTGCTCCGACTTCATCGTTTGCCTTGCGGGGGTCGCACGCCCGCGCGCTCGTAAAACCTGCGGCCCTTCCACACGAGACCGCGCCCGCCGAGGACGCCCGCGGCGGAGCTGACCAGCACGGCGCAGCACAGAATCCAGCCGAGCGGCGCGGTCAGCGCGTAGACGGCGGGCACGCCAAACCGTTTATTAATCAGCGCGAGGAGCGCGACGCAGACGACCCACGCCGAGAAGGCCGGGACGAAGAGCTGCCGCCAGAATTCGCCGCCGCCGAGCAGGAGCATGAGCCCGCTGAAGACGGCGAGGAGCGGCGGGAGCAGGCCGACGAAAAATACCCAGACGAGATTCGCCGCCGCGAGCGTGAGCGAAAAACGATGCGCGGCGAACCAGTTCTTCGTGGCGCTCTCCCAGAGCCCACGGAAGTCCGTGTACATCCGCGTCCGCGCCAGACGGGGCGCGTACTCGGCGAGCATCCGCGCGCCTGAGTGCTTGAGCGCGCCGGCGAGGCGGAAGTCGTCGAGCACCTCGGCGCGGACGGCCCCGAACCCGCCTACGTGTTCGAGCGCGGCGCGGCGCATCAGGATGAAGCCGCCGATGCCGACGGCGAGGGGCGAGCGCGGATGGTTGACGAGGTCGAGCGGGTAGAGGATCAACATTCCCCAGCCCCACGTCGGGATGAAGACGCGCTCCCAGAACGAGTGCGCCTCGAAGTGCGGGATGAGCGAGAGCGCGTCGCTGTTTCGTCCGCGCGCGTATTCAAGCGCGGTGCGGAGTGCGGCGGGGTCGAAAACCATGTCGGCGTCCGTCGCCAGCACCCACTCGCCGCGCGACACTTCAAGAGCCTGTTGCAGCGCGAAAGGCTTGCCCAGCCACCCCGCGGGCGGCTCGCGGCCCTCGACGACTCTCAGCCTCGCGTCCGTCGCGGCCAGCGCGCGCAGAATCAACGCGGTGGCGTCAATCGAGCGGTCGTTGACGGCCACGACCTCAAAACGCGCGTAGTCCTGCGCGAGGATGGAGCCGACGCACTCGGCCAGAATACGATGTTGCTCGTTGCGCGCCGGGATGAGGACGGAGACGAGCGGCGCTGCTTCGACGGAGGCGGGCGTCGCATCTTCCGTCGCGCGCCGCGCGTCGTGCGCCGCTGCGCCGAGGAACCTCTGACGCGCAAGGCACACGAGCGTCAGCGCCGCGCCGAGCAGCCATAGAAAGAAAATCGCCCACGCGGTCTGAACGAGCAGACAAACCTCCCGGAAAAAGCCGCGAATCGTGAATCGTGAATAGAAAGAAAGGCCGTGAATCGTGAATGGAAAAACCTGATCTGGCAATTTACGATTGACGATTCACGGCCTTTACTTCACCTCGTGTCGAGCATGTCGTGGCGGGTGATGATGCCGGTAATGCGCCCGTACTCTTCGACGAGGACGGCGGGGCTGCGGCCCAGAAGGCGCGTCACCTCGCTGGAGGTGGCGTCAACGTCCACGACGGGGAAACTCTCGCCCATCACTTCGCTGACGGGGGCTTCGAGCAGGTCGCGGTTGCCGAGGACGGTGGCGAGGATGCGGTTCTCGCGCGCGGCCCCGACCGCCCGCCCGTCTTCGATGACGGGCATCTGCGTGACGCCGAACTTGTCCATCTTCGCCAATACTTCGGCGACCGTCTCCTGCGGCTCGGCAAAGACGATGCGCGGCGTCACCCCGCCCGTCTTCGTCGTGCTGATGAGCCCCGCGGTCATCTTCTGCGGCTCGAGCAGACGCTTCTCCTTGAGCCACTCGTCTGAGTGGTGCTTGGTGAGGTAGTGTTCGCCCGTGTCGCAGACGATGAAGACGACCACCGCGCGCTCGTCGAGAGTGTGCGCGACCTTGAGGGCGGCGGCGAGGTTCGTGCCCGTCGAGCCGCCGCAGAAAATCCCCTCCTTCCGGCCTAACTGCCGGGAAAGCTCGAACGACTCGCGGTCGGTGACGTTAATCACCTCGTCTACATACTTGATGTGGACATTCGCGGGAACGATCTCCTGTCCGATGCCTTCGACTAGATAGGGCGTCGCCTCGTGTGTCCGCCCCGTCTCCTTGTAGGTCTTGAAGACCGAGCCGTAGGGGTCTGCGCCGATGACGCGCACCTCCGCGCTCTGCTCCTTGAGGTAGCGGCCCGTGCCCGAGATCGTCCCGCCTGTGCCGAGCCCCGCGACGAAGTGCGTGATGCGGCCTTCGGTCTGCTCCCACAGCTCCGGCCCCGTCGTGCGGTAGTGCGCATCCGGGTTGTTCGGGTTCGAGTATTGGTCGGGGTAGAAAGAGTTCGGCGTCTCGCGCGCGATGCGGCGCGCGGTCTCGACGTAGTGGTCGGGCGTGCCGGGGCGCGCCGAGGCGGGCACGACGACGACATCGGCTCCGAGCGCCTTGAGGTAGCGAACCTTCTCGACCGAAGCCTTCTCGGTCATCACGAAGATGCAGCGGTAGCCTTTGACGGCGGCGGCCAGCGCGAGGCCGATGCCCGTGTTGCCGGAGGTGGCTTCGACGATGGTGCCGCCGGGCCTGAGCGTGCCCTCGCGCTCGGCGGCGGCGATCATCGAGACGCCGATGCGGTCTTTGACCGAGTAGCCGGGGTTGAGGTTCTCCATCTTCGCCAGCACGGTCGCCTTGATGTCTTCGGTCAGGCGGTTGAGCTTGACCAGCGGCGTGCGACCGATGAGGCCGAGGACATTGTCGTAAAAGTTCATACGGTCTCCGCAGTGGATGTTCTTTGAGCGTGTGGGTGACGCGGGAAAGTTTACAACGGAACTCCGCCGGGCTGCCACCGGAGTCAGTAGACGGTCGCGCGGGCGTGCGCCAACGCTGCGCGAAACGCTCGACGGAGTACTCGGCCAACGGCCCAATTCTTTTTATGTACACTAACGCACATACACGTGTGCTACACTTCGTGATACTGAAGTACGTCGGGGAAAGGACGAAGGGCGTGCTCCCGCGAGAAGTGAACACGCCCTTCGGTTCTCTCAGCCGAGTCCTAAACTTTCTTCTTACCATCCCCGAGAAAGACGAAGTCACGTCGTGAATCCGCCGCGCATCTCGCAAGACCTCTTGCCGCCGAAATGTCCGCCCGTGCCCCGCGCGGACGCTTCGGCGGACGCGAAGCCGCGCGCCAGATGGACGGTATTGGTCGCCGAGGACGACGCCGACGTGCGTCTGATGATGAGGACGCTGCTGGAGATGAAGGGCTACGGCGTGCTCGAAGCAGGTGACGGTCAAGAGACGGTCGCGCTGGCGCGCGAAGCGCGGCCCGACATCATCCTCATGGACTTGCAGCTCCCGCGCCTCAACGGTTTCGCCGTCGTGCGTTCCATCAGGCAGAACGAACAGTTGCGCAGTGTGCCGATCCTCATCGTCTCGGGCCACGACCCGGCCCGCCACCGCGACCTCGCGCTCGCCGCGGGCTGCAACGGCTACGTGCAGAAGCCCGTGGACTTCGACCGCCTTGAGGAGCTGATGCGCAGCCTTCTGCCTTCGGCCTGAAACGATCTGCCGAGAAAAGCCGCCGGCCCCGCTCAGAGACACGCTGCTCCGCAAAACCGCATCGCATCCCGCCGACAAGGCCGTTTCAACTCGACGCGCCCGCGCCCGGCGACTCTTCGAGGCAGGCAACGAGCCGCGCCGCGAAGTCGCCCTGCTCCCACGCGTGCCAGCACAGGAGCGCGCGGCGGTAGTGGCGCGCGCGCTCCTCCGCGAAGTGGCCGAGCAGCCATACGCCCGCGACGCGGCGCTGCGCACGCGCCTCGCTCTGGTCCGTCCCACCGCCCGTCTCGCCGCTCTCCGCCGAGAGCAGCGCGCCGCACTCCGCGACCCACTCGTCACAGTCGTGCAGCTCTCCGAGCGCGCCCTGCAACTCGGCGACCTCTTCGGCGAAGGCTTTGGTCGTGCCGTCCCAACACGGCGCGAATAGTTCGAGGGCGTAGCGCAGGCGCTTGGCCGCGATGCGCATCTTGTGCAGACGCCGCGGCTTGAGCGGGCGATAGAGGCTGAGGCTGAGCTTCTCCAACTCTTCCCACGATTGCGCGATGACGGCCCGCCCTGCCTCGCGGAAGCTCGGCCCGCGCCCCTTCCCCGAATCCGACTCGCCGCCCGCGCCGCTCGTCTCCTTCTTCCGACGCCGTTTCCGCCGCGTCGCCGCTTCGACCGCGCCGCTAAAGCTCTCTTGCAAAGCCTCCGCAGCCTCTTCGCTGAGCGCCCGCGAAAGCCGCTCGCGCGCCGGCTCGCGCCGCGCCGCGCGCTCGCCCAACAGTTGTTCGAGCCCCGCCGCCGCCTCGGCGGGCGCGTCTCCCTTGAGCTTCTCCAGCTCGCCTATCGCCACGTCCGCGTCGCGCACCTCGCCGAGAGAGCGCGCGAGATGCTTCAACTCCTCGCGCGCCTCCGCGAAGCGCCCGCGCCGCGGCAGGTGGGGAGCGAAATCCTTGAGCGCGCTGCGCAGACGCCGCGAAGCGACGCGCATGTCGTGGACTCCCTCCGGGTCGCTCCAGTCGAGCGCCGCCTCGCGGAACCCGCACATCTCCCCGAGCCGCGTCAGCAGCACCAGCCTGATGCCTTCCCCGGCATCCCCCACGCAATCAAGCCCCTCGATCTTTTGCGCTTTTGCCATGATTTAAAAAAGTCTGGAGTCTGGAGTCTGGAGTCTGGAGCCGGAATAGAGAGGCCTTCTTTTCATGCTCCAGACTTCAGACTCCAGACTCCAGACTGATTTTCGTGAAGTTCAGCCGGCAGTCGAAGACCTGCTCGAAGAGGTCTCGCTTCTGTTCGGCGGCTAAGATTTCGCGCTCGCAGTCGTGCGCCGCGAGCAGTTGGATGTTGACGGCCTCGCCTTCGCGCGCGAGCCGCAAGCTTTGCACGCGGCTGTCGTGACTGCGGTCGAAGGCATCGGCCACGCGGAGGATGGCCCCGAGACGGCTCACGGTCTGCCGGTCGTGCTCGTTGAGCGTGGCGAATTCCGCGTGTCGCTCTCTGGGCGGCGCGCCGCGGTGGTAGCGCGCGACGTTGGCGATGACGTCGCGCTCGGCCTCGGAGAAGCCGGTCAGCTCCGAGTTGCGGATGAGATAGAGCGCGTGCTTGTGATGGCCGTCGTGCGCGATGTGATAGCCCGCGTCGTGCAGGAGCGCGGCGGCGGCGAGCAGCATGCGGTGCTGGCGCGTGAGGCCGAAGTCTTCGGCGAGCGCGTCGAAGATGTGCTCGGCGAGGCGCGCGACCTGCCGGGCGTGCGCCTCTTCGTACCCGAAGCGGCGACCCACGGCGTGGACGCCGCGCAGGCGCGGGTCGGAATCGCCGGGCATGGGCGGCAGCGCCTCGGCCTCCAGCTCGCGCAGCACGTCAATGACCACGCCCTCGCGCAGCGCGTAGTCGCAGGTGCGCAGGTAATTGATGCCGAGAGCGCGCATCGCACCCTCGAGAAT
>JAIVJM010000081.1:2724-10784 GCA_020199995.1 Acidobacteriota bacterium | reverse complement strand
CTTCGGATACCCGCCGAGCCGGGAAAGTTTTTGCAGCACTTTCATTCCGGCTTCTCGGAAGCTCTTTTACCCCTCGTCCTTCCGACCGGGCCAGAGGACTTTGAGCCAGCGACTGGAGGCATCCTCCTGTCCGGCGAGCTGTTCTATCTCGCCGGAGTCGAGCCAGACGCCGTGGCACTTGTCGCAGCGGTCAATGAGCACGTCCTCGTAGGTCACATCGTGGAGCCTGCCGTCGCAGCGCGGGCACTGCATGGTCGCCATCTCTTCGCCGCGCGCGCGCGCCTCTTCGTGCCTCGCCGCGCGCAGGCGGTCGAGCGCCTCCTTGTCCTTGCGGTTGAAGTATTCCTGTTCGAGACCCCTTCGACGATCATCAAAAGTATCCGTCACGGCTCTCGTCCTCCTCTGGTTTTATGTATGGCGTGCCCGCCGCGCTTCGAGCGATCATCGGGGCGGTTCGGGCGACTTCGTGGATGCGTAATGTAATAGCAGAAAAAGACGGATGCGCGCTACCGGGGAGGGAGGGCTTGCGCCCGCGGGCGCGACCCCATATGCTTTGAGTGCCGGATCGAACGAGGGATTTTCGGAACACGAGGTGAGAACCGCTTATGCACATCAGTCCGCGCGCGCGCGTCCTGCTCGTCGCCGCGCTCCTGTTCGCGGGGATTGGTGCGCTGGTCTGGTATCTCAACGCCAAGTACGGGACGCGGCCCGTCACGCCCATCGCGCTGCCTGCGCCCGGCGGCGCGAGCGACGTCGTCGCGGCCAACACGCCCTCGACGCCGACCCCGACGCCCGCGGAAGCGACGGCGGCGACGCCCGGCACTCCGCCGCCCGCCGCCCAGTCCGCCTCGCCGCTCGCGGGCGCGACGCCGACGGCGCCGAATCCGCCCGGCGGCATTTCGTCCGCCCCTTCGTCCGGCACTCCGACGGCTCCAACAGCGTCCACGTCGCGTCTGCTGATCCCGGTCGCCGGCGTGCGCCCCGAGCAGTTGCAGGACACCTTCACGGACGCGCGCTCAGAGGGCCGCAAGCACGACGCCATTGACATCATCGCGCCGCGCGGGACGCCCGTGCTGGCCGTGACTGACGGGCGCATCCTCCGCCTCTTCAGCAGCGCGAAGGGCGGCATCACCCTCTACCAGCTCGGCCCCGACGAGCGCACCGTCTACTACTACGCGCATCTCGACCGCTACGCCGACGGCCTCGCCGAGGGCCGCGTCCTGCGGCGCGGCGAAACCATCGCCTACGTCGGCGACACCGGCAACGCCACCCCCGGCAACTACCACCTCCATTTTCAGGTCTATCGCATCACCGACCCCAAACATTTCTGGTCGGGCGACAACCTCAACCCTTATCCTCTATTGCGCGAAGGGCAATAGAGTCTGGAGTCTGGAGCATGAAGTTATAAGTCTGAAGCCGGAGACTTGTCTTTCTCCGGCTCCAGCCTCCAGACTTTTTCCCCTGTACGCATATGGTGCGCTGGGTGCGCGTCCGCAAGGAGCTTTGGTGGGTAGAGTCGCGGGGAATTGCGGGGAAATCGTGGCCGGAATGGTAGTTGCCACAGAGCCCGTGCGGTTGTTTGTCTGTATACTCTCCGTGTCACAAAATTTAAGCGTCAAGATAATCAGAGGAGCTTTTGAAGAATGAAGAGATTGCTAAACCACTCCGCGCTGGTAGCAGCGCTTCTGTTGGCCGTCGGCGCGTCCGCCTGCCAGCCCGTGCCGACCGGCAACACGAGCGTGACGAACACGACCAACACGGCGACGACGAATAAGGCTTCGCCGTCCGCGACGCCGACGCCGACCGCGTCGTCGGCGATCAGCGCGGCGAACCTGCCGGTGACGCTGCCCGTGCTCGACGCGATGTTCGCCGAAGAGGCTTTCGCCGGCGAGCTGAAGTCGCGCCTGCAACTGACGGATGAGCAGATCGCGCGGCTGCGCAAGATTGCACGCGACGAGACGGCGGGACTGAAGGAGGGCGCGGGCGAAGACCATCAGGGCTCGACCTCCGAGGCCACGCGCCGCGCCGCCGAGAAGATCAGTGAGGTCGTCGGCGCGGAGAAGGCGCAAGCCTTCACGGCGTTCGTGGGCGAGCGCTGGTCGGGCGGCGAGGCGGGCGCTGCGGGGGCTGCTTCCTCAAAACCGAATTCCGTCCCGACCGACACGCGCATCGTCGTCAACGCGCCCGCCTACCGCATGGACGTCTTCGAGAATGGCCAGCTCGTCAAGACCTACCGGGTCGGCATCGGCTACCCCGAGTTCCCGCTCCCGCAGGGGCAGCGCAAGGCCACCACCGTCATCTTCAACCCGACGTGGACGCCGCCCGACGAGCCTTGGGTCGAGGCTTCGGGGAAGGTCAAGGTCGGCGAGAAAGTTGAGGCCGGGAGCCCCTTGAATCCGCTCGGCCCCGTCAAAATTCCCATCGGCTCGCCCTCGCTCATCCACGGCGGCAAGTCGCCCGCCAAGCTCGGCACCTTCGCCTCGCACGGCTGCGTCGGACTGACCAACCAGCAGGTGCTCGACGTCGCGCAGGTCATCGGTCGTCTCGGCGGGACGGAGATCAAGCCGGAGGATGTCGCCGCCTACGGGAAGGCCAAGACCGAGACGAAGAACGTGAAGCTCGCCCGGGACGTGCCGGTCGAGCTGCGTTACGAGACCATCGTCGTCGAAGACGGACGGCTCCACGTCTACCGCGACGTCTACGACAAGAACACCAACACCGAAGAGAATCTCCGCGCGGTGCTCGCAGCCTACGGCGTCGCGCTCGACAGCCTGACTGAGCAGGAGCGCGCGCAAATCATGGCGGCGCTCACGGCGATGGCGCGCGACGCGAAAGGCAATCCGACCGACGGCGCGCCCGCCGCGACGCCCACGCCCGCTAAGAACGCCAACGAGAAGGCCGGCAAGAAGCCCGACAAGAAGGACGGCGACCGCGTGACCCGGACAGTCAAGGGGCAGAAGGAAGTCGTGATTGAAATCGCCGCGCTCCGCGGCAAGGGCTACCCCGCGCCCGTCAACCTGTCGGGCGGCGAACTGTCGCCGCAGAAAAAGGCCGCCGCGCCGAAGAAGAAGAAGTAACGCAGTTTGATGATGTCGTTGTGACAGAGTAATTTCGGAGAGCCACGACAGGGCAGACGAGTTCGGAGAGCCCCGTCAGGGGCGGAAGAATTTAGCCCACGGCATGAGCCGTGGGAATAAGCAGCAAGAAATATAACGAGCCCCTTGAGGGGCGAAAGAAATGCGACACGCGCCCGGCGGCACGTTGGATTACTTTCGCCCCTCAAGGGGCTCTCACATTTTCATTCCGCGTGTCCCCACGGCCCGACGCCCCTCGGCTAAATTCTTCCGCGCCTGCGGCGCTCGTTCAAAGCCGACTTCTACAGGTCGAAGTCGCCTTGCCTGATTGCTTCCGCGACGCGCTCGATGTCGGGCGCGAGTGAGCGGTCGCGCGTCAGTCTGGGGGCGTGAGCGCGCACCGCTTCATGGGCGCGTCTGACGCCCTGACCGGGGCTGGAAGGCTGCCGGTGCTCGAGGGCTTCGGCGGCGGCGAGCAGCTCGATGGCGACGACGTACTCGACGTTCCCGACAATCGTGCGGAGCTTGGTGGCCGCCGTCATCCCCATCGAGACGTGGTCTTCCTTGCCGCCGTCGGTAGGGAGGTTGTCCGTCGAGGCCGGGTGCGCCAGCACCTTGCACTCGTTGAGAAGAGCGACCGCCGCGATCTGCGTCACCATGAAGCCCGAGGCGACGCCCGCCTGCGGCGTGAGGAAGGCGGGCAAGCCCTCGTTGAGGTCGGGATTGGTGAGGCGGTCGATGCGGCGCTCGCAGATGTTGCCGAGATGGACGAGCGCGATGGCGGCGTAGTCGAAGCCGAGCGCGAGCGGCGCGCCGTGAAAGTTCCCGCCGGAGATGACTTCGTCGGTCTCCGCGAAGATGAGCGGGTTGTCGTTGGCGCTCCCCGTCTCGACCTCGACGGCCTCGCGCGCGTGCCCGAGCGCGTCGCGCACCGCGCCGTGTACCTGCGGCATGCAGCGCAAGCTGTAGGCGTCCTGCACGCGCCGCTTTGCTCCGGCGTCCGCGTCGTAAAGTTCGCTTTCGCGCAGCAACTCGCGGAGGCGCGCGGCGACCTCGACCTGCCCGCGGTGCGGGCGCGCGAGGTGGAGGCGCTCGTCGAAGGCGGCGGGCAAGCCCCTGAGCGCTTCCAGAGACATCGCGCCCGCCACGTCGGCGACGCGCGCCGCGCGCTCGGCCCGTTCGAGCGCGAGTCCGCCGACCGCCGTCAAAGCCTGCGTGCCGTTGAGGAGCGCCAGCCCCTCTTTCGCCTCCAGTTGGAGCGGCTCGATACCGGCGCGCCGCAGCGCCTCAGCGCCCGTCAGACGTTCGCCCCCGTAGACGGCCTCGCCCTCGCCGACGCAGCAGAGCGCGAGGTGCGCGAGCGGCGCGAGGTCTCCGCTCGCGCCGACCGATCCCTTCTCGGGGACGATTGGGTGGACGCCCCTTTCGAGCATCGCGACCAGCGTCTCGGCGACCAGCGGCCGCGCCCCGCTCATCCCCAGCGCGAGTACGTTCGCGCGCAGCAGCAGCATCGCGCGCGTCTCCTCTTCGGAGAGCGCCTGCCCGAGGCCGCACGCGTGGCTGCGCACGAGGTTGAGCTGCAGCTCGCGCAGCTCGTCCAGCGCGATGGTGCGCTCGGAGAGCTTCCCGAAGCCCGTGTTGATGCCGTAGACGACGCGCCCTTCCGCGATGATGCGCTCGACCGTGCGCCGCGACGCCTCCATCCGAGCGCGCGCCCCTGCCCCGAGCCGCACGCCCTCCGTGCCGCGCCCCACACGTCCTAACTGTTCCAGAGAGAATTTCTGACCGTCGAGTTCAAGCATAGAGAGAGAGAGAGGGGCCGGAGGCTTGAGAGCGGAGACTTTGTTAAGAACATGACTCGAACAAGTCTCCGGTCTCAAGCCTCAAGTCTCTATTTCAGAGTTTCTTCCGTGACCGACTTCTGATGCGGATATTGCGTCCGGTGGATGTCGTCCGGGGTCTGCGTCCGATGGATGTCGGGACGCTTCCACTCGCCGGTCGTCGAGCCCACGCGCGGGGTGCGCGCTCGCTCGCGCGCTTTCTTGGCGCGGCGGACGGTGGCGGTGCGCTGGCGGCGGTCGGCGGCGGCGCGCGTCCAGTCCGTGACGGTCTGGAGCGGGTGGAAGTCGCGCTCGGTCAGGACCTCGCCCGTCGCCTGTTGCAGGCGCATGGTGGCGAGCGCGAAGATCAGCAGCCCGGCGTTGATCACGACGCCGACCATGAAGACGACCGCGCCGGGGACGACGCCGATGGTCGCGCGGTCAATGAAGGCGTTGAAGTCGTAAGCCGGAACCGGGTGGATGTAGACCTTGAGGTTCCAGCACGCCGCCAGCAGCACGAAAATCCAGAGGTAGTTGCGGCGCAGTCGCCGGCCCACGGCCTCCCACTCGCTGATCGTGAAGTGCGGCGCGCGGAGGTCTTCGACGAGGTGCGAGACCCACGCGTCGTCCGCCGGCAGCTCGGGCGCGAGCACCTGCGTGAAGTACCCGGTCTCGAGCACGCGCACGCGGCTCGACCAGATTTCGTAGTAGCGGTAGCGTCGCGCCTCCATGAAGAGAAAGAAGCACACGAGCACCGTGTTGATGAGAATGACGAAGTGCGGATTGGTCGGCGAGCTGAAGGCGAAAGAGAGCGTCGCGCCCGTCGTCAGCACGGCCCAGTTCGTCGTCGTGTCCAGACGGTTACGCCAGGTGTTGGCCCGCGAGACCTCGCCGCGGTAGAAGTGAACCATCGCCGTGTTGAACTCTGAGGGCGAGAGCTTGCGCGCGGGGCGTGGGATGGCGGCGGCGGCCTGCTCCGGCGAAATCGTCTGGTGGATAGGCGCAGTCTCGGGCGCGTCCGCCGGCGGCGTGGCCCTTTGTGCTTGAGTTCCGAGGCTTCGATCCGGGGCGGCTAAAGAGGTGGTCATTCTGGGGCGGTCTGTCTTCATTTTTTTCTACACTCAGCTCCTCGCGGGCGGCGGGGAGGAGGCAGCCGCGTCCGTCAGTCTCCGAATAATAACACGCGCCGGGCGGGATAGAATAGGCCAGGTCAGCCGACGCATTTTCCCCCTCGAACAATGCTCGGAGAGCGGCAAAACGGGGCTGCTTGACACGCGGCGGGGGCCGCACCTATAGTCGTTTTTTGTCCGTAGCTTCTTGAAAACGTCCGTGAGGGACATGCAGGCGCAAGAGGACTTTGAAGGCGGCGAGGGTGAGGGCGTCGAAGGCGCAGACGAGCGCCGGATGCGCGCGGCGATCCGCGCCGCGCGGGAGGCCGCGGGGCGCGGCGAGGTGCCGGTCGGCGCTGTCGTCGTCGGCGGCGACGGGAAAGTTCTGGCCGTGGCGGGCAACCGCACGCGCGCCGATTGCGACCCGACGGCGCACGCCGAAATCGTCGCCCTGCGCGAGGCCGCGCGCCGTGCCGGCAACTACCGTCTGACGGGCGCGGTCGTCTACTCGACGATTGAGCCGTGCGCGATGTGCGCGGGGGCGCTGGTACAGGCCAGAGTCAGGCGGCTTGTCTACGGCGCGCCGGATGCGAGGGCGGGCGCGGTGCGTTCGATCTTTCGCATCTGCGACGAAAGCTCTTTGAACCACCGGATGGAATTGACGGCGGGCGTGCTCGAAGAAGAGTGCCGCGCGCTGATGCAGGAATTCTTCCGGGAACGACGACAGCGAAGGGATGAATGATGAGTGATGAACGAAAAGACGGCGTGTCTTTTCATCCCTTATCTCTCATCCTTTCCTCTGCGGAGGGGTCGCATAGTGGCTTAGTGCACCGGTCTCGAAAACCGGAGTGGTCGAAAGGCCACCGTGGGTTCAAATCCCACCCCCTCCGCCATCTCTTTTCAAGCACTTGCGGGAATTTCGAAGTGTCGATTTTCCCGCATTTTTCTTACCCCGTGGCGTCCGGGTGGCGCGCAAAAATTCGTTTGTCACCCGGCGGCCTGCTTTCTGAACTCCGCCACGTTTGAAGTGCAGAGCAGTTCGACCGCCTCACGAAGCCTCGAAGGAACCCCGTGGGCGTACCCGCGCGTCACCGCGGAGCCGCGCGTGTCCGTCCCAACAACTCATCCTCACCCACGCCCGCCAGTAGCGGCGTGAGAATCTCGATGGCCCTCGCATTCAAAGGCACGTTCCTGTCCATGCGGTTCTTCGTGTCGGTGATCCTGACAAGCCTCTCCGCCATGTTGAAATGGCATCCTCGGCGCGACAACAGTTCTCCGAGCCGGAAGCCGACGTGCAAGGGCAACTCTGCCAGAGCCGTCATGTAATCACCTTCGGCTGAGAGTTTTGTCATCAACGCCTCTTCCTCTTCGCCCGAAAGCCACCTCTCGCGGGCCGGAGGCTCACGGAGCTTTTCGACCTTCGTGAACGGGTTGCTTTCCGCCACGCCGTTCATCACGGCGAGCGAGAAGATTTTCGACCCGACCATTAAGTACCTGTTCACCGTGGAAGGACTCATCGCCCGCTTGAACTTGGTCTCAGTCTTGCGCAGTTTCGACTTCAGCCGCTCGCCGTCCATCGGCTGAATGTCTCTGACCAATCTTCCCTTGAAGAACTCCTTGATTACTTCCGCCCTCTGCTCGTCGTCCCTGTGGCTGCGGTTGTTCTCCCTGACGTGTGGGACGAACACCCGGTCAATGAAGTCTGCGAGTTTCGTGGAGCGCGAGCCGAGGTTGAACCGCTGGTCGAAGATCGCGCGCTTCAGGTGCGTCTCCGCCTCTTCGGCCTCGCGCTGATTTCTGGCTTCGGGTACAGCCTGCTTGACGTAGCGGTTTCGCAGGGTGAACTCGACTACCCAGACGCCCTTATCGAAGTCTGGGTCGCCGCGCCGCACCTTGCGCCGCTTATACCTTTTCCAAATAGCCATGACACCTCCTATCGTGAGTGGGAGGCATCGGGAGTAGCGCGAAAGTTATCACGACTTGCCCCGCGGTGAGAAGTCTAATCATTTAACCGCCCTCAACTCGGCCCGCGATTCTTCATCTTCTTCGGGACTCTC
>JAIVJM010000081.1:0-2680 GCA_020199995.1 Acidobacteriota bacterium | reverse complement strand
TCGACCTGCTCGCGGTGAAAACGCCTGCCCCGTTCCCCGGCGTTCCCCGTCGGCAACGGGTGTTCCGCGCGCGTCGCCCACTTTCGGATTGAGGCCGTCTGCGGGTTGCCGTCCCTGTCGAGCAGCCTCATGTAGAGGGCCAACTCGCGCTCGTTCATCCACGGCGTCTCGACCACGCCGCATTGGACTTCACCGGCGAGTCGAGCCGCCGCCTCGGCCTCCTCACGCGCGATCTTGCGGAAGTAGGCTTCGAGGTCAACCCTCTCTCCCGCCTCCGGGGCGATTTTTCTCTCGGCCACAGACATATCTTTAATCTTCCCTTAATTGCCATTTGCCGCGTGAGGCGTTCGCCGATAGCTCAAGCGGCGTGTCGAGACTGTCACGGAAGCTAAGTCATTAATTCGAGATGGTGTTGACAACCCTCCGCGCCACCCTTCGTTCCGTCTCGACCTTGTCAGTCACAAAAGCCGTGCCAAAGGGTTTGTCCGCCAGTAGCTGAGGTCGCGCTGGCCGAAAGCTGCTGCGGGAGGTTTGAAGTAGGCCGGCTCGGCCCCCGGCAGAGCCGGAAGCCAGCAGGTCTCCGGGGGCTTTAGCTGAAGCCCATCACGGCACATTTCGCGAGACCTATGCCCGACCCCATGCGGGCGATTGTGAGAACAAAAGTTCGCGGGGAGAACAAAAGTTCGCGGCAAAGAACAAAAGTTCGCTCCGGGCCCCGGCCCGCCCTAGTGCAGCGGCGCGTGTTCGTCGTGGTCGTGGACTCTGTCGGGGGCCGCCGCCGGGCGAGCCGCATCCCGCTCTAGGGTAACTTGGGTCTGGACTCTCGCCCGCCCGCCGAGCCCCTCAGCCTGGCTTTCCCTCTTCCCGCGCCCTCCAGCGAGGACGTGGCCCTGCTCGGCCGCCTGGATGAGCCCTTTAAGGCGCGCCCTCTCGCCCGCGTCGTAGTGGCGCGCGGCGTACAATTCGACCTGGATGATCTGCTTCGGCGTGAAGGCTGTGGGCGGCACGTCGCGCCCCTTCTCGCGGAGTCTGTCGCGCAATTCTTCGCCCGCCGCGTGGGCCGCGTCAGGGCACGCCCGGGCGCGCTCGCAATCGTCCCGAAGGGCTGCGTGCTGCTCGCGGACGGCCTGCTCGACGGCGCGGCGCATCTCCCTGTGCTCGCGCGATTCGAGCAGCCCGTCGAAGACGTGGACGAAAGTGCTCCTACCCTCGCGGAAGTCGCACACCCGACCTGCTACGGCAGAAGATTGTGGACAAGTTCGAGTCGAATTTCCTCTGGAAGCTTCAGCCCTTCTTCGAGCGTCACGATCATCTCGTTGGCCCTCTCGCGCAGCCGATTGCGCTCGTCGGTCGCCTTCGAGGCGATTTCTTCGGGCTCCAGGCCGTCCAGACGCAGGCGCGCCTCGACCAGGAATCTGACGACGAACTCAAGCGTCGTCCAGCCGCACATGAAGCTCTGCCCGAGGAGCGTGTACTCGGCGCGCGAGCGTTGGAGGAGGCGGGCCATTTGGCGGGTCTGCTTGCTCACCCTCTCGCCGCTCTCGGCGCGCTCGGCGGCGACGTACTGGCGGGTGGCCACGAGTTCAGTCTCGAGTCTCCTGAGCAGGCTCTTCAACTCGTCGAGCAGGGGCGGGTGGCTGTCACCACTACCTCCGGTTGTCTTGCCATGAATATTTACTTTCACCTCATCCAAGGTGGCGAGCAATTCGGCGATGCCGTCGCCCATCGAGGCCTGCTTGTCACGCAGCGGCCTGAGGTGCTGTTCGAGCGTCTCCGTAATGAGATCCCGAAGGCGCTCGGGGATAGCGGTTGCCTCAGTCGCGACGACCTGTTTTTTCTTGAGACGCATCCAGTCGTTGACGATGCTCCGGACAATTTCGGACTCGTTCGATCCCTTGGCGCTGACCATCCTCAGCACCTCGTCGAGGTCTTCCTCGAAGAGCCGGACGTTACAGTTCTTCGAGGCGATCACGGGGGCGCTGCGTCCGTTTCGGGGCCTCCGGCGGATAAGTTTTCGGGTCTGGTTCCTCATTCGACTCCTCCGTTATTGTTTACCGATCGGCCCGTCACACTGCAACTGTTGTGCCTGGACGCGTTGGGTGGCCGCGGTTACGAACGAACAGTCTTCGTAACACCTGATGTTATTACCCGGGTTGGATTAAGCGTCGGCGGTAACTTTACGCAGGCCGCCGAGCAAGGGTTAAGGCTTTGACTACAACACCTGAGGGTTGCCGATCGGTATCCTCGATCTCGACGCTCGAAAAATCACAGGATAGGGCTGTCGTGACCCCATAAACTCATGCAGAGTAAGGGGGAACGTGCGCAGGTTACGGCACGGTTACGGGTGTGATCGTTCTAAGTGTTGTGAGCATGCGACATGAAAAATTGTTTTAGCGGAATGACGCAAAAACCTGTTCGCGTTCGAAAAGAGACAATTCTTGTGACCTTTCCGGCGCGATCCTAGTGCGCGGAAATGAAGTGAGAGCGGCGGGAGGCGACGGCGGGCGGTGGAAGTGCAAGGAGGAGGAATCAAGGCGGAGACGCGGCGGATGTCGTACGCGGTTGATGACCAAGATCGGGGACGCAAAACGGAATGTGGCGCCTTCTTCCCCATGACTTCGAGAGGTTACTGACGGCGCACGTGACGCCTCCTCATGGTGGCAGCGCGATGCCGTTCGTC
>JAIVJM010000252.1 GCA_020199995.1 Acidobacteriota bacterium | reverse complement strand
GTCCAACGGGTCGTCAATCGCCGCGCCCACCTCAGCGTCCGAGAGCGGTCGCTCGCCCCCCGTCGCCGCTTCGAGCACATCGAAACGCCCCGCCTCGAACTCGAAGGGCAGAACGCCGCGCCCGTACTTTAATTCGACCTGCACCATAAGAAGAAAGTGAGCAGTGAGCAGTAAGCAGTAAGCAGTAAGATTAGAAATCTCAAATCTGAACTTTGAAAATCAAAGCCGAGGGGAGAAGTCTGAAAACTCCTCACTGCTTACCGCTTACTGCTCACTGCTTACCGCTCACTGCCTTTCAGACTCCGAAGCGGATCAGCTCGCGCTCGATGATGTTGAGCGAGGCGAAGTCGGTTTTACCGGCGGCGCGCGTGTCGGCGAGCCAGCGGCGCAGCGTGCGCCCCTCGTCGAGCGTGTGGATGCGGCACGCGCCGGTCAGCGCGAGCGTCACCAGCGCGTCGGGCGCGCCGTGCGTCACCAGCGCCGCCTGGAGAGCCGCCTGTTCGCGTAAGTCGAGAACCAGTAGAAGACTTATTTCCATAGAAGAGCTGTGAGCTATTAGCTGTGAGCTGTTAGCTGTTAGCTGTTAGCTATTAGCTATTAGCTGTGAGCTGTTAGCTAAAACCGTATTCAAGAGCATGCCGCTTTGTCGAGGCAGGTCAGCCGTCGTTAAAGACAAAAAGCTGAAAGCTCACAGCTCACAGCTCACAGCTTCCCTATTCTCTCGCCGAGCGGAAGCAGGCCGTGCCTGAGGTGCAGAAGTGGAACGCTTCGTCCTCGAAGTCCGCCGTCTCCATCTGGATCGTGAGGTGGTCAACGCCGAACTGTTCCAGCAGCCGCGCGCGCAGCTCCTTCAAAAGCTCTGCTTGCGAGACCGCTTCGGCGTGGATGACGTGCGCGCTCAAAGCCTCTCGGCCCGACGTGATCGCCCAGACGTGCAGGTCGTGGACGGCTTCGACGCCCGAGGTCGCGAGGATGGAGTCCTCGACCGCCGCGAGGTTGATGTGCGCGGGCGTGCCTTCCAGCAGGACGTTCGTGGCCTCGCGGATGAGGTTCCACGAACTCCAGATGATGAGCAGGCAGATGAGCGCGCTGACCAGCGGGTCAGCCGCGTACCAGCCGTAAAACGTGACCAGCAGGCCCGCCACAATCGCGCCCACCGAACCCGCGGCGTCACCCATCACGTGGAGCCACGCGCCGCGCACGTTCAAGTCGTGCTCGCGGTCGCCGTGCAAAAGCCACGCGCACGCGAGGTTGACCAAAAGACCCCCAGCGGCGACGGCGGTCATTAACGCGCCGCGCTCGATGACGGGGGGCGCGAGCCAACGCTGGTAAGATTCGTAAAGGATGAAGAGCGAAACGACGACGAGCGCCACGCCGTTACCGAAGGCCGCGAGAATCTCCAGCCGGTAATAGCCGTAAGTCTTGCTCGGCGTCGCGGGCCGCGCGCCGAACCATGCGGCCATCAGCGCGAGCGCGAGCGCCGCTGCGTCCGTCAGCATGTGCCCGGCGTCGGCCAGAAGCGCGAGACTGCCCGTCCACCACCCGCCCAACGCCTCGGCCAGCATGTAGGCGACGGTCAACAAAAGCACCACGAGCAGGCGGCGCTGCCCGCGCGCCGAGAGTCCACCGCCGCCCCCCTCGCCGTGATGCTGATGGCGGTGCGGCCCCGCGCCGTGATTGTGTGTTTGGCGTCCGTTCGTTGAAGCCATCTCGTTCGGTAAACGGCTAAGAGGCGCGCGCTCCAGCTCTTCAAATGCTCCCGGCCCCCGAAGCCTTCGCGGATTTTTGTCGTCCGACGCCCAAAAACCAAAGGGCGAGAGACACCCCTTGCGCGGGGCGTGTAAGATTAGCAGATTGCCGCGGGGCGTGACAGTCGAATCCGCGCCTGAGGAAGGCACAAGTAAAAAGGCAAAAGGCAAAGGTGAGGAGGCGTTGAATCCTCTCCACTTTTGCCTTTTACCTTTTTACTTGTGCCTTTTTCCTACAGCTCGGCGACGTTGAGCGCCTTGTTGAAGTTGCGGTACAGCTCGTTGAGGTCGCGGAGGTTCTTTTCGAGAGCGCGCGGCAGTTCCTTCACCTCGGACGAGTTGACGACGAGGTTGGCGTTGAGGAGGAAGGCGGCGTGCGCGTCGCCGGTGCGCGCCGTGGTCGAGAGCTGGACGAAGACGAGGCGGCGGCGCTCGGGCATGCGCAGCGAGTTGATCTCGCGGCACATGGAGAGCGCGCCCTGCTCCCGCGTGTCGAACTCGGCGTCGAGCACGAGCACGTCCGGCACGTCCTCGCGCATCCGCTCGACGGCCTGCGGTGCGTCGGCGGCAAGGTACACCTCAAAATTGTTCTCGGCCAGCGCGCGCGCGGCGTCGTCGCCCTGCGCCGAGCCGACGCACAGGAGGGCGCGCCTGCGCTCCCAGACGGGTCGGCGCGCGACCTGCGCGTCAACCGTCTCGCCCGCGCCGCGCCGCAGGAGCGCCGACAGGAGTCGCGCCACCTCGGGCAGGTCGCCGACCGCGCCCAGCGCGTCCTTGTGGTTCTGCTGCGTGGGGGGCGGCGCGTTGATGAGCTGCTCGCACTTCGGGCAGCGCACGCTGAACGCGCGCGTCGGGATTTTGGCGTCGTCCAGTTGCAAACGCGTCGTGCAGTTCGGGCAGGTAACTATCATAATTTCAAGTCTGGAGTCTGGAGTCCGGAGTCCGGAGTCTGGAGCAGGAAGTTGAGAGTTATAAGGAGCAGTTCTTTCATGCTCCAGACTCCGGACTTCAAACTCCAGACTCTTTATTTTTATTCGATGAGGTCGAGCATGGAAGCGCCCGAGCCGGTGCGCTGAGCGGGGATGCCGGGCACGGGGCGTCTGACGACGGGAGGCCGTGGGGCGCTCGAAGATTTTTCGGGCGACAGGAAGTCGTCCGCCGACGACATGCCCTTGAGAGCCAGTATCAGGTTGTTCGGGTTGGTGGCAAACGAGAGGCCGTCTTCGAGCGTGACGTCCTCCCTCTCGATCATCCCCTTGATGACGGAGTCGAATTCCTGCATCCCGTCGTGCTTCCCGTCTCGCATGGCGTCGAGCAAGGTCTTCCCTTCGCTCTCGCCCTCGTTGATGTACTCGCGCGTGCGCGGCGTGGACTTCAGGATTTCGACCGCCGCGAGGCGGCCCAGACCGTCGGCGCGCGGGATGAGCCGCTGCGAGACGATGTAGCGGAAGGTTTGCGCGAGCCGCGTGCGGATGACCTGCTCCTCGTTCTTCGGGTAGAGGCCGATGATACGGTCAATCGTCTTCGAGGCGTCAATCGTGTGCAGGGTCGAGAGCACGAGGTGGCCCGTCTCCGCCGCTTCGAGCGCAATCTCGGTCGTCTCGTAGTCGCGCATCTCGCCGATCAAAATCACCTTCGGGGCCTGCCGGAGCGCGGCGCGCAGGGCCGACGGGAAGTCTTTCGCGTCCGACCCGATTTCGCGCTGGTTGATGGTCGAGCTCTTGTGCGTGTGGAGAAACTCGATGGGGTCTTCGATGGTGACGATATGGTGTTGGAGCGTCTGGTTGATGCAGTCAATGAGCGCGGCGAGCGTCGAGCTTTTGCCCGCGCCGGTCGGCCCCGTCACGAGGACGATGCCGTTGCGCAGCTCGGTGATGGCGGCGAGCGGCGGCGGCAGGTGAAGCGTCTCCAGCGTTGGGATTTCCGTCGGAATCACGCGCATCACAATCGAGTAGGTGCCGCGCTGCTGAAAGATGTTGACGCGGAAGCGCGTGCGCGATGGCAGAGAGTAGCTGAGGTCGGTCGAGCCGGTGTGCGCGAGGCGGTGCGCGGCCTCGGGGTTGCCGCTCATCAGTGTCATCGCGATGATCTCGGTCTGGTACGGCGAGAGCTTCTGGATGCCCAGCTCTTTGATTGGCGCGAGCTTGCCGTTGATCTCGACGAGCGGCGTCTGGCCGACGGAGAAGTTGAGATCGCTGATCTTGTCCGAGACAGTCAGCATGCGCTCAATGACGGGCGGGAGGTCGAAATATCTCATACGGAATTCACCGGCTCCGAAGTTTTGAGGAAAAAGTATGGTGGGCGGCTCGGACAGGCTTGCACTTTCAGTCGCCGGGGGTCTCTTCCCGTGCGAGCTTCGGAATTCTCTCGCATCAGGCCGAGGAATGCAAGTTTAAACTTTTAACGCCTTTACATTCCCCAAGTTAACCCCACGTCCGGCGGGCCTTCGCGGGACTCGCTAGGTCTTGAAAGACGCTCGCGACGAGAAGGCTGGGCGAGTCTCTGGGCGAAGTCAGGCGGAGGTGAAGATAAAGTTTTCCTTTTACATGGACGCACATTCATGCTAAATCATGCCGTCCGCAGGGCGTTATTTAGGGCACACCATTGACTCCGGCATACAAGGGAACCGTTGAGGGGTTCGATTGACTGAGAACGCGGAGGCGTGTGCCCGTCAATGCACCTCGCTTTCTACAAGGTGGAGGCAATCGAAAGAGGCTTGAGCGATCCGGGGCGGTGGAGATGTGAAGCAAGTAAAATTCGATAAGGAGAGAAACAGTGAAACTCAGCTTACTTCCGAAGACGAGAGCTTTGAACGTTCTCATCGGGTGCCTGATGGTGGGCGCGCTCCTCGGCGCGTGCGGCGGCGGGGCCGACAATGCCAACACGACCGGCAACACCAACGTCGCCCGTAATTCCAACGCCGCCTCGGCCACCAACACCAACGCCGCGACGAATGCCAGCAGCAGCACTACCGCGGCGGTTCCGAGCGCCGATAAGATCGGCGTCCCCGAGTGCGACGATTACATCGCGAAGTACGAGGCGTGCATCAACAGCAAGGTTCCCGAGGCCACGCGCGCGACGTACAAGAACGCGTTCGACGCCTCGCGCAAGGCGTGGCGCGATGCGGCGGCGACGCCGGCGGGTAAATCTAGTCTGGCGCAGGCTTGCAAGACCGCGCACGAGACGGCCAAAGCCTCGCTCGCCTCATTCGGCTGTAGCTGGTAAAGGCGCGGCGGGCGGAGACTAAGGCGGCGGGCGTCTCCCAACAGATAGGGACGCGCCCGCCACCATCATTTCAGGAAAGGCATTTCAGGAAAGGCATTTCAGGAAAGGCCCGGCGGTTAAGCGACACCGCCGGGTCTTTCCATGAGCGCGATGAACTCGCGCGTGCGGCGTGTGATGGCTGCCGGGTCGCCGCGCGGCGAGAGCAGGGCGCCGATGACGGCCAGCGAGTCGGCCCCCGCGCCGAGCACTGCGCGCGCGTTCTCGGGCGTGATGCCGCCGATGGCGACGAGCGGGATTTTCGCCCCGACCGTCTCGCGCGCGCGGCGCAAGCCTTCGAGGCCGACGACCGCGGCGGGCCGCTCCTTCGAGGAGGTATCGAAGACGGGGCCGAAGGCGACATAGGTGAGGCGCATCTGCGCGGCCTCGGCGGCCTGCCCCAGGTTGTGCGTCGAGAACCCGATGATGCGGTTGTCGCCGAGCAGCGCGCGGGCCGCACGGGGCCGCAGGTCGTCTTGCCCGAGGTGAACGCCGTCCGCGCCGACGGCCAGCGCGATGTCCACGCGGTCGTTGATGACGAGTTGCGCGCCCCACTCCCGCGCGACCCGCAGCGCTTCGACGGCCTCGCGGTAAAACTCGCGCGGCGAGAGGTGCTTCTCCCGCAGTTGGATGAGTGAGGCGCCGCCTTCGCACAGCCGCGCGACCTGCTCGCCGTGCGACAGTCCCGAGAGCCGCGCGTCCGTGATGGCGTAGAGTTTCGGCAGGTTCATCGGGCGGAGAATAACACGCGGGCGCGAGTCTCTAACTCGCGCCCGCGTGTTATTCCTTCGTCGCGCCCTTCGTCGCGAAAGGGGCCGACCCCCGGCTTTGAGAGAGCTAGACCTTGACCTTGTCGAGCTTGAACCTCTTCGCTTTGACGAAGGCGGGGGCCTCGTCGGGCATGTACTCCCAGTGCCAGTGTTCTTTGTTGACGGTGCGGATGAAGCCGAGCGCGGGGCCGTTCCGCTTGAGCCAGTCGTAGACGGGGGTGCCGTCGAAGCCGCCGGTGTTGAAGTCGAAGGCTTGGCCGTGCTGGTGGTTCGAGTTGCCCGGTTTCGCGGCCAGATTGAAGCCGGGCTTTTTGGCGAGGAAGCCGTCGTGCAGCGCCTTCTGCTTCGCGAAGGTGCGGAAGCCGCTTTCGAGCCCGACGGCGAGATTCACTTTCGCCGCCTCCTCGACGAGCCTCATGTACGGCCCCAGACTTTCGACCGTGATCTGCTCCAACTCTCCGCCCGTCCCGACGATGCTGACCAGCAGCTTCTGGCCGATGAATTTGCCGGAGCGCCAGCAGGCGTTCGTCCCCTGCCGGTCGGCCCACTCCGCCGAGCCGTAGATGTCCGAGCACCCGTCGGAGAGGTTCGAGGCGGCTGTCCAGCCGATCTCTGCGCCCTCGGTGAAGCTCTCGCTGTCAATCGTCCCGGCGCAGATGCGGACGAACCTGCCCGCCGGCTTGGTGTCCTTCGAGGCTTCGAGGACGAGCACGAAGCTGCCCGCCGGAATCGTCTTCCCGCGCGAGGCGTAGGACGGCCCGCCGTCGCGGATGACGGCGTTTTTGTCCGTCACGGTCTTGTGGTTGCCCGGCGGCGGCAAGGCCCATGATGCGGGGACAAGCCCGACCGTCTCGTTCAGGAAGCCGCCTTCGAGGTTCGTCGCCATCGTCCAGCCCGAGGGGGTGTTCGGCTCGCCGTCCAGCGGGTTGATGAAGACATATGTGTTCTTTCTGGCGTCGGCCCTGACGTCGCTGACCTTGACCTGCGTGCGCTTGGGGATGATCTTGGGATCGCCGACGCTGCAACCGGCAAGCAGCGGCTCGCCCGGCTGGTAGATGGCGGATTTCGTGATGTCGTCGTCGCGGCGGATGCGCGCCTCGTTGCTGATGATCTTGAATTCTTTGCCGATGTAGCTCTTGAGGTTCATGTTTCCATCTCCCGTAGGGTGTCCGCGGGGCGCGGGCGTTCGATGTCCGTGGGATTCGACGGGGGCGCAGCCAGTGAGGGCGGCCCCCTTCGACGCGATTCGCGAAGGGCGAAGAAAGTGTATCCCGTCTGAAGCACGCGCAGCTTAAGCGAGCCGGCGCGGCGCTGTCAACGAATTTCGAGAGAGCAGACGGGCGGCTCCCGGCGGCACCAATCACCTCGCGTCGGGCGGCACGGCGCGGGCGTTGCCGTCGAGGTAACGCTCGAACCAGAAGGTCTGCCAGTTGAGGCTTTCGACGAGGTGTCTGGGCTCGCCCGTGCGCGTGAGGTTGTGATTCTCGCGCGGGAAGATGACGAACTCGGCGGGCGCGCCGAAGTGCTTGAGGGCACGGAACCACTGCTCGGCCTGCTCCAGTGGGACGCGCTGGTCGTTGTCCGAGTGTAGTATCAGAATCGGCGTGCGGACGCGTCGGGCGTACTTGAGCGGCGAGCGTTCCCAGTAGAGGTCGAACTTCTCGAAGAGGTCGCCGCCGAAGTCCGGGGTGTGACCGTAAGCGCCGTCGCGCGTCCCCTCGTCGCTGATGAAATTGACGACGCTGCGGAGCGTCACCGCCGCCTTGAAGATGTCCGTGTGCCCGACGATCCAGTTGGTCAGATAGCCGCCGTAGCTCCCGCCCGTGACGCCCAGCCGGTCGCGATCAATCCACTGATGTTTCTGCAAGACGGCCTCGACGCCGTTCATCACGTCCACGTAATCCTTGCCGCCCCACTCGCCCTCGATGCCGCGCTCGAACTTCTGCCCGTAGCCCGTCGAGCCGCGCGGGTTGGCGTAGAAGACGGCCCATCCTTTGGCCGCGTAGACCTGAAACTCCTGAAACCAATCGACGCCGTACATCGCGGCGGGGCCGCCGTGGATGCTGAGGACGAGAGGGTACTTCCGTCCCTCCTGCCACCCCAAAGGCCTGACGAGAAAGCCGTCCACATCCCACCCGTCGGCCCCCTTGTAGGTCAGGCGCTCGACCTCTTGCAGGCGGAGCTGCGCCCAGAGCTTCGCGTTGAGGCGGGTCAACTGCCGCTCGCCGCCGCCGTCGAGTTCGGCGACGTAGAGGTCGTCGAGCCGCTTGAAGTCGTTGGCCGCGTAGACCATCCGCCGCGAGCGCGCGTCCATGTCCACGCCGCGGACGGCGCGCGCGCCCTGCGTGACCTGCCTGAGCTTCCGCGCGGCGACATCCACGCGGAAGAGGTGCGTCTCGCCGCGGACGCCCGTCTCGAAGTAGAGCGCGCGACCGCCCTCGGCCCATTCGAGGTTCGAGGGGATGAGGTCGAGCCCTTCGACGACGAGGCGCGAGGCCGAGCCGCCCGCGGCAGGGGCGAGCCAGATTTTCGGGTGGTCGCGCTGGCGGACGACGCCGACGAAGGCGATGGTCTTTCCATCGGGCGACCAGCGGGGACTGCTGTCGGCCTCCTCGTGGTCGGAGACTTTCGTGAGCCCGCCCGTCCCGTCGGCGTTCATCACCCAGACGTCCGTATTGCGACTTTCGTCGAAGGCATGACCCGTGCGGTCGGAGACAAAAGCGAGGCGCGTCCCGTCGGGCGACCAGCGCGGGTCGGAGTCGTTCCAGTCCTCGCCCGAAGTGATCTGCCGCGCACCGCCCGTCCCCACATCAACGACCCAGAGGTGGCTGCGCTTGTCGTCGAACCAGCCAGTGTCGTTGAACTTGTAAGAGGTGTTCCGGTAGTGGCGCACATCGCTCGAAGGCGGCTTCGCGTCGCTCGGCCCCGTGCGGCTCGTGACAGCGAGGCGCGTCCCGTCCGGCGACCACTGAAAACCGTTGACGCCGTTCTTGAGATTCGTCACGCGCCGGGCCTCGCCGCCGTCGAGTGAGAGCGCGTAGACCTGCGCGCGCGGCGCCGCGTCAGCGCCCGCCGACGCCGCCGCGACGGCGAGGGCGCTCGGCACGCCCGGAGTCGTCGCCGTGCCTATCGCGCCCGGCGCGCCCGCGGGGGCCGCAGTCTGCGCCGCGCTCTGCGTGGCCGCGGCCCCCGGCGTCGAGGCGGCGGCGGGCATCGTCGAAGGCGTCGGCGCCGACTGAGACGCGCCCGCGCCGCTGCCCTGCGTCGCGGCTGTGCCGCCGCCTCCGTCCGCCGGGCGCGAAGAGAGAAAAGCGAGCGTGCGCCCGTCGGGACTCCAGCGCGGCGAGGTCGAGGACTGCGGGCTGGTCGTGAACTGTCGCGGCGGGCGGCTCCCTTCGGCGTCGGCCAGCCAGATGTTCGACTGTCGCCGGTTCTGCCGCTGGTCAACTGTCGTCAGGACATAGGCGACGAGCCGCCCGTCGGGCGAGATGCGCGGGTCGCCCACGAACTCGAAGGCGAAGTAATCCTCAGCCGTGATGCCGCGTTTCCCGGCGGCGTCCTGCGCGCGGCTGAGCGGCGCGAGCGGCACGAAGAGCACGAGCAATGCGAGCGCGGCGGCGAGGTATGCTGGTTTTCTCATCTCAAGTCCCTCTCAATCCTGAGCCCTCAGGGGGAGTCCTTTGGCATGACGAAGAACTCGAACGTCAGTCCTTCCTCCGGCCTCTCGGCGTCGTAGCCGACCTCTTTTTGAACCCACTCGCGCAGGTTGTCTAATATCAACAGAAGGCGCTGGCCGTTGACTTTGGGCCCGTCGTCCGAAGTTACCGGCAGCCAGCACGATTCGTAAAGCTCTGAATGCGCCTCGACGACCTTCCGTCGGCGGTCGAGCTTGACCCACACCACGCCGCGACGACACGCCCCGGCTCGCGGATGTGTCTTGCCGGATGCTTCCGCCCATATTTCGACGCGCGCGTCACTGTTCCTCAGCTCTCTCCGGCGGCGCGGCGGGCAGTTCCACGTCGTAAGCCAGAACCATCAGCCAGCGGTCGCCGCGCCTCACGAAGACGTCGGTGAAGGCCCCCCGGCCCGACTCTTCTTGACCGTCTTCAGTCAGCGCCGTGGCGATCTGAACGCCCGTCAACACAGACGTCTCGCCAAAGACGCTGACTTTTAACCCCTCGCCGCGGACGGACAAAATCTCGAAGGGGATGGCGGCGATGTTCTTCAGGAAAGCCTCCTTCGACAGCTCCTCGCCGGCGGGCGTCCGGTAGACGAAATCTTCGCCGAGGACTCGACCCAAAGCCTCCGCGTCCTTCCTCTCAATCGCCGACATCACCTCGCGCTCGATCTCGAGAATCACGCGCTCGGCCTGCTCGCCCGAGTTTAATCCTTCCACCTTTCGCTCCTTCCACGACAACTGTCATACGTCCCAAACCGCGCTTCCTTATCATCAACCTCGTCGTTCAATTCCCCAAGCTCATTACAGGGACGAACGTTCGGATTTTCAGACACCGTTAACCTGCTCGTCCAGACTGCGAACCGATAAAGCAGCTTGCCCGGCATGCCGGACGAAAGGTATCTCGTAGTCAACCCATCCAGCAATAATTCATTATTCAGTTATGCGCAGTTTATACCCCCACAATGCAAATTGCGGATTGACTCGTCAGTCTCAATCCGCACCCCAGCGTGCTTCTCTTCTCCGACGAGCAGTAGGAATTCAACGCGCGCGCCGACGCCCTGTTTTAGGCAAAGCCTTCAACGATCCCTCGTGGTCTCACATCAACGCTTTATATCCCGCCGGCACGCGTGCTACAATCCGCCTGCCCCTTAAATCACCCCCCCCGATTGAACTCGCCCGGAGAGACCCCTCGCGGTGATCGCAATGGACGATAAGACCATCCTGATCGTGGACGATTCGGCTGACACGCGCGAGATACTGCGCCGCACCCTCGCCGCAGAGGGCTACTATGTGATCGAAGCCGCCGACGGGCGCGAGGCCGTCGAGACGGCGGAGCGGGAGTGCCCCGACCTGATCCTGATGGACCTGAACATGCCGGTGTTGGACGGGCTGGCCGCCATCGCGCGGATCCGAGAGCTCACGGAGCGGTGCGGCGACGTGCCGATCGTGGCGGTCACAGCCTTCGACACCTACGGCATGAAGGAAGCGGCGCTCGAGGTCGGCTGCGACGCCTACCTCCTCAAGCCCATCGCGGTCGACGAGATTCGAGGCGTGATTGACGGCCTCCTCTTCGACTGACCCTGCCCCTCTCTTTTGTGTCTCTATGGGATATCCTCGTCTCCATAGGGTAATCAATTCAACGCGCGCGCCGCCGCCTTTTTTACGCCCAACTCCGT
>JAIVJM010000179.1 GCA_020199995.1 Acidobacteriota bacterium | reverse complement strand
TAACCTTATTTTTGGTAATTATCTACTTGACTCACCTACCTGACAGGCGGCTTAGAATGCTCCAGTTATTTTCAACGGCAGAGTGAGATAAACTGCCGAATTTGAGTCAAGTAGATAATCACCTAACTATAAGCCCGCTGAAGTCTGGACACATTTATAAACCGGCCTCCAGGTTAAGCCGAGATTGATGATCGAGCAACCGCCACAAGTCCTCACCCTGCGCCAGCAACTCGACGATGCTGCGCACCAGGCTCAACTCCGAGCGAACATTTCGGCGCGACCGCACTCTGCGCAGCAACCATGCGCCAGCCGTGTTCCGAACCAGCGCGCAACCGAGTTGCGTCAGCACCGCGAGCGCGAGCGCCACCAGCAGGAACATGCGCGACCACGCCTTGATGCAGGCGACGCGAGTTCGCACAAAACCGAGCAGGCGTTTGCCATCGCGGAAGCCTTCTTCGCACGTGAAGCGGCGGGCGTACTCCGCCGCCATCCCGTAAGCCGACAAGGGCCGATTCGAGAGCAAGTGCCAGACGCCCCATCTCCCTTTCGCGTCACGTGCGCGCGATTGCGCGAGGAAGACGCGGCGCGGGTCAGTCTCCGCGTACCAGACCCGACCCCAGGCGCGTCGTCTTTGATTGCCCCGCCACGACAAAGAATCAAGTCTGCGCCATGCCTCGCCTATCCGCACCTTGTAGTTCGACTTCGTGCGAATGACGTAGGAGATGCCCATCTCATCCAGCACATCGAGCAGATCCACGTCGGCGAACCAACGGTCTGCCGTCAGCAGAAGTCGGCGACGCGCGACTCCTCGGAGCACTTCGTTAAAGAGGAGACGCACGAACTCTCGCTCGTAGAGGGTCATCCGCTCTCTCAACTCGGAGTCGTGGTAAGCGCGCCAATAAAGCGGGACGGCGCGCCGCCCGACCCGCACCGAAGCAATCAACAGATGTTGCGAGTCTTCCGTCGTCCAGTCGAGCGACACTCGCACGCAGCCTTCGAGCGGCAGTTGTTGGCAGAGGGCGCGGGCGTGCGCGTGCGCCAACTCGTCGGGCAGCAAACGCGCGTTGTGTAACAGGCGCGAGACTCGCTTGGAGGCAGCTTCAAAGTTGTCAAAGAATCTGGCGAGGGTTGCCTGACAGCAACTCTGCACAGAGATGAGGGCGAGCACGAAATCACAGACAGCCTTCTGTTGATGCCCGTGTGCGTTGGGCAAAACAAGGCTGATATACTCGCGCAGGCGTGTGGTCATAGAGCACTGTTTCATGGCAGAACCAATGCTCTCACACGAGTGTAACTCGTGACCACTGGCTTATAGCTCTTTGTAATTGACTGCGGCCGAGCCACAGGAGTAAGCTGCCGTCCGGGCGTAACAGTCGGCCTCCGGCTGCGTAGACTGGGCCTCAACCTTACCGCGCGATTAACGTCGCCACCAGACCACACATAGAGGAGGAGCCATGAACCGATTTCGCAGGGCAATGAGACGAGTTGTTTTCGCGGCGTCTCTGGCGCTGATCCTGACGGCCGCTTTGATCCCGTCGAGCAGGGTCAGTTCTTCGGCCGCGTACTACTCGTACCAAATCACTTACTATAGCGACGCGACTTACACGCAGGAGGTCGGCAGCCGCTACGTGGACTGTAACGGCATCAGCAGGGACTTCACGGGGAGCAGTTCGCCGTACCAGCAGTCGGAGATCATCGACGTTTGTTGCGCGGACCCGGGCGGTAACGGCTGGGTCCCTTGTTAAAACTTACGGCCCCGCCGTTCTTCGCGGGGCGGCGGCTTCCCGAATATGCAAGGCCGGAGAGGGTACAGCCTCTCCGGCCTTCTTATAGCAATTTGCGGTTGAGTGAGGAGGGGCAGGTCGCGTCAAATTGCAAACCGCTATACTTTTTCAAATGTGTCCAGACATCAG
>JAIVJM010000346.1:3462-6378 GCA_020199995.1 Acidobacteriota bacterium | reverse complement strand
CCCGTTCGGCGTCAGAGGCATCTCGGAGAGCCAGACGAAGGCCGAGGGCACCATGTATTCCGGGAGCCTCTCGCGGAGGAACGCACGCAGCTCGCCCTCGCCGACCGCCGTATCGCGCGAGCCGACGAGGTAGGCGACGAGGCGGCGGTCTTCGGCCGTCTCACCCAGCACGACGACGACCGCCTGCCCCACGCCCTCGTGCCCGCGCAGCGTCGCCTCGATCTCGCCGAGCTCGATCCGGTGGCCCCGCACCTTCACCTGATCGTCCGCGCGGCCGAGGAACTCGATCTCCCCGCCGGCGAGGTGGCGCGCGCGGTCGCCCGTCCTGTAGAGTCGCGCGCCCGGCTCCGCCGAGAACGGGTCCGGGACGAACTTCTCGGCCGTCAAGCCCGGCTGCCGCTGGTAGCCGCGCCCGACCCCCTCGCCCCCGATGCAGAGCTCGCCCGCGACGCCGACGGGCGCCGGCCTCATATGCCCGTCCAGTATGTAAGTCCTGACGTTCGCCAGCGGCCGCCCGAGCGAAGGGCTCACGGACTGCGCGCCGACGAGGCAGGCGGTCGTCGTCGTGCTGGGTGAGACGGCCGAAGACCGCCGCCTCGTCGCCTACCTCGTCGGCTCGCGCGATACGGCGGGCGGCGAGGGCGAGCTGCGTGCGTTCCTCCGCGAGAGGCTCCCGGAATACATGGTGCCCTCGGCCTTCGTCTGGCTCTCCGAGATGCCTCTGACGCCGAACGGGAAGGTGGACAGGAAGGCTCTGCCCGAGCCAGAGCGGCAGGGCGGGGGAGCGGAGGCGGGGTACGTCGCGCCGCGCACGCCCGTCGAGGAGGTGCTGGCGGCCATCTGGGCGGAGGTGCTGAGGGTCGAGCGCGTAGGCGTCACGGACAGCTTCTTCGACCTCGGCGGCCACTCCCTGCTCGCGACGCAGTTGATGTCGCGGGTCCGCGATGCCTTCCGGGTCGAGCTCCCCCTGCGCCGCCTCTTCGAGACGCCCACGGTGGCCGGGCTCGCTCGCGCCGTCGAGGAGGAGATGCGTGCGAGCCGCGGCCTCCAAGCGCCGCCGCTCGTGCCTGTCGAGCGCGAGGGCGCGATGCCCCTCTCCTTCGCGCAGCAGCGGCTCTGGTTCCTGGACCAGTTGGAGCCGGGCAGCCCGCTCTACAACATAGCGGGTGCGCTGCGGCTGGAAGGCCACGTAGACGAGTCGGTCCTGGAGCGTTGCATCGACGAAGTCGTCCGCCGGCACGAGTCGCTGCGCACGGTGCTCGTGGAGGTCGACGGGCGACCCGCGCAGGTCGTCAACCCGCACGTCAGTTTTACTCTCCCGGTCATAGACCTCCGCACGCTCGACGACTCGACGCGCGAGTGGGAGGCGCGTCGCCTCGCCGAGGATGAGGCGCGACTGCCCTTCGTCCTCTCGCGTAGGCCGCTCATGCGCGCGACGCTGCTGCGGACGGGCGCGGACAGCCGCGTGCTGCTCTGCACGACGCATCACATCATCTCCGATGGCTGGTCGATGAACGTCCTCGTCGGCGAAGTCTCTGCACTCTACCGCGCTTTCAACGCGGGGCGGCCTTCGCCGCTCCCGCCGCTGCCGGTACAGTACGCGGACTACGCGGCGTGGCAGCGCAACTGGCTGAGGGGCGAAGTACTCGAAACGCAGCTCTCGTACTGGAAGCAACAGCTCGCGGGTGCCCCGCCCGTGCTCGAGCTGCCGGCG
Organism: Acidobacteriota bacterium; assembly: GCA_020199995.1. Lineage (GTDB taxonomy): Bacteria > Acidobacteriota > Blastocatellia > Pyrinomonadales > Pyrinomonadaceae > JAIVJM01. The sequence goes on along the minus strand of JAIVJM010000346.1, from coordinate 4,664 downwards.
GACAGGCCGCGCCCCGCGGTGCGGAGCCTGCGCGGCGCGACTCACACCTTCACAGTCCCGGCGGAGCTGACGGCGGAGCTTAAACGTCAACACGCTGGTGCTGCGGACGGACTTGTCGGGGGACCCGAGCTTCAGGGAGCTGATAGCGAGGGTCAGGGAGGTGAGCCTCGGCGCGTACGCGCACCAGGACGTGCCCTTCGAGATGCTGGTGGAAGAGCTGCAGCCGGAGCGGAATCTGAGCCACACGCCGCTCTTCCAGGTGATGTTCGCCCTCCAGAACGCGCCGGGCGCGGAGGCGGGGGGCGGGGAGTCGCTCGGGGTGAGCGGGGCGGCGGCGCAGAGCGGGACGGCGAAGTTCGACGTGGTGCTCAGCGTTTCGGAGGGCGGGGCGGGACTCACTTGCGCACTGGAGTACAGCACCGACCTCTTCGACGGGGAGACCATCGGGAGGATGGCGGCGCAGTACGTCCGCGTGCTCGAAGCCGCGGCCGCGCGGCCCGAGGCGCGGCTCTCCGAGATGCCATTACTGAGCGAGGATGAGGAGCACCAACTACTCGTCGGGTGGAATAACACGCGCCGCGATTACCCGCGCGACCGCTGCCTCCACCTGCTCTTCGAGCGCCAGGTTGAGCTGACGCCCGACTCCGTTGCACTCATCTCCGGCGGCGAAGACCTCACCTACCGTGAGCTCGACTCGCGCGCCAACCGGCTCGCGCACCACCTCCGCTCCCTTGGGGTCGGGCCGGAGGTCAGGGTCGGCGTCTGCGTCGAGCGCTCGGCCGAGATGCTCGTCGGCTTACTCGGCATCCTCAAGGCGGGCGGGGCCTACGTCCCGCTCGACCCGCAGTACCCGCGGGAGCACCTCTCCTTCATGCTCGACGACTCCGGGGTCTCGGTGCTGCTCACGCAGTCCTCGCTGCTCGGCGGCTTGCCTCCACACCGCGCGCACGTCCTCTGCCTCGACGCGGACTGGGCGCTCGTCTCCCGGCAGCCCGACGATAACCCGGACAACCTTCTCTCTCCCGAGAACGCGGCCTACGTCATCTACACGTCCGGCTCCACCGGCCGGCCTAAAGGCGTCATGATCACGCACCGCAGCGCGTCGGTCTTCATCCGCTGGTCGCTCGACACCTTCTCGCGCGAGGAGCTGTCGGCGGTGCTGGCCTCCACGTCCATCTGCTTCGACCTCTCGGTCTTCGAGC
>JAIVJM010000346.1:0-3301 GCA_020199995.1 Acidobacteriota bacterium | reverse complement strand
GATAGGAGGCGAGGGGCTTGCTAGGGGCTACCACGGTCGGCCGGAGCTGACGGCGGAGAAGTTCATCCCGGACCCGTTCGGCGGGGAGGCGGGGGCGCGGCTCTACCGGACTGGCGACCTGGTGAGGTACTTGGCCGACGGGGAGCTGGAGTACCTCGGGCGCATAGATCATCAGGTGAAGGTGAGGGGGTTCCGCATAGAGCTCGGCGAGGTCGAGGCGGCGCTGGAGTCCGTCGGATGTGTGAGGCAGGCCGTGGTGGTAGCGAGGGGGGAGGGGGCGGAGAAGCGTCTGGTCGCCTACCTCGTGAGCGACGAAGAGCAGGGGGCGGCGGCTTTGAGCGAGCTGCGGACGCGTCTGAGGGAGAGGCTGCCCGAGTTCATGGTGCCATCCGCCTTCGTGCCGATGGATGCCCTCCCGCTGACCCCTAACGGCAAAGTGGACAGGAAGGCCCTGCCCGAGCCGGAGGGGCAGGAGGGCAAAGGCGAGACGGACTACGCCGCGCCGCGCACGCCGACCGAGGAGGTGCTGGCGGGCATCTGGAGCGAGGTGCTGCGAATCGAGCGCGTCGGCGTCACGGACAACTTCTTCGACCTCGGCGGCCACTCGCTCTTAGCGACACGTTTGATTTCGCGCATGCAGGAGGCTTTCCACGTCGATGTGCCCCTGAGCGCACTGTTCGTAGACCCGACCGTGCGCGGGCTCGCGGAGCGTGTTGAGGCGGCCTTGGGCGCGGGGCTTGGGATGCAGTCGCCCCCTCTCAAGCGCAGCCCCCGCGGCGGCCCGATGCCCCTCTCGTTCGCGCAGCAGCGCCTATGGTTCTTAGATCAACTCGAACCCGGGAGCCCGCTCTACAACATACCCCTGGCGCTGCGGCTTAAGGGGAGGCTGCACGTGTCCGCGCTCGGGCGGAGCGTCAACGAGATAGTCCGTCGCCACGAAGTGCTGCGCACGGTCTTCGCGGAGACCGACGGCCAGCCCGCGCAGGTGATTCTCACCGCCGCGCGCGTGCCGCTGCCGGTCATAGACCTCGGGGGGCTATGCGAGCAGGCGCGAGAGGCGGAAGTCCGTCGCGTGGCGGCGGCCGAGGCGCGTTGGCGCTTCGACCTGTCGCGCGGGCCGCTCGTGCGCGCCACGCTCATGCGGCTGAGCGAGGAGGAGCACGTCGTCTGCTTCACGATGCACCACATCGTCTCGGACGGGTGGTCGCTCGCCGTGATGACGCGCGAAGTGGTCTTGCTCTACGAGTCGTTCTCGAGCGGCGACGCTTCGCCGCTCGCGGAGCTGCCCGTACAGTATGCGGACTACGCGGAGTGGCAGCGCCGGTGGCTGACGGGCGACGTGCTCGAAGAACAGCTCTCCTACTGGAAGCGGCAGCTCGCGGGTGCCCCGCCCGTGCTCGAACTGCCCGCAGACCGCCCGCGCCCTGCCGTGCAGAGTTTCCGCGGCGCGACGGAGAACGTCAGGCTCTCGAAAGAGGTCTCCGAAGAGTTGAAGAGGCTGAGCCGGCGCGAGGGCGCGACGCTCTTCATGACGCTGCTCGCGGACATCGTCGTCGGCTCGCCCATCGCGGGGCGCAACCGCGCCGAGACCGAGGCGCTGATAGGCTTCTTCGTCAACACGCTGGTGCTGCGGACGGACTTGTCGGGGGACCCGAGCTTCAGGGAGTTGGTCGGGAGAGTTAGAGAAGTAAGTCTCGGGGCGTACGCGCACCAGGACGTGCCCTTCGAGATGCTCGTCGAGGAGCTACAGCCGGAGCGGAGTCTCAGCCACATGCCCCTGTTCCAGGTCACGTTCGGCTTCGCCCCCACGCCGCCGCCTTCTCCGGGCACGAGCTTGCGCGTCAGCGGCGTGGGCGACGGAGTGGGGAACGTTCAGGCGAAGTTCGACCTGATGCTGACGATAATGGACACCGGGCGGGAGTTCGCCGGGACGTTCGTCTACAACACAGACCTGTTCGAGCCGCAGACCGTCTCGCGCATGGCGAGGTATTTTGAAAACCTTTCCGCGAGCATCGCCGCCGACCCGGACAGGCCGATCGGAGAACTGTCACTGTCGGCCGCGGCGCAGGGCGAAGGAGAGTCGGCCGTAGCGGGCGACGCGGCCGAAGGTGACGGCGCGTCGGAGAAGGCGGGCGCGCGTCTCTACGTTCTCGACAAGGCTTTGAGGCCCGTGCCCGTCGGAATCGTCGGAGAGATTTACGCCGGCGAGGCGTCGGTCGCGGACGCGCACATCACTCGCGCCGAGACGGCGGCCGGGCGCTTCATCCCCGACCCGTTCGGCGGCGCTCGCGGCGCGCGCCTCTTCCGCACGGGCGACCTAGCGAAGTACAGGGCCGACGGCACGCTGGAGTTGGTAAGGCGCACGAACGGGGCGTCGGAGGCCGCGCCCGCCAAAGTCGATGCGGCCGAGACGGAGGCCGCGCTCGCCTCGCACGAGCAGGTGCGCGAGGCGCTCGTCACCGCGCACGCGGACGGCGACGGCGAGACGCTCCTGATAGCGTACGTCGCGGGCGAAGGCGCGCGCGCCGACGGCGAACTGCGGCGACACCTTCAAAAGAGACTGCCCGAGCGCCTTCTGCCTTCCGTCGTCATCTCCACGAAGACGCCGCCGCGCAGGCCCGGCGCGCTCGACGCCTCCGACGCGTCGGCACACGGGCAGCAAGCCGCGCGCCCATTGGAGAAGGAGAAGAAGGTTCAGGCCCGACGGGCGGAGCTATCCGCGCGCCGCTCGAAACTCTCCGCGGCGCAGCAGGAGAAGCTGAAGAAGCGCCTGCAACGCGAGCCGGCCCCGAGCGCCGAGACGCAACCGATACCCAGGCGCGCAGCCCTGAACCCCACGCCCCTCTCGTTCGCCCAACAGCGTCTCTGGTTCCTGGATCAGTTGGAGCCGGGAAGCCCGCTCTACAACATACCCGGCGCGTTGCGCCTCGAAGGCCGCCTCGACGTAGCGGCCCTTGAGCGGTGTGTCAACGAGGTAACGCGCCGCCACGAGTCGCTGCGAACCGTGCTGGTCGAAGTTGACGGCCAGCCGATGCAGGTCGTCAACCCGCACGCCCGCTTCACCCTCCCGGTCATTAACCTCGGCTCTCTCTCCGACTCGGCACGCGAGGCGGAGGCGCGCCGTCTGGCGGAGGAGGAGGCGCGCCGCCCCTTCGACCTCTCGCGCGGGCCGCTTGTTCGCGCGGCGCTGGTTCGGCTCTCCGACCGGCGGCACATGCTGCTCTTCACGATGCACCACATCGTCAGCGACGGCTGGTCGATGGGCGTCCTCCTGCGTGAAGTCTCTACGCTCTACCGCGCC
>JAIVJM010000178.1 GCA_020199995.1 Acidobacteriota bacterium | reverse complement strand
GAGACTGGTGATTAGCTTCGACACCGCGCAATGCACGGGAAGCCCGGCCGTGTTGGTGACCAGACAGATCCATTGGGAAGCGAAGCGGATCATCAGCACCTATGGCGGTCGCTTTTCTATCGAGGTTTTTTACAAAGATGCGAAGCAACAGTTGGGGTTCTCTGACTATCAGTGCCGAAGCGAAGCGGCCATCGGAAAACATTGGTACCTGGTCTTCTGCGCGTATAGTCTGCTGAAACTCGACATGTTGGAAGCACCTGCGTATCAGACGTGGCAACGCAAACTGAAAACCATCGGCGTTGCTGTGAGAAGACAAGCGCAGTGGGTGATTGAAGAGTTGATCCTGACCTCGCATAAGATACTGACGCATGAACCTAATCCGGCAGAACTGTTCAAATTCTTGTTTGGAGAGATGGCTCATGCAGCATGAGTGACTTTTAACCTAAATCAAAATTACAAGATGTAAGTCAGTACTTACATCTTGTAATTTTCTGAAAAAGGCCGACACTAACCCATCAACCCTATGAGGGTCCAATAAGCCTGATGTAAGCAACTGGAGGCCTCCAGGTCCAGAGAACTACGGAATAAGCAATGGTTGGTATTGCTCCGTGTGCCACACCATATTAAATACTGAGGGAAAGTGAACTCAGCCCCTCATTATGTTTCAAGGAGGATTGTCCTATAGCAATGAGTCGTCTGTTTCGCTTCCTCAGTTCTAAATAGACGGTCACGTTTGATTGTTCTCGGACAGTTAGATTTTAAGCCCAAAACTGAAAATTACAAGATGTAAGTAAATACTTTCGAGCAGAATACCTGATCTGGCGAAGCTACTTCGGCTCGGCAACGAAGCGGTAGCCGACGCTCCTGACCGTCAATAAGTGTCTGGGCTTAGACGGATCAACTTCGATGTATCGCCTTAGGCGGACGATGAAGTTGTCGATGGCGCGCGTGTCCGTATCTTCGCGTAGGCCCCAGACCTCTTCGAGCATCGCCTTCCGAGACACGGCCCTCCCGGCGTGTCGCACCAGGTAACGTAACAACTCGGCTTCCATCAAAGTCAAACGGACGATCCGATCAGCGATCCGAAGTGGTCGCGGTGCGTCCACTCGCGCCGCCGCAGCAGGCTGCGCAAACGCGCGAGCAGTATTCGTAGCTCGAACGGCTTCGGCAGGTAATCATCCGCGCCGGCTTCGAATCCGCGCAACACGTCTTCCGGGCGACCCCGCGCCGTCAGCATCAACACGGGAACGAACTGCCCGGCTTGGCGAAGTTCGTGGGCAACGGCGAAGCCGTCCTTCGCGCCCGGCAGCATCACGTCCAACACCACCGCGTCGTAACGTTCCTCGTTCGCCGGCAGCAGCACCTGAAGCGCCGCTTCGCCGTCGCTTACAGTATCGACGCGATACCCTTCGGCTTCGAGGTTGAAGCGTAGGCCGTCAGCAAGATGCCGCTCGTCTTCGACAATCAACACCACGCTCATTGTTTCCGTGCTCCCGGGAGTTGAATCGTGAACGTGCTGCCGCGTCCTTCGCCGGCGCTTTCGGCGAAAACACGACCGCCATGTTTCTTGACAATTGAATGTACGATGAAGAGGCCGAGCCCCGTGCCTTTGACACGCTGCATGGTCTGTCCCGGCACGCGGTAGAAGCGTTTGAAAACGCGTTTGAGTTCTCCGCTCGCGATGCCGACCCCCTGATCGATGATGCGCACCGCGACATGCTTCGCGTCGAGGGTCGCTACTTCGACCGTAACCCTTACTTCTTCGCCCGAATACTTGACGGCGTTATCAATCAGGTTCAGGACGACGGCGCGCAGTTCTTCTTCGTCGCCCGTGACCACGGCACGTTCTTCGCCGTTAAATGATTCGGCAAAGCGAAACGCATCCGCGGGCAGGTGATAGCGGATGCGCGCAAGGTCAAGGCAGCTGCGCACCATCTCGGCGAGATCAATGGGCGAAGCGTTGCGCGGCCGTCCGCGATGACTGATCTGCCCGGCCCGCAACACCTGCTCGACCGTGTGGAGCAGGCGGTCGCTATCAGCCATCATCACATCATAAAACTCGCGCCGTTTGTCGGCGTCCACCTCGCGCGTTTGTAGCGTTTCAAGGTAAAGACGGATCGAGGCGAGCGGGGTCTTCAGTTCGTGTGTGACGGCGTTCAGGAAACTATCCTGCTGCTCGTTGCGACGTATCTCGCGCACTAGAAAAGTCGTGTTAAGAACTAGACCGGCGATGATCGCGATGAAAAAGATGATCCCAAAAACTAATAGCGCCACCTGCCGCCAGTTGAGCAGAATCCACCCGACGTTGAGCACCACGGTCAGCACAACGAGACATACGCCGAGCGTGGTGAAAAAGACGATAGAGCGGCGGCGACCAGGAACGCGCATGACAGTTATTGTAAACGGAGTGTCAATGAAGCGGCGAGTCCTAATGGCTGCTCGGGTGCACGAAGAATCCAAAATGCAGAAGGCTCGCCGAGAGTTAACTCCGGCGAGCCTCCAAAACTCCACTCAGCACTCAGCGCTTTCTTTAGCTCAAGCGGCCTTTTGAGCCGGCTGTACATCGCCACCGGAATCGCGCGCCGGCCTTCTCTTGTCGAGGCCGATCAACTTAATCCCTTTCGCCAGCCCGAGTAGTTGGAGCGTGCGTATGCCCCACCAGTTAAAGTCAATCTCGTACCAGGCGACGCCGTGGCGCGCGGCGGTCGGGTGCGCGTGGTGGTTGTTGTGCCAGCCTTCGCCGAAGGTCAAGAGGGCCACCCACAAACTGTTACGCGAATCATCGCGCGTCTCGAAGCGGCGCGAGCCCCACATGTGCGTCGCCGAGTTGACCAGCCAGGTCATGTGCAACCCGAACGTGGTGCGAAAGAAGATGCCCCATAGCACATAGGTCCAGCCACCGACCGCAAACAGCAGGAGCCCGAGCAAAATTAACGGCACAAAGTACCACTGCGAGATGAAGACGTGAACCGGGTCCTTCACCAAATCGGGGGCGTAGCGCGCCGCGACCTCGGGCGG
>JAIVJM010000080.1 GCA_020199995.1 Acidobacteriota bacterium | reverse complement strand
GGGCAAGTGTGTGTGTCGAGCGAGGATGCCACCGTATGCATGACGAGAAACCAGCACACCCCCCACGTGTGTGCTCGTTCAGTCCGCGCCCATCGCCTCGATCTCGGGCGGCCTCTGCCTGAGGCGATTCGGGTAGAGCGGGAAGCGCGCCGAGAGCTCGTGGACGGACTCTGACACGCGTTTGCGCACCTCCTCGGACTCCGGCTCGTGGAGGACGGCGGCGATGAGCCGCGCGACCTGTCGCATCTCCTCCTCGCCCATCCCGCGCGTCGTCAAAGCGGGCGTCCCGAGGCGGATGCCCGAGGCGACGAAGGGCTTGTTGGTGTCGAAGGGGATGGTGTTCTTGTTGGCGGTAATCCCCGCTGCTTCGAGAGCCTTTTCGGCCACCTTGCCCGTCACGCCCTTGCCGCCCATGAAGACATCAACGAGGACGAGATGATTGTCCGTCCCGCCCGAGACGAGCCTGAACCCTTGCGCGCTCAACTCCTCGGCGAGCGTCAAAGCGTTCGCCAGAATACTCCGCTGGTATTCCTTGAAGTCGTCTCTCAGGGCCTCGCCGAAGGCGACGGCCTTCGCCGCGATGATGTGGATGAGCGGGCCGCCCTGCACGCCGGGGAAGACCTTGCGGTCAACCTCTTTGGCGATTGCTCCTTCCGCGCCCGCGCGGCAGAGGATGAGGCCGCCGCGGGGGCCTCGCAGCGTCTTGTGCGTGGTCGTCGTGACGAAGTCGGCGTGCGGCATGGGCGAGGGATGCAGGCCCGCGGCGATAGGGCCGGCGATGTGCGCGATGTCGGCCATCACGCGCGCGCCGACCGACGCGGCGATCTGCCCGATGCGCTCGAAGTCAATCGTGCGCGGGTAGGCCGACGCACCGCAGATGATGAGCTTCGGGCGGCTCTCTTCGGCGATGCGTTGCAGCTCGTCGTAGTCTATCTGCTCAGTCTCGCGCGAGACGCCGTAGTCGGCGACCTTGTAGCTGATGCCGGAGAAGTTCAGAGGGTGCCCGTGCGTGAGGTGTCCGCCGTGCGAGAGGTTCATGCCGAGAATCTGGTCGCCGTACTGAAGGGCGGCGAGAAGGACGGCCATGTTGGCCTGCGCGCCGCTGTGCGGCTGGACATTGGCGTGCTCGGCCCCGAACAGCTCCTTCGCGCGGTCAATCGCCGCCTGCTCGACCACGTCCGTGAACTCGCACCCGCCGTAGTAACGCTTCCGTGGATACCCTTCCGCGTACTTGTTGGTGAAGACCGAGCCCATCGCCTCCAGCACGGCCTCGCTCACGAAATTCTCCGAAGCGATCAACTCCAGCCCCTCGGCCTGCCGCGCTACCTCGTCGTCAATCGCGCGTGCAATCAAGGGGTCAACTTCCGACAGAGGCGCGTTCAACAGATCGCTCATCTCTTCTCCTTCTCGGGCTTCCGGAGTCGTTTCCGCAATGCTGTTTTGAAAGGCGTTTGATGTTACAACACGCCCTGCCCGCCTGCAATCAGTCCACAGCCCCACGCGCGCCCACTTGAAGAATTTGGAACTTAGTCTATACTCGGACGTAAATATGACCGGAATCCGTTTTTGGTCAACAGTCAAGGAGAAGCATTTTATGAAAATACTCAGAGCCGCCGTCGCCGTCGCCGCCCTTCTCTCCCTCATGATGATCGTCCTGCCCGGCGACGCCCCGGGGCAGACGCCGCCCGAGCAGCCCGACATGACGATTGACGCCGCCGCGCGAGCCGAAGTCTTCCACGCCATCATCAAGCGTCTGGACGAGGTCTACGTCTTCCCCGAGACGGCGACCCGGATGGGCGCGGCGCTGCGCGCACGCGCCGCCAAAAAGGAGTACGAACAGATCACGAGCGCGAGAGAGTTCGCGCGCAAGCTGACCGCGGACTTGCAGGAGGTGAGCCGCGACAAGCATCTCCGCGTGCGTTATTCGCACCGGCCGATTCCGCCGAGGCCGGAGCGCAGGGAGCCGACCGCCGAGGAGCGCGAGCAGTTCCGAAGGGAGATGAGCCGCATCAACTTCGGCTTCGAGCGCGTCGAGCGACTGCCGGGCAACATCGGCTACGTGGACTTCCGCGGCTTCTTCGCGCCCGAGCTGGGCAGGGACACAGTGGCTTCGGTCTTCAACTTCCTCTCGAACACCGACGCGCTCATCATTGACCTGCGCAAGAACGGCGGCGGCGACCCCGAGATGGTGGCGCTCATCTGCTCTTACCTCTTCGGCAGCGAGCCCGTCCACCTCAACGACCTCTACTGGCGCGAGGGCAACCGCACCGAAGAGTTCTGGACGCAGAAGGAAGTCGCGGGCAAGCGTTACACGGGCAAGGACGTCTACGTGCTGACGAGCAACTACACCTTCTCCGGCGCGGAAGAGTTCTCCTACAACCTCAAGAACCTCAAGCGCGCGACCATCGTCGGCGAGACCACGGGCGGCGGCGCGCACCCCGGCGGGGGTTTCCGCATCAACGAGCACTTCCAGATGTTCGTCCCCGCGGGCCGCGCCATCAGCCCCATCACGAAGACGAACTGGGAGGGCACGGGCGTCGAGCCCGACGTCAAAGTCCCCGCCGATCAGGCGCTCAAGGTCGCGCACCTCTCCGCGCTCAGGAAGGCGTTCGAGAAGACCACCGACGAAGAATTGAAGGACGCGCTGCGCCGTCAGATAGATTCGCTTCAGAAGGAAGTGGGCGCGCTCCAAACCGCGAAGTGAGCGTAACACTCCGACCGACCCCGTTGCGAAGAGCCCCGCGAGGCGCGACAGGCGGAAGCCCCTCTGCTGACTCTCGCCTGCCGCGCCTCGCGGGGCTCGGGTTCAGACATCCACGCCGTATGCGTCGTAATCGAAAACCCAACTCAACAAACTCCGCCCCACGCGTTCGGGAAGCGCCGAGAGCAGCGCGCCCCTGAACCGCACGGCTGTCGCGCTCTGCCACTGTCCGACGGCCCCGTACCGGCGGGAGTACCTGACGACGGTCGCGGTGCGCGCATACCTCAGAGCTTCGTAACGCCGTAGCGCCCGATCCGCGTCGCCGCATTTCGCGAGACATCTGGCGAGGACGGCGGCGTCTTCCAAAGCCATGCAGCCGCCCTGCCCGAGGTTCGGCGTCAGAGGATGCCACGCGTCCCCGAGCAGCGTGACGTTTTTCTCCCCGCCCGGCCTGACCGGCGCGCGGTCGTAGGTGGCGGTACGCAGGATGCTCTCGGTCGCCGTCGCTTCGACGAGTTCCGTGACGGGCGCGCACCAGCCCCCGAACAGTCTCAGCAATTTCCCTCGATGCTCCGAGGCGGACTCCTCGACCTCCTCTGCCTCGTTGGCCGTCGCCCACCACCCAGTGCGCCCGCGTCCGACCGGCCCGATGCCGAAGCGCCTGCCGCCGCCGTAGATTTCGGTCGCAGTGTCAGGCGCGAGGGCCGTGTGTTCAAGTGATGTGATGCCCCGCCACACCGTGTAGCCGCGATAGACGGGCCGCTCTTCGCCGAGCATCTGTGCGCGGACGCGCGAGTGCAGCCCGTCAGCGCCGACGAGCAGGTCACAGTTGACGGATTCGCCGTCGGCGAAGTCCGCCCTGACGTCTTTGCGCGCGCACTCGTAGCCGCGCACGACTTTTCCCAGATGAAGAGAGTCCGGCGGGAGCGCGCGGAGCAGCGCGCCCTGCAAATCAGCGCGGTGGAGCGCGACCGCGGGCGCGTCGTCTTCCTCGAATGAGAAGTGTTTGAAAACTCTCCCGCCGGAGTCGAGCCAGCGAGCGCGCTTCAACTGGCCGCCGCGCTCGAAGACCGCTTCGGCCACGCCGAGTTTCGACAGCACGCGCATCGCGTTCGGCCAGACGGCCAGGCCCGCGCCGACTTCCAGCAGCGCCGGGGCCTGCTCGAAGACCTGTGGCTCGAAGCCCTCGCGCCTCAGCGCCAGCGCGGCTGAGAGCCCGCCGATGCCGCCTCCGACGATGACGATTCTCATGCGCGCATTGTCGCTTATGAAACGCTGAATGAGGAATGGAAGAAAGATTGAGTCAATGACTCAATTCCTTCGTTTCCCTCTCACGTTGCTTTCCGCGCCCCTCGTGCGCAAGAATGAGCGCCCGTCGCCGGTTCACCGAGTCAGTTATTTTAATCGGACGACGCCGATATTTTAAGGAGACGACACTACAAACTTTTATGCGCTGGTCACAATTCTTTATTCCGACGCTCCGCGAAGACCCGGCTGACGCCGAGGTCGTCTCGCACCGCCTGCTGCTGCGCGCGGGTTATATCCGCCAGCTCGGCTCGGGTATTTACTCGCTCCTGCCGCTCGGGCAACGCGTCGCCAAACGGGCGATGACGATTATCCGCGAGGAGATGGACGCCATCGGCGGGCAGGAGTTTTTTCTGCCCGCGCTTCACCCTTCGGCTGTGTGGGAGGAGTCGGGCCGCTGGGCCGTGATGGGCGAGACGATGTTCCGCCTCAAAGACCGCAAGGGCGCAGACCTCTGCCTCGGCATGACGCACGAAGAGGTCTTCACTTCAATCGCACGCCACGAGATACGCTCGTACAAGCAGCTCCCGCAGGTCTGGTATCAGATACAGACGAAGTTCCGCGACGAAGAGCGACCGAAGTCAGGCTTGATGCGCCTCCGCCAGTTCATCATGAAGGATGCCTACACGTTTGACGTTGACTTGGAGGGACTCGACCGCTCGTTCGATGCGCAGCGAGAAGCCTACCAGCGCATTTTTGATCGCTGCGGATTGAAATACTCAATCGTCGAAGCCTCCTCGGGCGCGATGGGCGGCTCGGAGTCTAACGAGTTCATGGCGCGCACCGACGCGGGCGAGGACTTCATCGCCAACTGCGCGTCCTGCGGCTACGCGGCGAACCTTGAGAAGGCAACCTCGCGCCTCTCTGTGATTGAAGACGAGGCCGGGCCTGACGCGCCCGAGGAATTCCCGACGCCCGGCGTCCGCACGATTGTTGATTTAACGACCTTCCCCGGCGGCGCGGCGGCGGACAGGCAGATCAAGACGCTCATCTACGTCGCCACTTCGGCCGAGACGCAGGAGCCTTTCACAGTGCTCGCGCTGCTGCGCGGCGACCACCCTCTGCACGAGACGAAGCTCGCCGATTCAATCGGCGCTTCCGCCGTCAGGCCCGCGCAGCCCGACGAGATTCAAGCACTGCTCGGCGCGAGCGCGGGCAGCCTCGGCGGCGTCGGCGCGCGCGACAAGGCGGGCGCGTCGAAGCAGCAGGTACGCATCATCGCCGACTCGGCCCTGCGTGGCCGCCGCGACATGACGACCGGCGCGAACGCGGATGACCGACACCTGCGCGGCGTGGACATCGAGCGCGACATCAGGCCTGACAGTTGGGCCGACCTCCGCACCGTCGCGGCGGGCGAGCGTTGCCCGCGCTGCGAGGCGGGCACGCTCGACGTCTTCAAGGCGATGGAGATCGGCCACATCTTCAAGCTCGGGACGAAATATTCCGAGGCGATGGGTGCGCGCGTCCTGACGCAGGACGGCAAGGAGGTTCCCATCGTGATGGGCAGCTACGGCATCGGCGTCGAGCGCATCCTGTCGGCGGCCATCGAGCAGAGCCACGACGCCGACGGCATTGTCTGGCCGCGCTCGCTTGCGCCTTTCGACGTGATCGTCACCGTCACCAACCTCAAGCAGCCCGAACTGGTCGAGGCCGGCGAGCGGCTCTACAAGGAGCTGCGCGCCGCGGGCCTCGAAGTCCTGCTCGACGACCGAGACGAGCGCGCGGGCGTCAAGTTCAAGGACGCAGACCTCGTCGGCGTCCCCTTCCGCGTCACCGTCGGCAAGAAGATCACCGACGGCAAAGTCGAGCTCTTCGAGCGCGCCACGAAGCAGTCAACCGATGTCGGCCTCGAAGAAGTCGCCGCGCAGTTGCAGACCCGCGCGCTCGCGGGACTATAAGGGCGCAAGCTCGATGACTGTCACCTCGGGACGCGCGAAGAAGCGGACGCGTGGGGCGTGGCCGCCCTCCATGCCGATGCCGCGGTTGACGTAGAGCCACGTCTCACCCTCGCGGTAGAGGCCAGACTCGTATTTCTTGCCGAACTTCGAGAGCGTGATGAGCGCGCCGTAGAGCGGCAGCGCCACCTGCCCGCCGTGCGTGTGTCCGGCGCAGTAGAGGTCGGCCCGCCGCCCGCCCGCGACTTCAGGAATCTCATCAGGGTAGTGATAGAGAAAGAGCCTGAAGGCGTCCGGCGGCGCGGCGTCGAGCGCGGCGGCGATTTTCTCCGGCGCCCCAACCGGCGCGCCCGCGATCCAGAGCGACGTGCCCGCCACTTCAACCCTGACGGCCTCGCCGTTCAGCTCGCGCACTCCCGTCCCGCCAAACAGCTCATCCTTCGACCAATTCCAGATGTCCCAGTTCCCGCGCACCGCGAAGGTCGGAGCAATCTGCGCGAGCCGCGGCAGCAGAGCGCGGAGCACCGGGAGTCCGTCGAGCGAGTTGAGCGAGTCGCCCGTGAAGACGATGAGGTCGGGGCGCTCGGCGGCGATGATCCCGGGCAGTCGCTCTTCGAGGCGCGGCTGCGGGTCGCAGTGGAGGTCTGAGATGTGGACGACGCGCAGGGGCCGCGTCGCGCCCTTGAGCTTGCGGCTCTCGACGCGGACGCGCGTCACTTCGGGCCAGTACGGCTCGACGAAGAAGCCGTAGGCGAAGCACAGGACGCCCGCGCAGGCGAGCGCGAGGGATAAGCGTTCCGCCGCGAGCACGCGCCTTGAAGGCGGCCCCATGTAACCCGCCCGCCTCAGCATCCGTCGCGCCACGGCGCAGGCCGCGAAGAGATAGACGGCGGCCACGGCGCACACGAACAACTGCACGATGAAGGATTCAGTCATGAGCCCTGCTCCGGGAAGAATCGGCGTCGGCAGGAACGCCCATTGGCGTCAGTTCATCATCTCGTTGACGAGGAGCGTGAGCGCGTTATCCTGTAAGGTCAGGTTGTTGTGCAGCTCGCTGTGAAAGTCGCAGGCGAAGGAGGCGTAGGCGATATGGAGCGGCGTGCCGTAGAAGCCGCCCGCGGCGCGCGCCCCGCCGAGGTTCGACCCGAGCACTGACTCGCGCGAGACGCGCCCGTCGCCCGGCTCGTACATGGCGCGCACGACCTCTTTGCGCGGGATGCGCCGACCGTCAGCGGCGCGCAGCGGGCGTGGGCGCGTGAGTGTCAGGAAGCGCCCCTCAGGGTCGTAGAGGTCAACGCTCAGTGGTTGGAGGTTCTCGTCGTAGAAGCGCGCCCGTCCGCCGTGCGGCAGGAGCTGGAAGATGGAGGGGACGCTCAGGGCGTCTTCGCGCGAGAGCTTGTTGAGGAGTCGCACGCGGCGGCGCAGGCCTTCGGTCACCGAGTAGCCGTCCATGAGCGTGGCGAAGGCTTCCGCCGAGCCCTCGTTCGGGACGCCGAGCATGAAAATCTTGTTGACGAAGCTCGCGCCCCCCCAGTCGGGCCGCGGCGCGGCCCCTTCGGGCGGCAGGTTTCTGTCGCCGTACATCGCCGCGTAGCGCGCCACGAGCCCGCCCATCGAATGCGCGACGACGTTGAAGCGCAAATCCGCGCGCCCGAGCTTCCGTTTCAGCGCCTCGACGCGCCCCACCAGCTCGCGCGCCGACTCGACGTTGTCGCGCCGCCAGTCGTAAGCGAAGACGTAGAACGTGTCGCGGTCGCCCTCCAAAGGGGGATTCTCCCAGTCGCCCTCGCGGTAGCCGCCGTAGCGCCTGAGCGCTTCGAGCAGCCCGTGATAGACGTAAAACTCAGGCGCGATGCGCGCGAGCCGGGCCGTCTCCAGAATTTTCCCCGCGACCAGTTCGTCGCGGTTCGCGGCAAGGTCGGGCGTCGCCGGCAGGCTGAGCCCGTCCACCGTAGAGCGAAACGCAGAGGGCCATACCACCTCGCCCGTCCGGCGGTTGACGATCTGCGAGCCGAGCACGCCGGGGATGACGATGACGGGGCGCTTGCCCGTGCGCTCGCGCGCCGCCGCGAAGATGCGTTCGAGGTCGGGCGTGCGACGCGCTCCGCAACCGACAGACAAAATGATGAATGCGGAATGATGAATGATGAATATCAGGACGAGGGCTTTGTGTTTTTTATTCATCATTCATCATTCAGCGTTCATCATTGCTGCATTTCCCCACTTCCGGTTGATGAGGCTGGCGACGAAGCCCGCGCCGAAGCCGTTGTCTATGTTGACGACCGTGACGTTCGACGCGCAGGAGTTGAGCATCCCGAGAAGAGCGGCCACGCCGCCGAACGAAGCGCCATAGCCGACGCTCGTCGGGACGGCGACGACGGGCACGCCAACGAGGCCGCCGACGACGCTCGGGAGCGCGCCCTCCATCCCCGCGACGACGACGATGACGCGTGCTCTCTGCAAACGCTCGCGCTCGGCCATGATGCGATGAATCCCTGCCACTCCCGCATCCCAGACGCGCTCGACGCGGTTGCCCATCGCCTCGGCGGTCAGCGCCGCCTCCTCCGCGACGGGGATATCGCTTGTGCCCGCCGTGACGACCAGCACCGCGCCGACGCCGCGCTCCTGCGTGTCGCGGCGGATGCGGATCAATCGCGCCGAAGCGTGCCACTCGGCCTCCGTGCAGACGTTGCGCACCTCGCCGAACGTCTCCTCGTCGGTGCGCGTCACGAGCACGTTCGGCGCGTGGGCCGCGAGGCGCTCGACTATTTCGACCACCTGCGCGCGCGTCTTGCCCGCGCCGAAGACGACCTCGGGGAAGCCCTGCCGCGCCGCCCGCGAGTGATCCACGCGCGTGTGGCCGAGGTCCTCGAAGTGGAGGTTTGAAATCCGCCGCGCCGCC
This sequence comes from Acidobacteriota bacterium, assembly GCA_020199995.1. Lineage (GTDB taxonomy): Bacteria > Acidobacteriota > Blastocatellia > Pyrinomonadales > Pyrinomonadaceae > JAIVJM01. Next base: position 2,327 of record JAIVJM010000080.1, on the reverse strand, counting down.
TCGTTTTCGCCGAGCTCGCCAGTCTTGTATGCCCGCAGCAGACGTTCCAGTTCTTGTAAGTCCATCTTGTCTCGACCAATCTTTCTCCCGCTTCAAGGTGCGGCGCATTCTAGCACTCCAGCCCCGAGCGCCCGAAACTCCCCCGCTTGCTCTTCTCATGTGCGCTTCGTAAGATGCCACAGAGCTGTCAGCGGTCAAGCCTTCAGCGGTCAGCCCGAACGGTGACGCGGCAGTCGTCGCGCACATGCTATGAAGTTCGGTAGCCCGCTGTCTGAAAGCCAATCGCTGAACGCCAAAAGCTTCTTTATGGAACTGACTGTCGCTGTCACGGGGGCCTCCGGCTCGATTTACGCCCGCCGCACGCTCAGGCACATGGCTCTGAGCGGCGTCGTCAAGCGCGTCAACCTCATCATGTCGGGGTCGGCGCTGGTGGTGGCGCGCGTCGAGACGGGGGCGAAGCTCGCGGACGGCGACGTGCAGGCGGTCAATGAGTGGGTGGGCCTGTCCACCGACTCGACATTGATCCGCTTCCACCGGCTCGACAACATGGCCGCGCCGCCCGCTTCGGGGTCGCACGCGCAGGCGGGGATGGTCGTCGTGCCCTGCTCGATGGGGACGCTCGGCGCCATCGCTTCGGGCGCGGGCTCGAACCTCATTCACCGCGCGGCTGACGTGACGCTCAAAGAGGGCCGACGGCTCGTCCTCGTCGTGCGCGAGTCGCCCTACAACGCGATCCATCTTGAGAACATGCTGCGGCTCGCGCACGCGGGCGCGCGTATCCTCCCGGCGAGTCCGGGCTTCTACCACCGCCCGCAGACCATCGAAGAGCTGGTTGACCACCTCGTCTTTCGCCTACTCGATCAGCTCGGCGTCCCGCACTCGCAGGAGACGCGCTGGAAGGGCGACCCGACCGCGCCCGTCTCGTTGGAAGGCGACTGAGAGATTCAGAAAGTAAGCGGTGAGCAGTAAGCAGTGAGCAGTAGAAGAAATTTGTTCAAATTTGAGATTTCAAAAGCGCCTGAATTCTGAAAACTGCTCACTGCTTACTGCTCACCGCTTACTGCTTATTCCCGGAGATTGCGGCATGGTCTACAACGAGTGGCAGCGTGGAGACTGCACGATCAGCACCGAGCGAGCGCGGCTTGACTTACACGCCATCCACGAATTCCTGAGCACGAAGAGTTACTGGGCGCGCGGGCGCTCTTTTGAGTTGGTGCAGCGCGCCGTCGAGAACTCGCTGCCCTTCGGGCTCTACCGCGGCGCGCGACAAATCGGCTTCGCGCGCGTCGTGACGGACTACGCGACCTTCGCCTGGCTCGCCGACGTTTACGTGCTCGACGAGTTTCGCGGCGAGGGGCTGGGTAAGTGGCTCGTCGAAGTCACTCTCTCGCACTCCGAGCTGCAAAACCTCAGGCGCTGGATTCTGGGCACGCGCGACGCGCACGAACTCTACCGGCACTTCGGCTTCGTCGAGGTCGAGCGGCCCGAGTTTTACATGCACCGGATGGATGCGGGCGCGGCGTCCACGCCCGCGCCGCCCGAAGCGACGGGCGGGGGCGAATGACCCGGTTGGCAGAGTGCGAGGGCGCGGGCGCGGCTGCGGCGATTTGCCAAGCAGTGAGCGAAGAACGCAGAATTTACGCGGCCTTTTTTCTGGCGCGGTCTTTGCTTTAGCCGGGAGTGGTGTTGAATTTTTGCGTGTCCTGCTTCGTGACGGAAAAAAGCATTTGAGTAGAGAGACCCCACAGCCTTTCGCGCGCGTGATGTCGGAGACGACGCGGAACGTCCGCACGACGCTCGAAATGATTAAGATTGAGCACACGCTCTTCGCGCTGCCCTTTGCCTTTCTGGGGGCGGTGCTGGCGGCGGGCGGGTTCCCGGCGCTCCGGCAGCTCGTCTGGATCACTCTGGCGATGGTCGGCGCGCGCTCGGCGGCGATGGCTTTCAACCGCATCGCTGACCGCGAGTTCGACGCGCGCAACCCACGGACGCTCTCGCGCGCAGTCCCCGCCGGGCGGCTCTCGGTCTCGTTCGTCTGGGCGTTCACCATCGCCTCGGCGGCGCTCTTCTTCGTGGCCTCCGCGATGCTCAACCGCCTCACGCTCATCCTCGCGCCCGTCGCGCTCGCGAGCGTCCTGCTCTATTCCTACACGAAGCGTTTCACTTCGCTCTCGCACGTCGTCCTCGGCTGGTGCCTGTCGATAGCGCCGACGGGGGCTTGGATCGCCGTGCGCGGCGCGCTCGACGGCGCGACCCCTCTCCTCCTCTCGCTCGTCGTGCTTTTCTGGACAGCCGGGTTCGACGTGCTCTACGCCTGTCAGGATTAC
>JAIVJM010000079.1:10001-14685 GCA_020199995.1 Acidobacteriota bacterium | reverse complement strand
ACCCCCATGGGGGGATGAAGAGCGTATGCTTGCCGAGCCAGGATACACGCGCCCGCATGACATAAGCCGTTGCCAGCATAAACGGAAAATCCCAGTTGGACGTATGAGGTGCTGCGATGAGAACAAACTTCCTGTGGGTGATAGCTTCTCCATGAATATTCCAACCGAATAACCGGAGCCATGACCTACCTATCCAGTATGAAAGCAATTTTCTCTGACTCCAATCCCGTTCAACTCAGCAGCCTAACGCCCAAATTAACCGGCGAGCAATCAACGTGGAAGATGAGAGCTGCTATATTGCGAGTCCGGTTGAACGAGTTGCTAGACAACCGTGTGGGGAATTAATGGTCTTTCCATCCGTAGAGTTTTACGGCATTGTCACGCATCACCATTCGCGCCAACTCTAAGGCTCGCTTCCGAGTTATTTGACCGTCTTTGATCATACCTGTCAGCGCAAGCGCGAGAGCTTCGCGTGCGCTCGTCGTCGTCAGCCAGCCGATTTCCTCCCACCCGACTTCCGGCGTGATAGGAAAGGCATCAGTGCCAAACAAGACTTTCTCCGGCACGAACTCCAGCCAACTCCGTATCACTCCACTCAGTTCTCGCTTCGAGGTGAGAAATGCTTGGGCGGAGAAATCTGCGTAGACGTTAGGCTTATAGAGCAGAAATCTGACCTCTTTAGCGTTAGGTAATCCGCCATGCACCAAGACGAACTTTGTCTGCCGCAACTTCGGGTCATTGAGCATGTGTTCGAGCAGAAACGGACTCGCATCGTTCTGATTGAAGTAACCGCTTGCCCCCGCCCCGACATGAATGTGTACGGCTAAATTGAGCCGACCGGCTTCAGCTGCGATATACCGAAAGATATAATCTTGCAGCTCCTTGTACTCGGATTGAGTGGGCTCGCTGCCTTTAATGTGTTGTGAGTAAATACGACTTGCTTCGACGTGCGGTACTAATCCGAAGTTCAACGTGCGGATGTAAGCAGAATCGAACTTTAGTGCGATCACGCCTTCCCGTTTCTGGCGATCAAGTGTCGCCGTTACCACCTTCGTCAAGTAATCATCCAGTGTCGTCGGTGAAGCACTTTGCTTCGACTCTGAGAGGTAGCGTTTGAGTATCGCTTCTAAACCAATGTAAGCGGCACGGAAATCAGGGTTCTCCTTACTCGCCCTTTCGTTGTTTAAGGGATAGAGAAAGGCATCAACGTATGACACCCATCGGAAACGTGGCGCGACAAGCCCACGCCCCATAGCTACTCTGTTAGCCAGCATTGTCTCTATGCCGAGTTTGTCGAGGACCCACGTCGCGTAATTGTCGCCCTGCTTTAGTATCACACGCTGTTTGGCCGCCATCAATTCGCGCAGGTGAGTCTCGCTGGCGTCCGCATACCTGTAGCCGTAAAGCGCCCGCCACGCACCGATGTATTCGGGATTGTCAGGGCGTAACCGGACGGGAACGTCCATAGGTTCTGCCGCCAAATAGTCCGTCGAATTATCATCCTTTTCAGTACCGCGGAGGACGCGCTGCGGGTGTGCATGATTATCTACGGCTTTGATTCTGTTGATTTCAGCCAAGAGCGCAGGATCAGCCGTAGTTTGCGCACAAGGTTGAACGGCGGATAGGAGAATGAAAAGCAACCCTATAGATAGAGCAACGAGAGTATATTTCACAAGTTGAGACCTCTGAGATTGTTCAATAGAATGTTGTCTAACGCTCGAATTAACCGGGCGGGACACAGCCAAGCAAGCCTTCAATCTTGCGGATGACAATTAAGCTATTTCCGCTCCGGTTGAATGAGTTGTTAGGCCGATTGCCTGATATTTCCGTTACTTGCTTGACACTGGCATGTTACTGTTCCAGATGTCGACGGCGAGTTTCCAATCCCCTTTCTGCCGCCTCCACACTACGACGTACTTGCCTGCATCACGTTTATTGTCGGGAAAGATCAACTCGTATGTCCCTACCTCATATGCCACATTCCCTTGCGCCTCAACATCGGACGTACTTAGCGTCAGCTTAGCACCCGCATTAATAAAGCTCTGCCAGAATTCTTGTATCCTTTGCCTCCCCTGAACCATCGGGCTGTTCGGGGGCAGCACCCGCGCGCCTTCAGCATACATGTCAGCAATTCTTGCCGCGTCACCTTTGCTAAGTGCTTCAACGAACCTCTTGTTAGCGGCTTCAATGGCATTACGAACATTGCTGCCCGAAGTCTTGTTTCCTTTTGTCTGACCCGGTGAGAGAGAGACTGCCACAATCATTATAACTAGCACTAAAAAGATTCGAATCATTGTTGATCTCCTTCAGAAGAATGGTTAAGGCAAGGTGATTTTTACATCTGCGGAAAGGTTCAGGTCAACAGCTACAGGAGATTTTGTGACTGACGGCCCTTCGGCCTAACGTCGGGGATAACCCGCGAGCATATACAACGCACATGAGAGGCACGCTACCAGCGAGTCGGGTTGATCCGCTTGTTAGACCGGCTCTGGGCGGCGGAATGAAACCTCCAATGTCTCAGCCCGCCGCTTCCAGCCGGTTCTAACGCATAGTAGACGTACTACTAGCCGCCAGTAAAGACGCCCGAATGGGCGTATAACACAAAATACTCTTTTAAATTCTCAGTAAAATCCGCTACATGTCGGAATGAGGCGGATTACAGACGAGCGGATTAGACGCCCGAAGGTTCGCGAGGCTCAAGAAAGAAATTGAGCGGGAGGGGTAATATTCCGAGCCCTTTATGAAATCAATTTATTTTGAATACTACTCGTGAAAACTACTTGCGTAAGTTTGACTTGAACGGCGAGAAATAATCTACCGAAGACTGCAAGGTTGGTAAGAAGAGTTGTCTGTGCGCGCGCGCGCAACCGCACTCACTCCGCGCGGAGCGAAGCGAGCAGGGGTGAGCGCAGCGCGGCGACGGTCGCGAACAGCGATGCCAGCATCCCTGAGGCGACGACCGCGAGGATGAGGCCCGCCAGAGAGGCGAGGGGGAAGCGCCCGCCGCGCGCGTGGATGATGGGGGCGACCGCGAGCAGCGCGCACATCATCCCCGTCGCCAGCCCGCAGCTGAGCAGCAAAGCGTTCTCGGCGATGACCATCAGCCCGAAGTGTACGCGCCGGTAGCCGAAGGCCCGCAGCAGCGCCAGCTCGCGCCGCCTCTCCAGAACGTTTCTCAGCAGCACCGCCGCCAGCCCCAGCGTGCCGAGCACGAGACCGAGCGCGCCCAGCATCTGGAAGGTCGAGAGGAAAGTATTCTCCACGCGGTGGAAGGCCGCGAGCCGCTCCGATGTGGGCTCGACGTCGAACCCGTAATCCGACAGCCTCTCTTCCAGAGCCCCCGCGACCGCCGCCGCGCGCTCGGGCGCGGGCAGGTCGAGGAGGAAGAAGCGCTGTCCCTCCTGCTCAGGGAAGAGGCGCAGGAAATTCTTTTCCGACGTAATCAGCTCGCCCTGAAAGATGCTGTCCGAGAGCGCCGCGACGAGCCTCAGACGTAAGGGCTCAGAGCCCGCGCCGCGCTCCAGCACAAAGTCTTCGCCGAGCTTGAGGTGGAGCACGTAAGTCATCGAGTTGGCGTCGGCGATGATGGGGACGGCCCCGTCCGCTAACTCCCTGTCGAGGAGCAGCCAGGGGTTTTTCTTCTCCTCTTCCGAGGCAGCCAGCGAATCCTGAAAAGCGAAGCGGCCTTCGCGCAGAAAGCCGCCCGTCGGCGCGAGTATCCGCGGCTCGCGCGGCTTGTAGAGATTGAGGCAGCTCGCGTCGTCTCCGGCCCGCAGGCGAAAACGCGCGAACGAGACGCCGCCCAGAGGCTCGGTCTCCGACCCGCCGAGCAGCAGACTCAAAGCCTCCCTGCCCTCCTCCGTGTTCGGGTCGTGGACGATTGGAAGCTGCGACTGCGCCAGCAGCGCGTAGCCGCCGCCGCCCGATTTTTTGTCGGGCGCGCCCCCCGCGCCGTCGCGCCTGAAGGCATCAACCGCGACGATGAGGAAGGACGCCGACGCGATGAGCGTGATGCACAGGACGCTCCTTCCCGGCCGGTGCGTCGCGTTGCGCACGCCGAGGTGCAGCACGGGCCGCCACCCGCTCCCGCCGATTGAGCCCGTCCTCGCGCCGCGCCGGAGCCACGCGGACTGGAAACAGAGCAGCGCGATGAGCAGCAGCGACCCGCCGCCGAAGAACCCGGCGGTCTGCCCCGTCAAATTCAGAGAGGCCGCGAGCAGCAGCCCCAGCCCGGCGAGGCCGAGGGCGAACGCGGCGCGGCGCGCGTCGAGTCGAGACCAGCCGCGTCGGACGAAAGACGCTTCGCCGCTCGCAACAGCGCGCCGCGCCGTCGTCGGGCCGTCGAGCGCGCCCCCCGCGAGCAGGCTGCGTGTCGAATGGCGCGCGAGGGTTCTGAGAGACCACACGATACAGACGAGCGCCGCGAGCACTCCGCCCGCCGCGCCGAGCAGGAAGGACTGCGGCGAGGCGTGCAGCGTGAGCGCCGTCGTCCCCGTGGCCCCGACCCACCACGTGCCGAGCCCACGCATCAGCAGCCTGCCGTAAGCGTACGCACCCAACATTCCCAGCAGGCTCCCGGCGACGTTCAGCACCAGCGCCTCGCCCAGAAAAATCCCGCGCACGCGCGACGCCGGGAAGCCGAGCGACTGGAGCAGGCCGATCTCGCGCAGCCGCTGCTCGACGC
>JAIVJM010000079.1:0-9933 GCA_020199995.1 Acidobacteriota bacterium | reverse complement strand
CATCCCCGCCTGCTCAGGGTCGAGCGCGCCGCGCAGGCCGGAACGGAAAGCTTCGAGCGCGCCTTCAGACGGCGAGCCCTCGGGCGGGCTGACACGCAGAGACGTGAGCCGCCCGAAGCGCGTCTGCCACAACTCCTGCCCGCGCGCGAGCCTGATGAAAGCCTTCGGCGTCGTGCGATACCTGTCCCAGTAGTCCTCGTCGCGCGGGCGGATGCGCGCCAACTCGACGGGGAAGGGCGGGTCCCAGTCGGAGAGGCTCTCCGTCCCGCTGATGCCGGGGTAGTCGGGCACGAGGTCGCGGTCGGCGGCCTCGCCCTCGACGGGCACGACGCCCGCCACGCGGAACCGCGCCTCGCGCGTGACCAGTCGCCCGTCGTCCGCCCACAGGTAATATTCGAGCGTCAACTCGTCGCCCGGCCTCGCGCCCAGATCGTCAGCCGCCCACTCGTTCAGGATGATGTCCGGCTGGGAAGGGTCTTCGCGTCCCGCCTCACTCGACGACGCGACGCCGGACTGCTCCCTCGCGGACTGCTCTATTGCCGACTGCGCCGTGCCGCCTTTCGCCGCGGGCGCGAGGGCGCCCGCGGCCCGCAGCTTCTCGAAGCTCGACGAATCGAGCGCCGTGACCAGCGAGTAAGGAATCTGGCGCCCGCCCGCGCGGATGGTGTTGGCGAGGTAAGAGAAGACTGACGCGGGGCGCAGTTGTAACCCTTCGGCGGACTTCGACGCCGCTTCGGCCAAAGCGTCGTTGACGAGCCCGCTCTCGCTTTCGACCGAGATGCCGCGCCCGCCGTCGAGCGCGCGCAGCTTGACGCCTAAATCCTCGACCGTGAATTTTTCGCGCAGGAGCCCGCGCAGGCTCTCAGTCCTCGAAGCGTCTCCCGCGCCCGCGCCTTCCGCCGCCGCCGAGAACAGCAGCGTGTTGACCTTGCTCTCCTGCTCCAGACTCTTCTGCAAAAGCTTGAGCGGGACGAAGACGGCGCGCACGGCTGTCTGCTGCGGGCGGACTGAGAACTCGCCGAGGCCGGAGGGCGCGAGCGCCTCGCGCACCGTCAGGCGGAGCGTGCGCCCGAGGTCTTCTTTGCGCCCGTGCAGCGACTCGACGGGGATGGCCGAAGGCTTCTCGACCCTCACGAGCAGCGTTTCGCCCGCCCCCGCCTGCAACTCTTCGGCGAGCGCGGCGCTCAGCAGCGCCTCGTCGCGCTGCGGAGTCTTCACTCCGTCGCCCGCGCGCCCGTGGAATTTCCAGAAGCGATCGTCCACGCCGTAGACCTGCACGCGCGTCCCGCGCCGCCCGCTCGACTCGTGCGTCGCCGTCCCTTCGATTGACACGACGGGACACGCCGCCCCGAATGATTTACGCGCGAGCCCTTCGGCGGACTCGATGTCTCCCGCCAGTTGTTCGCGGAAAAAGCCTCTGGAGGCGACGACGTGGTCGGTCTTGCCGAGCCTTTGCAGGAACAGCTCGCGCAGGCTCTCGCGCACCGACTCGCCCACGACCAGCGCGCCCGACAGCACGGCCACCGCCGCGGCCACGCCGAAGACGACGGCCAGATTCGTCCGCCAGTAGTATGCGAGATTGCGCCTGACGAGGACGGTAGTTCTCATTAACGACTCATTTCAGGATTTGCCATAGAGTCACCGCAGAGACAGAGATAAAAAAGAAGAAACTCTGTTTGAGGGAGGGTTGAGTGAAGAAAACCGGGCTTGACGAAGCAGCAAGGGTCAAAGGAACGACTCAACCCTCTCTCAAAACGTTTTCCTTTCTTGTCTCTGTGTCTGCGGTGGCAACTCCTTCCCTTTTTTTTCACGCACGCTAAGCTTGTTGAAGTCGCTGTCCCATGAGATTGAACTGAGTGGGAAAGCGCGCCGCCAGCTCAGGGCTGTGCGTGACGACGACGAGGATGGTCTGCTGCTCGCGGTGCAGCTCAAGCAGGAGCGAGGCCACCGTTTCCGCCGAGTCGCGGTCGAGGTTGCCCGTCGGCTCGTCGCACAAAAGCATGAGCGGCTTCATCACCAGCGCACGCGCCAGCGCGACGCGCTGCTTCTCGCCGCCCGAAAGCTCAGCCGGGCGGTGATGGAGCCGCCCCGTTAAACCCACCCGTTCGAGCAGCGTGCGTGCGCGTCGCTCCGCGTCTTCGCCGCCGCCCTTCGAGACGAATGTCGGCGTCAGGACATTTTCGATGACCGAGCACTGTGGGAGCAGGCAGTGATCCTGAAAGACGAAGCCGACCCGGCTGTTCCTGAACGCCGCCAGCTCCCCGGCGCGCAGGCCGAAAGGGTTCTGCCCGTCGAGTGTGACTTCGCCCGAGGTCGGCGGCTCCAGCGCGCCGAGGACATAGAGCAGCGTGCTCTTGCCGCTTCCCGAAGGCCCCATCACGGCCACCGCATCGCCGCGCGAAAGTTTGAAGGAGACATCCGTGAGAATCGGCAGCGCGCCGCCCGGCGACGGGTACTCTTTCGAGAGGTGTGAGACTTCAAGCAAACTGGAGAGTCCTTCCCTCGCGGCTGGCGCAGCCGCCGTACACTTCGAGCGCGCGCTCGGCCATGAGCGCGACGCGGTAGTGCTCGCGCACGCCCGCGAGTCCACGGCTCCCGAGTTCTTCGGCGAGCGCGGGATCGCGGCTGAGGTGGAGCAGCCCTTCGGCGAGCGCCCTCGCGTCGTCGGGCTCGACGAGCAGGCCGCCGCCCGTTTTTTCTATGACCTCGGTGAAAGAGCCGCGGCGCGGCTGCACGACGGGGACGCCGCACGCCATCGCTTCGAGCAGGAAGATGCCCTTCGGCTCATCGTATGTCGCCGGGACTGAGAGCACGTCGAGGCTTTGCAGGAACTCGATCTTCCGCACGCGGTCGAGGACTCCCCGGTAGTGAAACTCGTCGCCGAGCCCCCACGCCTTCATCTTTTCTTCGACGCCGCGCAGGTAGCCTTCGTGCTCCGCGCCCATGTAACCGGCGGCCTCCAGACGCGCCTCCGGCAAATCGCCCGAAGCGCGCATCTGCTGGTAAGCCTCGGCCAGAACATGCAGCCCCTTTTCGGGCGCGATTCGCGCGAAATAGCCGACGGTGAAGGGCCGCGAGGGCTCGCGCTCGCGCCGCGCGTAACCCTCAAGGTTTATCCCGAGCGGGACGACGCTGATTTTGTCTTTCGGGATTTCGAGGTAGCCGGACATGAACGCGGCGTAGTAGTCGCTCACGGCGATAAAGGAGTCAACGTGTTTGACGTTCGCGCGAATCAGCGCGAGCGAGTCGCGCCGGTAAGGCTCCGGCAGACCTTCGAGGAATAAGTCTTCGCCCTGAAGCGTGCAGACGATGGGCCGTCGCAGGGCTTCTCCAATCGGTTTGGCGAGTCCGATGAGAAGCGTGTAGGGCAGGCTGATGGCGTCGAAGGGCGGCTCGGCTTTCAGCCAGTCGAGCAGCTTGAACAGTTCCTTGCGCTGGTTGCCGTCCTCGCCTTTGAGCATCGAGACGGTCATCTCGCCGAGGAATTTCGGGCTCGTCGGGAGCGAACGCCGCGCGGCCCATTTGAGCATCGGCGTCGAATCCCACAGCCGGTCAAGCAGGCGCGGCGTCCAACGAAAGAGCGAGAGGTGCTGCTGGAGATAGACGCTGATGCCGCCGAAGAAGACGCGCTCGCGGCTCACGTTCGGCTCGTCCGTCAAAGTCGGCGTGTACATGGGGACGAGCAGCACGTCGTGGCCGCGCGCGAGGAGTTCGGCGGCGAGCGCGTTGTCGCGAAGGCAACTGCCGCAGTACATCTGCGCGGCCCCGGCTGTAATGTAGAGAATCCTCATCCCCGCCCGCCGGCGGCGCGCTGGAAGGCCCTGCGCCCGTAGAGGTGCTCGAACAAATTCCCCTCGTGCGGCTGGTCCCAGCTCACCGCGCAGGTCGGCACCGCGCCCAGATTCAGCCGGTCAACGTGCGGCGACGAAAGCAGTCGGCGGATTAATCTTTCGTCTTCCGTGATCGCCGTCACGACGAGGCTCGGCCCGAGCGCCTCAGGGATTTCGTCATCGCTGATTTCGATGACGCTCGCGAACGGGAACATGAACTCCTTGCGCGCGAGCGTGTGCTCAGGCGTCTCGCACAGGATGACGGTGGGCAGCAGATAAGAGCTTCCCTTCCACTCGGCCAGACGGCCCCCTTCGCGGTACGAGGCCGTCACGTCGCGCGCGCCCGGCTCGCGGAGCGCGTCCTCGATTGAGGCGTTGATGCTCGCCGCCGCGCGCGCGTCAGCGAAGGGCGCGAGCAGCGCCTCTTCGTCCCCGGCGTCGCGCGGGCGAATGCGCGCGAGTCTTTCGGCCAGCGCCTCCGCGATCTCTTTCGCGTGTGCCGGAACCCAGAGGCTCGAAGCGTTGACGCACGAGCGCCCGCCGTTCTCCGCGAACGAGGCGACCAAAACGTCGAGGTGCTTCTCCCACTCGTCAATGCGGTCGGCGCCGAAGACGACCTTGCTGTGGCCGGGGCCGTGAATCTCGACGCGCGGGTCGTCTCGCCAGACGGCGCTCGTCGCGGCGTCGCCAAAGAGCATCCCGCGCCCGCAGCTCCGCAGAATCTCGCCCGCCCCCGCGTGGTCGGTCGGGTAAAAGCTGAAGGCTGCCGGCGGCGCTCCGGCGAGGATGAGCGCCTGAATGATGCGGTAAGGCGTCCACGGCTCGGCGCTTCCGGGCTTGAGGACGAGAGGTATTTTGAGCGCGAACGCCGGGACCCAGAGCGCGTGGACGCCGGGCGAGTTGTTGGGCAGCACCACCCCCAGCGACTCAGCGCGCGGGAAGTAACTCAAGGCGTGCCCGCCCGACTCGCCGAACCCCTCGTCGAGAATCCGCAGGTCGAGATTTCTCGTGAGCCCCGCCAGCACGCTCCCCATCTCGGCCAGCACGCCGCGAATCTTCTCCATGTTCCGGCGCACCAGCGCGTGCGGCAGCCCTGTTGTCGCCGACACCTGCCGCACGTAAACCTCCGCCGTCTGCTCACTCTCTCCCAACAGAAGTGCGTCACTCATGAAATGCCCCGCCGCGCGCGCGCATATCTCCAACAGCTCCGCGGACGGAATTCGCGCCAGCGCCTCGCGCGCCTCGCCCTGCGCCAGCAGGTCGCGCCTGATGAGCCCCACGTTGGCCTGACTCACCTCGACGAAGACCTCCCGCGTCCCGTGATGCGGCACGCGCGCCACGTCAAGGCTCCGGTACGGCTCGCCCCTGCGGAGTAAAGGAATGTGAAGCATAAAAAATGTAGTCAGTAGACGCCTTCGACCACGGTCGTTTGCAGCCGCGAGAACGGTCGGACGTTGCGGACGCCGTCCCAGGGGTAGGCGTCGCAGGGCGGCTCGCGCTCGGCCTCGTCGCGTTCGAGGAAGCGGGGCATGAAGAATTCGCGCGTGAGCGTCGTCAGGCGGACGCGTCCCGTCTCGCCGTAGCCGACGACGCGCGCGGGCTCGTCCGGGTCCACGACTTCTATCAAGGCGCGCGGCGCGGGCGGGTAGTAGATGACCGCGTAGTCGTCCCCCTCGCGGCGCGGCTTGTGGACGGCCAGGCCCATCAGGGTGTTGCCGTAGGTCGGGGCGAAGTACGCGCCTTCTAACAACTCTTCGACGGCGAAGCGGTGGAACTGCGGCGTCATCTCAGTCCCGCCGCAGAAGACGCCGGTGATGCCCGCCTTCTTGAGAGAGATTTTCTCGCACAGCGCCTCAAGCAGTTTCGGCGTGGTGAAGAGGCAGCGGATGTTTTCGTGCGCGCGCAGGAGCGTGAGGCCCTGCTCGACGACGTGCTGCTTGTAGGCTTCGGCCATCCTGGGCTGTCCCATCCTGACCAGCTTGATGACCCAGCGCGGGTCGAGATCAACCATGAAGCAGATGCCGCCGCGGTGCTGCGCGAGGTGCTCGACGGCGAGGCGCAGGCGGCGCGGCCCCGTCGGCCCCAAACTCAGCCAGTCCGCGCCCGGCGGGAAGAATTCGTCGGGGAGCGTGCGGCTGAACAGCTCGTAGTCAACCCGAAAGTCCTCGACGTTGATGCGCGACTTCGGGACGCCGGTGCTCCCGCCCGTCTCGAAGACATAGACGGGACGGCCAGCCAGTCCGCGCGGAACCCAACGGCTCACGGGGCCGCCGCGCAAGGCTTCGTCCTCGAAGAAGCCGAACCGCATGAGGTCTTCGTAGGAACCGATGTCGCGGCGCGGGTCCCAGTCGAGCCGCTTCGCGTAATCGAGCCAGAAGGGGCAGCCCGTCGCGGGGTCGAAGTGCCAGCCGACGACCTCTCGCACCCATGCGTCCAGAGCCTCGCGCGAACTTTCGATGCGTGTTTCCAGAGTCTCTTCTCTGCTCAACATAACTGGAGAGGAGCTTACCCAGCCGGGGCGAGATGTTCAATACCCGGCGCGCGAAATTCCGGGGCGGGCTTGTAAAAAATTCTTTACATCTCATCAAGGGGTTGCACAATAGAGTTGAGATTGAGAGCTGCCCCCGCTCCCTTGTTGATTTGAGAATCTGTCGCAATGCACTTCGGCTATACTCCCGAAAGTCGTCAACGGAATTTTGATTCGTCTCCGTTTGCAGATGAACGAGCGTCACGTCATTGAGCGCAGCGGCAGACTCAAGGAGAACGCCGCGCGCGCGTTAGAGGAACTTGGCGAAGGCTTCCTCGAAGACCTGCGCGCGAGGCCGCGCACGCTCGCGGCGTGGCGGAGGCGGCACGCGCCTGCTTCCACGCCTTCCGGATTCGACGCCTCGGACGAGCTGTTTGAGGAGGTTCGGCGCGAGTCGCTGTGCCTGCTCTATCGCCTGCTCTTCCTCTTCTACGCCGAAGGCCGCGGCCTCGTGTCATCGCGGGCCGCCGCCTGCCGCCTCTCACGCGGCCTCGCATCACTTTGCGACGAGATCGAAGCGGCGCATGACGGGCGCGGCGGTAAAGCCGGCGCTTTCGCTGACGACGGGACGCGCCTGTGGCAACAACTGCGGTCGCTTTTCCGTCTCGTCCGCGAAGGCGAAAGCGCAAGGCATTTCGGCGGCGGCCTCTTTGACCTTCAGCAGCACGATTTTCTCGAACGATTCAAGGTCGGCGATCAACGACTCGCGCGCGCGTTCGACCTCTTGAGCCGCGCGGGGAGCGTGCGCGGGCCGGGGCTTGAGAGATTGAACTACGGCGGCCTCGACGTGCGTGAGCTGGGCTCCGTCTACGAAACCCTCCTCGAATTCTCCGTCGCGCCCGAGGGCGACGCGACGGGGGCACGGCGGTTCCGGCTCGTCCGCCGTGGCCGCGCGTCGGCGCGCAGAGCAACGGGCTCTTACTACACGCCGGATTACGTCGTGCGCTATCTGGTCGAGCACACGCTCGGCCCGCTGGTGCGCGGCGAGGGGCGCGGGCGTGGCGGGCGGCGGCGGCCACTCGCGCCGGAAGAGATTCTCGCGCTGAGAGTGCTCGACCCGGCGGTGGGGGGCGAAGCTCTCGCTCGGGCTCTTCGCGTCGGGCCGTGGTGGGCGCGCGCCCGCCCGCCTCAAACAACGGCTCAAGACCGGCGACACGCTCGCGGGCCGCGCGGCGTGGCCTTTGAAAGAGACGAGTTTCGACGCCGTCATCGGGAACCCGCCGTGGCTCTTTCTGAGCGGGAGGGGCAGTCCGGCGAGGGCGCTGGAGAAGTCCGGCAGGTTAGACGAAGCGAGGGCGCTCGCGCGCACATATGAAGCGCGCGCCGCTCGCTTCGCGCGAAGCTCCGAGGGTTGCAGGGACTTATACAAGTGGTTCATCGAAGCCTCGCTCGACCTCGCAGGGCCGGGCGGGGTCGTCGGGATGATCGTCCCGAACACGTGGCTGACGCTGCCGCGCTACGCTGACGTGCGACGCCTGCTGCTCGGCAGTGGGTTATCGAGCATCGTTGATTTAGGTTTCGGCGTCTTCCGTGGTCTCAACGTCCCGTCGGCGATTTTCATCTCGGGCCTCGCGGGCGGGCTGCTCTACGCAGACCTCAAAGGGCTCCGCAAGCAGAGCCTCACTGAGGAGTCGCTCGACGCCGCCGTGCGTTCGAGCCGGAGACGCCTCTCGGCCAACGGCGGCGACTTCGGCTTCCGCCCCACGGCCCTCGCAAAGCGGCTCTCCGCTTTGCGAGGGTTCGTCCGCGGCGACCAGCTCTTCAAGGTCTCAGAAGGCGAGCACGCGCTGCGCGTGGAGCGCGAAGAGGTGTCGGAGGAGAGCGGGCCGGGGACGTTTCCCTTCATCCTCGATTGGACGGCGGGGAGATTCGCGCCGCCGCGGCTCGCCTTCCTGCCGTCCGCGCGCTGCCTGAAATTTTCCGCAGCGTTGCACGCGGGGCCGCGCGTCATCCTGCGCAAGACGGGCGATCAGCTCGTCTCGTCCGTCTGTCCCGTGCGGGGGCTGGCCGTCGCCCACCAGAACGTTTACGTCGTCAAATCTCTGGACGCGCGCCTCTGCGTCCACGCGCTGCAAGCGCTGCTCGGCTCGAAACTCCTTACTTACCTCTACCGCACGGGGCCGCTCGGCCAGCCCGGTCGGATGCACGCGCAGCTCCGCATCAAGGGCCTCTACGCCCTGCTCTTCCCCCGTCCCGAGAACTTTCGCGCGGAGTTGAAAGAGATCGAAGGCATCTCGGAGTCGCTGCACGAAGAGAAGACCGTGGGCGCGTGGGCGCGGCTCAACCGCATCGTCTATGAGATGTACGGGCTGACGCGGAAAGAGATCGCAGAGGTCGAAGCGAGAACAGCGGACGTCATTTTACGTTGATGCCTTCTAATAGCGGCTTGATGGCGGCGTCGAGGCTCTCTTCATCCGCGCCGGCGTCAAAGCCGTCGAAGAGATGCCAGCGCTCCTCGTGCTCGACCGACGCGCCCGGCTGGAGGCGTGTGAGCGGGGCCAGCGACTCGACCTCGATGAAGGAGCCGGCGGTGAAGACTTCGTTGTTGCAGCCGTCGTCGGGGTAGGCCGCGCCGCCGACGTACGCGAAGCGTTTGACGAAGAGCAGTGGGCCGAGGCGGTACGCGGCCCATCCCTGTTTGTTCTCGACGCCGATCTTCTGCGGGGCGGCGGCCCCCTCGTCCGAACGCAGGCGGACGTAGCGGCGACCGAGCGTGAAGCGCGCGTCGCTCAAATCCGTGTAGCGCCAGAGCACGACCCGGCGCGCCGGGAGCAGATGTTCGGGGTGCGCTCCGTAAGGCTCCTGCGGGATGATCGCCTCGCCGCCGCCGCGCATGATCGTCAAGGCCCACGGCGCGGCCTCGATCTCCCACAGGCCCCGGTTCGTGAGGCGGTGGAGCAGGCGGACACCGCTCCCCGCTTCGTCGAGCGCGATGTGTATCTCTTTCTGTATCCCTGTGGCCGCCTCGACCGGCGCTCTGAGTCTGACGCCGCGCGCGCCCTCTAACTCGAACTCCACCGAATAGTCGTCCGGCGCGTAGCTGCGCGGGCTGGCTTCGGGCGCGGCCCACAGACGATGCCCGCCCCAAGGCTTCCACTCGCCCAGCTCGGTCTTGACTAAAGCCTCCGGGCACTCGCCGAGCATGTTCTCGCCGCCGGCGAAACCGTAACGCACGACGCGCGGCCCCACGTCAGTCGTAAAGACGAGCTCGACTGTCCCGTTCGACAGGCGGTAACAGTTCGGCAAATTGAGGCAGGTGACTTTTTGCAATTTTAAGCTCTGGAACTATGCTGTGCGCGCGCTCGACGTTTGCTCAGTAAGCGAACGACTGGTAGACCTCAGTTGCGTCGGCTTCGTCGGGCGAGTCCACGACCGGGTTGAAGCGGAGCAGGAAGCGTGCGCGCTCGGAGAGAGTTTCGAGCGCGGCTCGCGGGACGCGGATCGAGACCTCGGGGCGGTAGAGCCAGCGGCGGCTGTAGCCGAGCACGACCATCGGTCGCGGCTCGCGCGTGCGGTTCGGCGTCCCCCTGTGCAGGCCGCGCACGTCGCGGACGAGCACGTCGCCGAGCCTCATCG
>JAIVJM010000078.1 GCA_020199995.1 Acidobacteriota bacterium | reverse complement strand
GCTTCGACGCGGGCGGGCGTTGCGTGGTCGAGGCGGCGCGACCGAAGCTCGCCTTCGCGCTCGTCGCCGAAGTGCTGCACCCGGCGGCACGGCGCGGGGCCTTTGTCCACCCGACGGCGCAGGTGTCCGAGGGCGCGCAAGTCGGCGAGGGCGTGTATGTCGGCGCGTATGTCTCAATCGGCGAGGGCGCTATCATCGGCGCGGGCACGCAGATACTGGCCGGGGCGTTCGTCGGCGACGGGTGCGTGGTCGGGCGCGACTGCGTGCTGCATCCGAACGTGGTGCTCTACGAAGGAGTGACGCTCGGCGAGCGCGTCACGCTGCACGCCTGCGTTTCAATCGGGGCCGATGGCTTCGGGTACGTGCGCGACGAAGGAGGCGTCTACCACAAGTTCCCGCAGGTGGGCACTGTATTCATCGAAGACGACGTGGAGATCGGCGCTCATTCGTGCGTTGACCGCGGCGCTCTGGGCGAGACGAGAATCGGGCGCGGGACGAAGATTGACAACCTCGTGCAGGTGGGCCACAACGTCTCTATCGGCGAGCGCGTCGTCATCGCGGCGCAGACGGGCATCTCGGGGAGCACCGTCATCGAGTCGGAGGCGGTCATCGGCGGGCAGGTCGGGATGGGCGACCACGCGAGGGTCGAGCGCGGCGCGGTCGTCGGCTCGAAGGCCGGAATACTGCCGGGCAAGATAGTGCGCGCGGGCACGGTCGTGTGGGGCGTCCCCGTCCGACCGCTCGACGAGTACAAGCGGCTCAACGCGCTCTGGGGCCGCCTGCCGCGGATGCGCGACGAGATCGAAGAGCTGAAGCGGGAGGTGCGCGAACTGACGGCGAGGATTGAAGAGAAGAGCTGAAGAAGGCGGGAAGAAGGCAAAAGGTAAAAGGCAAAGGGAAGAGGGTGAACCTGACGCGTTTAGTCCTCTCTTCTACTTTTGCTTTTTACCTTTTGCCTTTTGCCTTCCACTGTCTGACGGCGCGGAGCACGGCGTCGGCGGCGCGCAGTGATGCGCTGCCCTCGCCGAGCCGGGCGGCGGCGGCGCTCAGGCGCACACGCACGGAAGCGTTGTGTTCGGCGTCGAGCAGCTTGAGGAGTTCGCCCGAAAGACTCTCGCCCGTCAGTTCGTCCTGCATCAGCTCGGGGGCCACGCGCTCGCCGGCGATGAGGTTGACGAGGCCGAAGTGCTCGACGCGGATGAGCCGCCCGAGCGTGTGCCAGTTGAGCGCGGACTCTTTGTAGACGACGACGAGCGGCGTCCCCAGCAGCGCCGCTTCGAGCGTCGCCGTGCCGCTACAGACCGCCGCCGCATCCGAGGCCGCGAGCGCCTCGCGCGTCTCTTCGCGCGTGACGCGCAACGCCGCGAGCCTGCTTGAGACGCCGCTTCTCATTGCGTTGAGAGCCTCCACTTCTTCCGGCGCGCGGCGCGCGGCGAGCGCGACGACGAACTGCGCTTCGGGCCGCGCACGCGAAATCCGCGCGGCGGCGTCGAGCATCAAGGGCAGTAGTCGCTCGAACTCTTTGCGGCGACTGCCGGGCAGGAGCGCGACGACGGGGCGCGAGGGGTCGAGGCCGTGGCGCGCGCAGAACTCCTCTCGACCGTAGCGCGGGCGGACGGCCCCGGCGAAGGGGTGGCCGACGAACTCGACGTGCGAGACGCCGCGCGACGCGTACCACTCAGCCTCGAAGGGGAGGATGGTGAGCAGCAGGTCAACGTCGCGGCGCACCTGCCGCACGCGGTGCGCGCGCCATGCCCAGAGCTGCGGGCTGATGTAGTAGATGACGCGTTGGCCCCGGCGGCTGAGCGCACGCGCGAGCGCGAGGTTGAAGTCGGGCCAGTCAACGAGCACGACGGCGTCGGGGCGGCGCTCGACGGCGGCGCGCTTCAAGGACTGATAGGCGGAGACGAAGCGCGGCAGCGCGCGCGCGATCTCCAAGAGCCCTGTGATGGCGAGGTCTTCGTCGCGCACGACCGACTCGACGCCTTCGGCACGCAAACGCCCGCCCGTCGCCCCAAAGAACTCGAAGCTCGTTTCCGGTGCGCGCGCGCGAAGCGCCGTCACCAGCGATGCCGCATGCGCGTCGCCCGATTCCTCGCCCGCCACGATCATCAGGCGCAAAGTTTCGGGGGGCTGTTCGGTCATTGGGGGGATGATAGCAGGATGATTGTGCCAAACGACCCGCGCCGCGCAGAGAAAAATTTGGCTGGCCGCCTGAAGCCCCTGAAAGGGGCGGAATAATTTAGCCCGCGGCGTCGGGCCGCGGGTAAGCTGAGATATAAAAACGGTGGAGCCCCGTCAGGGGCGAAAGAAATCCAACCTGCGAGATAAGCAGGTTGGATTTCTTTCGCCCCTGACGGGGCTCCCGTCGCTTTCCGGTTTGCTTTCACCCACGGCCCGACGCCGTGGGCTAAATTATTCCGCCCCCTTCGGGGGCTGCTCGTCTCTATTCGCCTCGGCCCTTGAGGAATTGCGCCGTCACCTCGGCGACGCGGCGTCCCTGAAAGCGCGCGGCGATAGCTGATATAAATTCTGGGGCTCTTCGCCGGTAGGGAGGGTCGGTCGGACATCTTAAAGGTTCGCTGAGGATGAGTGTGGATGACTTGCTCCGGCAAGCCACGAACCGCCCCGCATTGTATCCGATGTTGGGGAAAACCGGACGCCGGCGACGTGCGCTACCGGCCCCAACGCTCGACGACGAAGCCGATGATGACTCCACAGATCGTCCCGAGGAGAAGTCTGGACATTTGAGTGAACTCCTTTGCTGTTGCCGGGGCAGAGTTCGGAAGTGCGCCGGAATTAAATCACAGCCGCGGATGAAGTAGAAACGATGAGGTAAAGAGATTGACTCATTGATTCATCGGCTCATCGGCTCGTTGAGGAATGAGCCGGTGAGTCAAACTCTTCACTTCATCGTTTCTTCATGGCTTGCTTGTGGCCCCTCGTCGGCGCGTGTTAGCATCGCCGCGTTTTGGAAACGGGTGGATGCGCCGCGTCCTTGTGAGCCAGACGGCAGAGCCGCGGCGCGCACGCTTGTTTCGGTTTCCGGAGGTCTTCGGCTCAACATCTTGCGCACAAGTTTTACCCGTCCCGCACGACGCACGGCGTGGTCGCTCCTGCTGTCAAACGTCGCCGCCCTCTGCCTGCTCGCGGCGGCGGGCGTGTGCGCGCGCGCGCAGCAGACCAACCCCGTCGACCGCAAGGTGACGAACCCGATCACGGACACGCCCAACGTCAACCCGCTCCAGCAGGATCAGCCGCCCATCCGCCCGCGACGCCGCCAGCCCGAGGCCAAGCCGGGAGAGACTGTCGAGCAGGCGCTCGACGAACTCGACGTGCGCACCGACAAGCAGACCGTGAGCGGCCCGGAGGGCGCGCGCGTCGTCGTCAACGAGGGGAATGTTGACGTGCGCATCGGCATCTACCGCCTTCAGGCCGACAAGGTGACGGTCTACACGGCGACCAACAAGGTGCTCGCCGAAGGCAACGTCGTCTTCGATCAGGGCGAGTTCCAGCGCATCACGGGCTCGCGCGCCGAGTGGAATTACCAGACCAAGGCCGGCTTCTTCGAGAACTCCACGGGCTTCACCAACCAGACGCAGGACGGCACGATCATCTACTTCACAGCCGACCGCGTCGAGAAGGTCTCGGGCAGCAAGGTCATCGTCCTCAACGCCGAAATCACGGCCTGCGGCGACGACGAGGTTCCGAAGTGGAGCTTCAAGACGAGCCGCGCCGTCATCACCTTAAACGACCGCGTCCGCGCACGCCGCCCGAAGTTCCTCGTCAAGGGCGTGCCCGTCCTCTACCTGCCTTACGTCTCGGTCTCGATCAAGCCGCGCGACCGCGCCTCGGGCTTTCTCACGCCGACCTTCTCGGGCTCGGGGAAAAAGGGCTTCCGCGTCACGAGCGGCTACTACCAGACTTTGGGTCGCTCGGCGGACATCACCTTCCGCAACGACATCTTCACGGGCCGCGGCCTCGGCATCGGCGCAGACCTTCGGACGCGCGCCAACTCGCGCTCGTATTTCAACATGGGTTTTTACGCCATCAAGGATCGCATCTTCGGCGCGAAGGCGAGCGCGCAAGACCCCGATCAGGGCGGGTCGAGTTTCTACATTGACGGCGTCCACTACTTCCCGAACGGCTTTCTGGCCGCCGCCGACATCAACATCACCTCGAACCTCGCCTTCCGCCAGATTTTCTCCGACTCGATTCAGCAGGCCATCTCGCCCGAAGAACGCTCGCAGCTCTTCATCAACAAGAACTTCGACGACTACAGCTTCAACTTCCTCGCGCGCACGCAGGTCACTTCGATCCCCACGGTGCGCGTCCGCACGCGCTCGCTGCCCGGCGTCTCGCTCGACAAGCGCCCGTCGCCGCTTCCGTACTTCAAGAAGTGGCCGCTCTACTTCTCCTTCGAGGCCAGCGCCGACGGCGTGAGCCGCAAGGAGACCGTCGAAGACATGGCGACGTTTCTGGCCGAGGGGAACGCCAACCCCATCATCACGCCGTCCATCGTCCAGCGTCTCGACTTCCACCCCAAATTCAGCGTGCCTTTCGACTTCAAAGGGTGGGGCGTGACGGCGACGGCGCGCGTGCGCGCAACCTTCTACTCGAACACCCTCGAGCCGCAGACGCGCCTCGTCTCGGAGCGCAACCTCGTGCGCGGCTATGGCGAGTTCAACTTGGACGTGCGCCCGCCCGCGCTCGCGCGCAACTTCCGTCGCGAGGGCTCCTTCTGGTTCCGTCATGTCGTCGAGCCGTACTTCACCTATCGAAAGATTTCCGGCATCTCGAACTTCGAGCGCGTCATCCGCTTCGACGCGCTCGAAGCCATCGCCGACACCAACGAGATAGAGTACGGCGTCACCAACCGCTTCTTCACGCGCCGCTCGACCGAGACGGTGACGGGCAAGGTCTCGGCGAAGAACTCGAACGGCAGAGCCATCCCCGGCGCGCTCCCCGAGCGCGACGACGCCGCCGCCGCGAGAGCAGAGGACGACGAGAGGGCCGCGAAAGATGAGGCCCGCGCCGGGGGCGACAACCGACCGCCGCTGACGCGCCAGCCCTACGAGTTCCTCTCCGTCACGCTCAGGCAGAAATATTTCTTCGACCCGACCTTTGGCGGCGCGCTCGTCCCCGGCAGGCGTAATCAGTTTTATCCCATCAACACCTTCTCGGGCTTCACCTACGGCGGAGTCCCGCGCCGCTTCTCGCCGCTCTACGTCGAGGCGCGGCTGCGCCGCCCGACGCGGGCCGACAGCGATCTCTTCGGCGACGTGCGCACCAGCATCGACACGCTCGGCGAGGGCGGCGGCGTGCGCGACCTCGCCGTCAGCTTCGGCCTCCGGCGGCGCGCGCGCGTCCTGCGCGCCATCGAAGTCTTCCAGTCTTTCTACTACACGCGGGCCGTCACGCTCGCCGACTCGCTGCAACAGTTCAGCGACCGGCGCGGCAACGAGCCGGGCACTCTGCAAGGCTCGCAGTGGAGTCCTTCGGTCTTCATCGGCGACCGCGAGCGTGGATTGTTCGGCGGCGCGAGCTTCTTCTTCGACTTTCAGAACCGGCCGGGCAAGGGCAGTTCCTCGCTCGTCAGTTCTGTGGTCACGCTCGGCTACACGTGGGACTGCTGCGCCATCACGGCGCAGAACTACACCTTCAACGTCGGCCTCCGGCAGGAGAACCGCGCCGTCTTCAGCTTCCGCCTCAACGGCATCGGAACCTTCGGCACCGAGCAGGTCGGCCAGCACTTCCGTTAGGCGGAAGAGCCCGGTCAGCGCGCAAAAAATTTGAGCCCCGTCAGGGGCGGAAGACTTTAGCCCACGGCGTCAGCCGTGGGAAATAAGCAACAGTAAAATTCAGGAGCCCCGGCAGGGGCGAAAGAAACTCGACTTGCGAGACACGCATCTCGGATTTCTTTCGCCCCTCCGGGGCTCTCTCAATTGTTCGTTGCGTCTACCCCACGGCTCGCGCCGTGGGCTAAATTCTTCCGCCCCTCCGGGGCTTTGACCCTCTGCCTTTATTGTCATCTCTCCCCGGCGCTTTTTCTCCGCGTCCGCCGCTGTGTTAGAATTCAATCCGCTTCGCTGTCCGCTTCGCAGAGCGCACAACCCGCCCTCTGGATTAAAAATCAAACGGATCAGACGCTCCCCACGCTTGAGGTAATTAATGAAGAATAGTCATTCCCGCCGCCGTGCGGCCCTCTTTTTCTGTCTCTTCGCGCTCGCCGCGCTCGCCGTCTTCGTCTCGCCGTCTTCGTCGGGTCAGGGCCGCGCGCGCGTCAGGGAGGACATCGGGCGCGCGCTCGCGAGTTACGACGAGCTTCAGCTCGACCCCGCCGCCGTCGCCGCACAGGTGCGCAAGGACGGGCGGCTCACGCTCGCCACGGCGCGCGGCACGTTCGAGCTCGAGCTTGAGCCATCAGACATCCGCGCCGAAAATTACCGCGCCGTCGTCGTGGAAGAGGGCGGCGTCGCGCGCGAGATAGAGCGCACGCCTTCGCGCACCTACAAAGGCACGGTGCGCGGGCGCGCGGGCGCGCAGGCCCGCTTCAGCATTGACGAGCAGAAGATCGAGGGGCTTATCGTCGCGGGCGACGAGATTTATTTCGTCGAGGCGACGAAGAACTATTCGCCGGCGGCGGGCGCTAAGGACTTCGTCTTCTACCCGGAGTCGAGCGTCAAGGCCGAGAGCTTCGGCGAGTGCGGCACGACGCTCGCGCAGCGCGTCGGCGAGCGGGCCGCAAGCGTCGCGCCCGGCGGGTCGGCGGGCTCCGGCGGCGGGGCCGTCGCCGTCACTAAGGGCATGACGGCGGGTGAACTCTTCGGGCCGAAGCCCGAGGTCGAGGTGGCGACCGAAGCCGACTTTGAATATTTTCAGGCGTTCGGGAGCGCCAACGCCGCGAATGCCGAGATTCTCGACATCATGAATCAGGTGGACGGGATTTACGACGTGCAGCTCGGCATCAAAATGCGCGTCGTCTTCCAGCGCACGTGGGCGGTGGCGGGCGACCCTTACTCGGGGACGGCTGCCAGCCCCGCGCTCACCCAGTTCAGGACCGTCTACGACGGCACATTCGCGCCGGGCGCGCCGCCTTCGCGCGACCTGACGCACATGTGGACGGGCAGAGCCTTCGACCAACGCACTATCGGCATCGCCTTCATCGCCTCCGTCTGTGACGAGCCCGCCTTCGCTTATGGCATCTCGCAGAAGGTCGCCTTCAACCCCGACATTCAAAAGGTTGTGCTCACCGCGCATGAGATGGGCCACAACTTCAGCGCCGAGCACCCGGATGAGGAGGAACCCCCCGTCACCAGTTGCGCGGGCACGATCATGAATTCGTTCGTCACCGCCCCAGTGTGAATGGGCAGTGGCGGAGGGCACGCCGTGGCTTACGGTCACGGCGGGCGCGAGCGGCGTCGGCTCCGGAGCCTCCGTCTACTCCGTCGCGCCCAACACGGGCGGCCCGCTCTCCGCGCTGATGGACATCGCGGGGCAGAAGGCGACAATCACGCAGGACGCCTCGCCCAACTGCGCCATGGTGCCCATCGGCGATGGCGGCCAGCTTCCCAACACGAATCTCTCCGCCGCCGACTGTCGCTCGGGACAGCCCGAACGTGCCAACGCCGCCGCCGACCTCTACTTCTTCAGCGGGGTCGCAGGCCAGCGCGTGCGGATCGAGATGAACGCGCCCATCCCGCCGAACGCGCCCGGGACGGGCCTCGATACGTTCCTCTACCTCTTCGGGCCGGACGGGACGGTTGTCGCCGAAAACGACGACATTGATCTGGGACGGGCCACCAACTCGCGCATCCCCGTCACCGCGGACACCTTTTTCACGCTGCCGCAGACCGGAACCTACATCATCGAGGCGACCTCCTTCGACGCCATCGCGAACGACGAAGGGCCGTACACGCTGTTGCTCACCTTCAGCACCCTCCCGTCCAACCAGACCTCCATCGCGGGCGGCGGCTCGTTGACGGTCGCCGAGGGCGTCGGGGCCGATGGTATCGGGACTGAAGGCGTGGGCTTCCGCACCGTCAGCGTCACGCGCAGCGTTACGGGGGCGGCGGCGAGCGTGGACTACGCCACGTCGGACGGGACGGCCAGCTCGACGAGCGACTATACCGCCGCGCTCGGCACGCTCAGCTTCGCCCCCGGCGAGGCGACCAAGAGCTTTACTGTCTTCGTCACCGACGACGTCTTCCTCGAACCCGACGAGACGGTCAACATCACCTTGAGCAACCCCGTCCCCGTCGGGACGACGCTCCCCGCCGCCGCGACCGCCGTCCTGACCATCACGAGCAACGACGCGGCGAGCGGCCCCAGCCCCGTCCGCGAGCAGAGCTTCAACACGCGCTTCTTCGTCCGCCAGCACTACCTCGACTTCCTCGGGCGCGAGCCCGACGCGGGCGGCATGATCTTCTGGTCGAACGGCCTTGAATCCTGCGGCACGAACGCGCAGTGCCTCCTCAACAAGCGGATAGATACTTCAGCCGCCTTCTTCCTTTCGATAGAATTTCAAGAGACGGGCTTTCTCGTCCAGCGCATCTACAAGACGGCCTACGGCGAGGCGCAGGGTCAGGCGACCATCGGCGGCGTGCTGACGCCGATACCCGTCCCGGTCGTGCGCTTCAACGAGTTTTTGCCCGACACGCAGCGCATCGGCCTCAATGTCATCGTCGGGTCGCCGGGCTGGCCCGAGCGTTTGGAGGCCAACAAGGTCGCCTTCACACAGGAGTTCGTCGCGCGCTCCCGGTTCACTGCGGCCTTCCCCTTGAACATGACGCCCGATCAGTTCGTGGACAAACTCATCACGAACGCGGGGATCGTCATCGAGTCGGGGGATCGCAACACGGCGTTCGTCCTCATGCAGTATTTTGGCTATCTGCGGAGGAACCCGAACGACGCGCCGGACACGAACCACAGCGGTTACAACTTCTGGCTCAAGAAGCTCAACGACAACGGCGGCGACTTCCGCTCGGCGCAGATGGTGCTGGCCTTCCTCGACTCCATCGAGTACAAGCAGCGGTTCGGTCAACCGTAGAGCAATTTCGATTGGGTTTGCCGGACGTTGAGAGGCGGTCTCTGACCGCTCGGTTCGAGTAACGAAAACAGTACCGCGAGCGGTCTTTCGGGCTGCGCGGGCGTCGTTCAATGCCAACCCGCCCGAAAGACCGCTCGCGGTATTGTATAATTGCTCGGCTGCCGGAGCCGCCTTTCGCGGCACACGCGGGCGGGCGCTGAAATCCATTTATTGGTGCAACTTGAAGAACCCCGGATTCATCATAATCCGGACGCTTTTCGGCGTAGAGTGCCCAGCGGACGAGCCTCTCGCCCCAACAAGCCGGAAGTAGAGTCAGAGCAGTTGTCCGGCGCGGCGTTTCGACGCCAGCGCGCAGCCCCATCAGTTAATCCATCAGGTACAGCGGTTTTCGTCTCCGGTCTGAATTCGCCGGGCGGCTCATATAACGGTCGGGCGCTCCCCCACGCGCCCCCACAGTGATCGTGGGAGTGTCTTCTTGAAAAGAACCTTTTTAACCTCGCTGCTCTCATTCCTGCTCGTCTTCGCAGGCCCGGCCTCGCTCAACGCGTCGGCCCAGTCCGCCGCGCCCTCCGCCGGTAAAGACTCGGAACTGCAAGATGCCTACGTGCTCTACCAGAACGAGCGCGGCGAGACCGTCTGCCGCGAGGCGAATCTGGCCGAGCGGCGCGACATTCTGGAGCGTCGCAGGGCTGAACTCCGCACCATCTACAGCGGCGCGGCGCACCGAGGGGCGTTCTCCGGCGGCGACGAAAAGTTCACGGCCAACGCCACCACGACCTCCGACCAGCCCGCCATGAATCTGCTGCCGTCGGCGGGCCTGCGCATCGTCCTCCACGGCACGGCGCAACTTGAGCAGCACCCCGCCGCCAAACAGGCTTTCATCGTCGCCGCCAACCGCTGGGAGTCGCTCATCTCGACGCCCATCACGGTGGTCATTGATGTTGACTTTGGCGTGAAGTTCTTCAACGCGGCGACGGACTACCCGACAGGCGTCCTCGGCCAGACCGGCAGCTCGTCACAGGTCAGCACCATCTCCAACGTCCACGGCAGTCTGAACCAGAGCGCGACCAACGCGGGAGAAGCGGCGCTCTATAACGCTCTGCCCTCCGCCTCTGTCCCCATCGAGTTTGGCGGGGCGACGAGCAGCGTCACGAACGTCCGCATGACCTTCGCCAACGCGCGCGCCCTCGGCCTCCGCTCGGACATCGCCAACCCCGACGCCGTCGCGCTCATGCTGGGTGACGCGGGCATCGGCTTTAACTCCGCCTTCGGCTTCGACTTCACTCCCGACGACGGGATAGACAGCGACAAGACGGACTTCGACGCCGTCGCCGTCCACGAGATCGGCCATGCGCTCGGCTTCTCTTCGAGTTCGGGCGGCACTAACACCCCGACCTCCCTTTCTCTGTTGGATGTCTTCCGCTTCCGTCCCGGCACGGGCAGCCTCGCCACACTGGCGACGGCCCCGCGCGTCATGGCGCTGGGTGGCGAGCAGGTCTTCTTCAACAACCATACGAGCACGCATGCAGCCACACTCGGCGCGACCGAGCTGGGGCTCTCGACGGGCGGGCCGAGCGGCGACTCGACGACCGGCGACGGCAGGCAGTCGAGCCACTGGAAGGACGACGCGCTGGTGCTTCCGGCCCGACCCTTCATCGGCATCATGGACCCGAACATCGGGCGCGGCCAGCGCAAGCAGATTAGCGACAACGACCTCAAGGCGTTCGACACGTTCGGCTACAGCATCGGCGGCGCGCTCCCGCCGCCGCCCGCCGTGCCCGCCAACGACAACTTCGTCAACGCGGTCGAGCTTCAAGGCCCGACCGGCTCGGTCAACGGAACCAACGTCGCCGCGACGAAGGAGGCGGGCGAGCCCGACCACGCGGACGTCGGCGGCGTCTCGGTCTGGTATCGCTGGACGGCCCCCGGCACGGGGCAGGCGACCTTCAACACCGAGGGCAGCAACTACGACACGATGCTCGGCGTCTACACCGGCGCGAGCGTCGGCGGCCTCTCGCTCGTCATAGCCAACGACGACGTGCAGAACGGCGTTATCCGCACCAGCACCGTCACCTTCACCGCGACGGCGGGCACCACCTACCGCATCGCCGTGGACGGCTGGCACGGCGAGACGGGCCAGATCAAGCTCAACTGGACTGCGCCGGGACAGGCGGTGCACACGATTTCGGGGCGCATCGTGAGCGCCTGCTGCGAGCAGACGACGGACGCGACCAACATCACCGTGACGCTCTCGGGCTCGCAGTCGGGCACGACGCAGACCGACGCGGGCGGCTTCTACAGCTTCCAGAACCTCGCCGCGGGCGGCAACTACACCGTCACGCCTACAAAGACGGGCGCGACCTTCACGCCCGCGAGCGCGACCTTCAACAACCTCGCGCAGAACCAGACCGCCCCCGACTTCACCGCCGCGCGCCTGACGTTCCTCATCAGCGGGCAGGCCAGAGACCCGCAGGGCAACGCAATAGCGGGCGCGACCGTCGTCCTCTCCAAACAGGTTCCCGACTCGCCCCTCGGCATCCCTTCGTTCAGGGACACCGACGCCGCTGGCAACGTCTCTTTCATCGCCGACCCCGGGGGAAATTACACGGTCTCGATTTCAAAGCCCGGCTTCGTCTTCCTCGATCCGCGCACCTTCATCTTCAGCAACCTGAGCGCCAATCAGGCCGTGACCTTCACGGCACGCCGTCTCATCCTCTCGGGCCGCGTGACGGACGGGAGCGGCAACAATATCGGCGGCGCGACCGTCTCGCTCACGGGCCCGCGCGCCGCGGCGACCATCACCGACGCCGAAGGCAGGTATTCGTTCGAGGATTTACCGACGGGCACCTATACGCTCTCGCCCTCGAAGGCCGGGCAGTTCGTGGCCTTCGCGCAGAACGTCAATCTCTTCGCCGACCAGAGTGCGGTCGAGCTGCGTCTGACGCCTTTCATCAACATCACCGGGCGCGTCACGGACGGCGCGGGGAACCCGCTTACGGGCGCGGGCATCCGGCTCGGCTCACAGTTCTTCGCGCAGGCGGTTAACGCCGACGGGAGTTATTCGATCAACATCTCGCCGACGGTCGGCGCGCCCGTCACGCTTCTGGCCGAGAAGTTCGGCTACCAGTTCGCCCCGCCGAGCGTCACCTTCACGGGCGTCGCGGGCGGCAATCAGGTCGTCAACTTCTCGGGGACGCTGGGCAACAGGATAGACGGCAGCCAGTTCTTCGCGGCGCAACACTACCGAGACTTTCTGGGCCGAGAGGCCGACGCCGGAGGGCTCGCCTTCTGGACGAGGCGTTCGTCCTCATGCAGTATTTTGGCTATCTGCGGAGGAACCCGAACGACGCGCCGGACACGAACCACAGCGGTTACAACTTCTGGCTCAAGAAGCTCAACGACAACGGCGGCGACTTCCGTCGCGCGCAGATGGTGCAGGCCTTCCTCGACTCTATCGAGTACCGCGACCGCTTCGTGCCGTAAAACGCGGGAGCCGCGAAGGTCTTTAATTGCGTATGGATAAAGACCGTGAATCGTAAATCGTGACAAGAAAGAACGTTCTTCTTGTCACGATTTACGATTCACGATTTACGTCTTTTCCCCCTCGCTTGCGCTGGTGCGAGGCTTACGCGTAAAATGCGCTTTCTTTTGCTTCTCGCGGCGCGCCACAGTAAGCGTTTCGTGTAGGCGCAACATACACCGCCCGAAAGTCTCCCTTGGGCTTAATTCGTCAACGGTTCATCTGATCCCGTTCGGAGGGTTTTTTGTGAAGCACGCTTCTCATCTGTCCCGCGCCGCCGCGGCCCTTTCGGCGCTCGTTTTCCTGCTCGGCCTGTCCGTCTGGGCACAGGCGCAGACCATCGCCCCGACGCCGGACTCGTTCATCATCCAGCTTACTTCGACGACCATCCCCGCCGTCGCGACGCCGACGCCGAGCCCGACCCCGACCCCGACGACGACGCCCACTCCGGCCCCCGCCGCAGGGGTGCTCCCGCGCAACTCGTTCGCCAGCGGCATCAGCGGCGACGGGCGCTTCGTCGTCATCGAGTCCACCGGAGACATCGCGACCAACCGCACCCCCGAGCGGAACAACGCCGACGGCAACCCGGAAATCTTCCTCTTCGACTACGCGCAGCGCCGCATCTACCAGATCACGAATACGAAGAACGCGCTCAAGAGCGCGACGGCCTCGCCCATCGACCCGGCCAACATAGACGTGCAGGTCGTCAACTTGCGCCCCGCCATCAGCCACGACGGGCGCTTCATCGTCTTTATCTCGAACGGCTACGTTGACGGCACGACCCCCGCCACGTCGCCCAAGAATTTCGACGGCAATGGCTTCGCCGCCGGTCTCAAGCTTGACGGCAATACCGAGATTTTCCTCTACCAAGTCCCCGCGGTTCCCGCCGCCGACCTCTCGAGCGGGCTTGAGCAGCCCGCCGCCGACCTCTCGACGGGGGCCATGACGCGCATCACGGCGACGACGGCGACCTCCCTGCCGCGCGCCGGCGCGGCGAACCTCTCGCCCTTCTTCGCGCGCGACAACGACGCGCCCGCCGTCAACGACGACGCCACATACGTTGCCTTCACGTCGCAGGCGCGCGCCGGGATTCCGGGCTCGCAGAACAGCGACGGCAACGCGGAAATCTTCCTCTTCAACCGCACCGGCGGAACCTTCGTGCAGGTCACGAACACCGCCGACAAGCCCTCGCCCGGCAACCCCATCCCGACGCTCATCTACAACAGCAATCCTTCGCTCTCGGGGAGCGGCACGGTCGTGGCCTTCGAGTCGAATGCCGACCTCAACTCGACCGAGGCGGCAGCCGATCAGGGGAACGGCGAGCTTTACGTCGCGGGCTTCGACGGCACTTCGGTCTCGAACCTGCGCCCTGTGACGCGCACGCCGCCCGAGCGCCGCACCGGCTTCATCGGCACGCCCGTCAACATCCTCAGTCCGGGGCAGCGCCTCAGCCGCGACGGCACGCGTCTGGCCTTCGAGTCCTCAGCCCTCTTTAACGCCGACGGCACGCTCCCCACGGCCAACGGCGGGCTCGGCAATACCTACGGCATTTACGTCTACAACATCGCCGCCAACAACTTCGCGCAGGTCATGGCCCGCTCGCCCGAAACGGAAGACCCAGACATCTTCCGCCGCTTCCCGACCTTTACGGGCGACAGCACGCGCGTCGTGTTTATTTCCGACCTGAACGTGCGGGCCGACGGCACGGTCGCTCTCGGCGCTGCGGTGGACGGCCTCAACCCGGAACGCGTGACGCAGGTCTTCACCGCGCCCGTCGCGACAATCGGCACTTCGAATCAGGGCGTCTCGCGACTGACCCGGCAGGGCGTCCGCTTCGTCATCATCCAGCCCTTCCCGAGCGACACCATTCGGCGCTTCGCCTTCAGCGTCGCCGCCTCGGAGCTGGGCGGCGGCAACCCCGACGGCCTCTTTGAAGCCTTCTACGCGCTCATCCCGGCGGTCACGAGCGAAGTGCCCGCGCCGAGCCCGACGCCCGCCGCCACCGGAGCGCCCGTCTCGTTCGCGACCGGCGCGAGCGACCGGCCCGTCGTCGGCCCGAGCCCCGCGCCCACGCCGCCGGCGGTGGCCGGACTCGCGCCCGGCATGCTCGGCATCGCGCGCTCGACCCTCGCGCTCGCGCCCTCAGACCGCGAGGTTGACAAGAACAACGCGCACGAGACATTGCGC
>JAIVJM010000077.1 GCA_020199995.1 Acidobacteriota bacterium | reverse complement strand
CCTCCAGCCGAAGGCCATAGCGCCCGCCGCGAAGACGCTCGACGGCGGCGGCGGAGCAGCAACAACGGCGACGGCGGAGGTCACGGCAGACAAGCCTCAACCGCGTCGAGTCGCCGGAGTCATTGACGACCACTGGCTCGAACGAAGCGGCGTCGAGACTTTGCCGAAGGTCGAGACGGTCGAGCTGACCTACGACGACCGCGCCCCGCACTCCAGACGTTTCGTCGCCGCGGTGCTCGACCTGCTCATCGTGACCTTCCTTTCGGCCCCCTTCGCCGCCGTCATCGAGCTGACCATCGGCAACTGGGGCGACCCTCGCGTGTGGGCCTCGATGAGCGGCATTGTCTTCATCGTGATGTTCCTCTACCTGACCTGCTCGCTTGCGCTGGCGAGCCGCACGCTGGGCATGAAGCTCTTCTCGATGCACGCCGTCCACGCCGACACGGCGCACGCGCCGACGACCGCCCAGTGCGCGCGCCGCGCCCTCGTCTACATGATCTCGCTTCTCACGTTCGGACTCGGGATTCTCTACGCCTTCTTCGACGCCGAAGGCCGCACCGCTCATGACCTTTTCTCCCGCACCGTCGTCGTTAAGAAGTAGAACGCGCACCAACTAAGCAATCCGAAAAGGAGAGGCACGCGGAGATTCTTCGTGCCTCTCCTTTTTCGCCTTCCGTCGCTCATCTGTTAGCCTGAGCATTCAAAACTGTCGCCGCCGGACGACGCATGCCGGACGACGCATGCCGGACGACGCATCGGGCTTCGTGGGGAAGCTTTTCAAGAGATGAACGATCAAGCCCTCAAAGAGATTGTCGAGGAGATCGCGCCCGCCCTCGCGGGCGGCGTGTGGGGCAAGGTCTTTCAACTGTCGGCGCTCTCCTTCGCGGTGGATTTCCGCGCGGGCGACGGTCGTTACCTGCTCATTTCCGCCGAGCCGAACCACCCGCGCCTGTATCTCATCAGGCGCACCGTCCGCGAGCTTGAGAAGGCGTCGCACGCGCCGACACACTTCCCGCTTGTGCTGCGCAAAACGCTCGGCGGCGCGCGGCTCACTTCCGTTCGCAAAGACGAGGACGACCGCCTCGTGCGCTTCTCTTTCGCCGTCGAGGACGCGACGGGCGAAGCGCGCCCCTCCACTCTCGTCGCGCAGTTGACGGGGCGCACGTCGAACCTCTTCCTGCTCGACACGGGGGGCCGCGTCGTGGACTCTCTGCGCCCCTCGCGCGGCGACGGGCAGGAGGTCGGCGAAGTTTACGCCCCCCCGGCCTCCGGCTCCGCGCTCGCGCACGAGCGGAAGCAGTCGCCAATCCCGCGCGGCGAGTTCAAGTCGCCTTCGGAGGCGGCGGATGTTTATTACCGCGGGCTCGAAAGCGCACGCGCTTTCGACGCGCGCGCCGCCGCCGCGACCGCGCGCCTGCGGCAGGAAGTCTCGCGCCGGCGCAAGCTCCAAGCAAACCTTGCGCGCGACCTCGCGGCGCACGGCGACGCGGACGCACACAAGCGCGCGGGCGACCTGCTGCTCGCCAACATCGGGACCGCCGAACGTCGAGGGCGGACGGTGCGCGTCAGGGATTACTACGCGGAGGAGATGCCGTTTGTGGAGATGGAGGTTGACGAAAACAGGAGTTTGCAGGAGGAGGCCGCACGGAGGTTCGCGCGCTATACGAAGGCTAAGCGCGCGGCTTCGGAGATCGCGCAGCGTCTCGCAACGACCGGGCAGGAGCTGGCCGCGCTCGAAGAGCGTCGAGAGGTGCTGGATGAAATCATCGCCGAGCGAGACGACGCGGCGCTCGAAGCATTCGCGGGCGAGACGAAGGGCGGAAAGACGCAAAAAGGCGCGCGCGCCAAGCCCGGCGGGAAGGGCGAAGCGGAGGGCATCCCCGGCGTGCGGCGCTACCGCTCTTCGGACGGGTACGAAATCCTCGTCGGGCGCGGCTCGCGTGATAATGACCATCTCACCTTTCGCGTCGCGCGCTCGCAGGACACATGGCTCCACGCGGCTGACTATCCCGGCTCGCACGTCGTCGTCCGCAATCAGCGGCGCGGCGAAGACGTTCCGCACCGCACGCTGCTCGAAGCCGCCCAGCTGGCCGCGCGCTTCAGCCGCGCGCGCGAGGATTCCAAAGTTGCCGTCAACTATACGCTCCGCAAATTCATCTCCAAGCCGAAAGGGGCCGCGCCCGGCCTCGTCTATCTTTCGAGCTTCAAGACTCTCCTCGTCGAGCCCCGCGAGGGCGTCGAGCGAATCTGACAGGATTCACTAATTTGCCACCTCGTCTTTGCAAAAGGAGAACACTTTTGTCACGCTCCACGGATAGAATTCGTGGGAGACAAAGGAGCCTTTAATAGACATTTTATGAGCGCCAATTTCATCGAGACTGTCGAGCAGACCGCCGCGAATGTTCTGGAGAACATCGCCGACCTCGTCGTCGGCAAGGCTTCCACCCTGCGCGACGGGACTGAGCACGCGGGCGTGGTGTTGCCGCGCGACCTCTACGCGCACGACGCGGCGCAGACCGAGTGGTGGTACTACACGGGCCACATGCAGACAAGTTCAGGCCGCCGCTTCGGCTTCGAGCTGGTCTTCTTCAAGCGGCGCACCGATCTCGACCGCTTCGGCGTCGTGCCGCTCCGGCTCATCGCCAACCCGCTCTACCTCGCGCACTTCGCCGTCGCCGATGAGTCGCGCGGGCGTTTCCGCTACGCGCACCGCAAAAGCACGGGCGGCGTGCTCGACCCTCCGGCGCACATGAGCAAGAAGCAGTTCTACCTCAAGCTCGGCGACTGGACGGTGCGCGAGGCCCACGGACTACACACCTTGCGCGCCACGCTCGGCGAAGACCTCATCTTCGAGGCGTCGCTCAGGCCCACGAAGCCCGCCGCACTCAACGGGCACGAGGGCGCGGGCGTCAGCTTCAAGGATCACGGAGAGGCTTCGCGCTACTTCTCCTACACGCGGATGGAGGCCGGGGGCCGTATCACCTGGCACGGCGCGACCGAGCGTTTCGAGGGCGAGGCGTGGATGGACAGGGAGTTCGGGACGTGGAAGACGACCGACGGGCAGAAGGGCTGGGACTGGTTCAGCCTCCAACTCTCGACGGGCGCGGAGCTGATGGTCTACCACATCCGCGACCGCGAGGGCCGGCCCTCTTCATTCTCCAGCGGGACGTTCGTTGATTCGGAAGGGCTCTCGACACACCTCACGCGCGAAGACTTCGTGGTGGAGGCCACAGAGAGCTGGCGCAGCCCGCACACGGGCGCAATCTACCCGAGCGGCTGGCGTCTCAGGGTGCCGCGCGTCGGCGTTGACGTGCGGGTCACGCCCGTCCTGAAGGATCAGGAGCTGGACACGCGCGGCACGACGATGATCGTCTACTGGGAGGGCTCCTGCACCGTCGAAGGGCAACACCACGGCGTCGAGACGACGGGGCGAGCCTACGTCGAGCTGGTCGGCTACGACCGCTCTCACGAACAGCCCTCGCTCACAGCCTTCCTCTTCGGCGGCGCGCTCGACCAACGCTGGCGCAGCATCTTCGGTTAAGGCGAAGTAAACATCGCCCGTGGGTCTCTCTGTCGAACGCCGCCCCGGTGACGCCTTGCGCCGCCGTGATGAGAAAATAATCGGACGAGATGATGAAGTAATCTCCGTTGATTATCTTCTCATCACGGCGGCGCACGTTCCGTGGAGACGTGATTACGTCCTAAGCATGTGCGTTCAGGCTTTACGGGCGCGCGATTAAGCTTTAGTGGCGGGTGATGAGCTTATAATCTCTGATGCTTAGAAGATAATCATTAGAGATTATCTTCTAAGCATCAGAGATTATGTTCTAAACATCAGAGATTATCTTCTAAGCATTAGAGAGTATGACGTAATCTCGCGTCACTACGTTATAAGACGAGAGGGAGAGGCCATAAACGCGCCGCGCCGGGTTTCAGCCCCGCCGTCGGTGTCGTTGTCGTGCGGCCCCGACCTGCTTCCGAAATCATACTTCTTTTGCATTTGAATCCTTCTGCATTTAGCATGACGTTATGAGCGCGACACATCAGGAGCAACAGGCGAGTTCGGAAGAATTGTTCACGCGCGCGGTCGAGCTGATGCCGGGCGGCGTCAACTCACCCGTGCGCGCGTTTCGCGGAGTGGGGGGCACGCCGCGTTTCATCGCGAGCGCGCGGGGCGCGACG
The DNA here is from genome assembly GCA_020199995.1 of Acidobacteriota bacterium. GTDB lineage: Bacteria > Acidobacteriota > Blastocatellia > Pyrinomonadales > Pyrinomonadaceae > JAIVJM01. The sequence goes on along the minus strand of JAIVJM010000077.1, from coordinate 11,546 downwards.
CTGACGGACGTTGACGGGCGGACGTACATTGATTACGTGGGCTCGTGGGGGCCGATGATTCTGGGGCACGCGGACGAGCAAGTGTTGGACGCGATCCGCGGCGCGCTCTCGCGCGGGACGAGTTACGGCGCGCCGACCGCGCTCGAAATCGAGATGGCCGAAGAGATCATCGAAGCCGTGCCTTCAATCGAGATGGTGCGGATGGTCAACAGCGGCACGGAGGCGACGATGTCCGCGCTTCGCCTCGCGCGCGGCGTGACGGGGCGCAGCAAGATCGTCAAGTTCGAGGGTTGTTACCACGGCCACGGCGACAGTTTTCTGGTCAAGGCCGGCTCGGGCGTGGCGACGCTCGGATTGCCGGACAGTCCCGGCGTCCCCGCCTCGGTCGCGCGCGACACTATCACCGCGCCCTTCAACGATGCCGGGGCACTCGCCGAAGTCTTCGACGAGCACGGCGCGGACATCGCCGCCGTTATCATCGAGCCCGTCGTCGGCAACATGGGCTGCGTGCCCCCGCGCGAGGGATACCTGCAAAGCGTCCGCGACCTCACGCGGCGGCACGGCGCTTTGCTCATCTTCGACGAAGTGATGACGGGCTTCCGGCTCGCGCGCGGCGGCGCGCAGGAGCTTTACGATGTGATGCCAGACATCACCACGCTGGGAAAGATCATCGGCGGCGGCCTTCCCGTCGGCGCTTACGGCGCGAGCCGCGAGATTATGAACATGGTCGCGCCCGCCGGGCCGGTCTATCAGGCGGGCACGCTCTCGGGCAACCCTCTGGCGATGACCGCCGGACTCGCAACGCTCAGGCGTCTGCGCGACCGCGCGGTTTACGAAGGGCTCGACGGCGCTGGGCGTCGGCTGTGTGAGGGGATGAATGATGCGGCGCGCGAGGCCGGAGTCCCGACCCACACGAATCGCGTCGGCTCGATGTTCACGATGTTCTTTACTGAAGCGCCGGTCACGGACTGGACTTCGGCGGCGCGCTCAGACCGCGAGCGCTTCGGCAAGTTTTTCCACGCGATGCTCGCGGAGGGCGTCTACCTCGCGCCCTCGCAGTTCGAGGCCGGCTTCATCGGCACCGCGCACACCGACGAACTGCTCGACCGCACAATCGAGGCGGCGCGAAAAGCCTTCCGCACGCTCTGAGCAAGCTGTTTGAGAAGGCTGGCGACCCGTCCCCGCAAGCGATAAGTGCGGGCTTGTCCCGCTCCTCTTGAAACCGAGCTTCGCTTCGTTCGCCGTTCCCCCGTGCCTTCAGGAGAAGCCCACATGTAGGTCAAGCTGTTCGATCTGGCGGGCGGCTAGGTGTTGTTCGCCGCGAGGGGCAGTTCGACGATGAAGCTCGTGCCCGCGCCCGGCTCGCTCTCGACGCGAATCGCGCCGCCGTGCTGCTCGACGATCTGCTTGGCGATGGCGAGGCCGAGGCCCGTGCCGCGCTTCTTGGTAGTGAAGAAAGGCTCGAAGATGCGAGCAAGCGTCCGTTCGTCCATCCCCGCGCCGCGGTCGGCGATGCGGATGCGGATGCCGGGAGTGCTGCGCCCGCCCTCGCCGTGGCGGCGCGTATCGGCGCGCACTTCCGTCGGCTCGGTCGCGATGGTGACGGGCGAGCCGGCGGGGCTTGCGTCAACGGCATTGGCGAGGAGGTTGACGAAGACCTGTCGCAGCTGGTCTTCGTCCCAGACGGCGCGCACGGGCTCGGCCCCGAAGTGCTTCTCGACGGGCGTCTGCTTCTCCTGAAGCTTGTCGGCGACGAGGTCGAGGCTCTCGCCGAGGAGTTCATGCAGTTCGACTTCGACGGTCGTGAGCATCTTCAGCCGTGAGAACTGCGTCACGTCGAGCGTGAGCTTTGAGAGGTGCTCGATGCCGCGCTCGATGAGGTCAATGGTCGTAACGCCGACCGTGGCGCGGGGGAAGACCGCGAAGAAGGCCGCGTTGGCGCTGCGGATGCGGTCGTCGGGGCCGACGGCGGCGATGGCGCTGACCATTCCTTCGAGCATCTGCGCGCTGAACTGGCGCTCGCGCCTCAAGGCCTCGAAGCTGCGCCGCATCTGCCGGAAGCGCCGGAGCACTTCGAGTAAAGTTGCGGTCGCCACGACCAGCCCCGTGAGCGCCGCAAGCCACATCAGAAAGCGTATCTTGCCGCGCGCGCTCTGGAGCGCTTCGAGCCGCCGCCGGTCGAGCTGCTCGCGCTGTTCGGTGATCTCCGAGAAGAGAGCCTTCAGATGATTTTCGAGGTCGCGGAAGTGGACGAAGCCATTGATCGAATAAGCCTCTAAATCCTTCGTGTCTTCGATGTACTCGACGATGCGGCGGCGGACTTCACGCTTTTTCTCCGCGTCCTCAAGCGGGAGGTTGTCGTATGTTTGCAGGAGTCCCTCAACCACCTCGCGCTCGCGCCGCAGGCGGATGTCGGTCGGCAGCTGGATGACGCCCTCTGTCCCTGACTCGACCTGCGCGCGGATGCGCGCCTCCGTGTGCAGCTTGTTGAGCGCGAGCTGCAAGTCGAGCAGCTGGCGGAACATCATCGAGAGCCTGCGCTCTTCCTCGCTCGTCTCCTTACTGATGTCTCCCAGCTCGCGGTCGCTGAGCACGCCGAGGCCGATGACGAGCCCGATGAGCAACGCGAAGCCGATGAGCAGCGGCACTACAGCCTGCCACAGAGACCTCCCCCCCACCGAGGCGTCCGCCCCCTGCGCCTCTCCTTCGTCCTTCGAGTCCGAGCCCCCGGCATGCACGCGTCCGCCCTCCTCCGCCTCGCCGAGCCGGTGGTAGACGACGCGTCCCCCGTCATTTTTTTCTTCGTCGGGCATAGATTTATAGCTGTCAATCGTGAATCGTAAATCGTGACAAGAAAATCCTTGTTCTTTCTATTCACGATTCACGATTGACGATTCACGGTCTTTATTTCTTCACCTCCATCCAGTTGTCGCCGATGCCGGCTTCGGCGACGAGCGGGACGTCGAGTTTGACCGCCGTCTCCATCTCGCGCTTGAGGAGGGCGGCGACGCGCTCGGCCTCGGCGCGGGGCGCTTCGATGAGGAGTTCGTCGTGAACCTGCATCACCATCTGCGCTTTGAGTCCCTCGCGGCGCAAGGCCTCCTCAACCTTGAGCATGGCGATCTTGACGATGTCGCTGGCACTCCCCTGAATCGGCATGTTGATAGCCTCGCGCTCGGCGCGCGCGCGCACCTGCCCGTTGCGGTCGTTGATGGCGGGGATGGGCCGGATGCGCCCGTAGATCGAGCGCACCACACTCGTCTCGCGCGTCTGCTCGGGGACTTCCTCCATAAAGCGGCGCACGCCCGCGTAGGTCTCGTAGTAGTCGTCAATAACCTTCTTCGCCTCCTTGCGCGAGATGCCGACGCGCTGCGAGAGGCCGAAGGGCTCGACGGCGTAGGCGATGGCGAAGTTGACGATCTTGGCGAAGCGCCGCGCCTCCCTGAGCTCCTCCTTCGACTTCGCGCCGAAGACGAGGCGGGCCGTGCGCTCGTGGATGTCCTCGCCCTTCTGGAAGGCGTCGAGCATGTGCTCGTCGCGCGTGACGTGCGCCAGCAGGCGCAGCTCCAACTGCGAATAGTCGGCGGCGACGAAGACGTTCCCCTCGTCGGGAATGAAGGCGCGGCGGATGCGGCGACCGAGCTCGGTGCGGATGGGGATGTTTTGCAGGTTGGGGTTCGTGCTGCTCAAGCGTCCCGTCGCCGTCACGGTCTGGTTAAGCTCGCTGTGGATGCGCCCGTCCGAGCCGATCAAGGGCGGCAGCGCGTCGGTGTAGGTCGCTTTGAGTTTGTCCAGCTCGCGGAATTCGATGAGGAGTCGCGGCAGCTCGTAGGTCTGCGCCAGCTCGTCTAAGACGGCGCGGTTCGTCGAGACCTGACCCGTCGAAGTCTTGCGACCCGTGCTGATGTTGAGCTCCTCGAAGACTTCGCCGACCTGTTTCGGCGAGTTGATCTTAAACTCGCGTCCCGCGAGCGCGTAAATCCGCCCGGTCAGTTTTTCCAGCTCCGCGCCGAAGAAAGCCGACAGCTCGCCGAGCACCGACGTGTCAACGCGCAGGCCCACGCGCTCGATGCGGTGGAGCGTGGAAGCGAGCGGCAGCTCGATGTTCGAGTAGATGGATTCAAGCTCGACCCCCTGTTCGATGATGCGTTGGTGCAGCACGTCGGCCACCTGCCCCGTAAAGTCGGCGGCTTCGGCGGTGCGCCACTGCGCCTCAGTCCAGCCCTCGCCGTGCGGCTCCGTCCAGCCGTCCGCTCCGGCGGCCTCGCGCGCCAGATCGCCGAGGTCGTAGCGGCTGCGCGTCGGGTCGAGCAGATAGGCGGCGAGCAAAGTGTCGTCCGCGACGCCCTCGGCCTCCAAACCAATCGAGCCGAGCAGGGCGAAGGCGCGTTTGAGGTCGTGGACTGATTTCGAGAGCAGGCCGTTTTCGAGCACGTCGCGGAGCATCGAGACGGCCTGTTCCCGGCCCCCCTCGAACTCCTCGAAGTTGACGAAGTGCGAGGTGTGCGGCGCGTAAGAGATAGCAAGGCCCGTAGGCCTTTGCTCCTCGCGCACGGATTCCTGCTGGCCCGCGCCCGCCGGGGTCTGGGCGGCGACGGCGAAGCTCCAGTGCTCAACGTCCCAGAGTTTGCGGATCAGCGTTTCCAGCTCAGTGACCTTGCGGACGTGCCTGTAGTTCTTCTCCATGAAGACCTCGCCGGCCTCGGCGGCGGCGTCGGCGAACTCGCGCGTGAGGGTCTGGAATTCCAGCTCGCGGAAAAGCTTATAGGCGGCGGCGCGGTCGGCGGGACGCGCGCGCAATTTTTCCAGATCGAGGTGAACGTTGACGTCCGTCCTGATTGTCGCCAAATCTTTCGATTGCAGGATGAGCTCGGCGTTGTCGCGTAAGGATTCGCGGTAGGTCTTGTGCTTGACCTCCTCCCAGCGCTTGAGCGCTTCTTCGATTGAGCCGAGCTGCTTGACGATGGCGACCGCGCCCTTCGCGCCGATGCCGGGCGCGCCGGGGATATTGTCCACCGAGTCGCCCATCAGTCCGAGGAGGTCTACGATCTGCGCGGGCGGCACGCCGAACTTTGCCTCGACCCATGCCTCGTCGCACCACTCGACGGGGGGGACGGGCTCCTTGCGCTTCACGTTCTGAGAGTTATGACGCATGCACACGACTTGGGGGTCGCGCACGAGCTGGCACATGTCCTTGTCGTTCGAGACGACGACGGCCTGAAGGCCCGCGGCGGCGGCCTGCATGGCGAGCGCGCCGATAACGTCGTCGGCCTCAAATCCCGGCGCGTTGATAATCGGTATCTGGTACGCCTCGCAGACGCGCATGATGTAGGGAATCTGCGACTGCAACTCATCGGGCATCTCCGGGCGGTTCGACTTGTAGTCGGCGGACATCTGGTGGCGGAAGGTCGGCTCGCCCGACTCGAAGACGGCGGCGAGGTAGTGCGGCTGCTCGTCGGCGAGGAGCTTACGGAGCATGCTGGTGAAGACGAAGACGGCCTGCGTGACCTGCCCGCGGCTATTCGTCAAAGGCTCGGTGCGCGCGCCCATCGGCGCGAAGAAGGCGCGGAAGATGTGCGAGAAAGAGTCTATGAGAAAGACGCGCTCAACCGGCTCCGTGGACTCCGTGGATGTTTTCGGCGGCATTGGCGTTTGATGATAAGGAAAGCCGTGGCGGGTGACAAGTATGAGCGCGACCGAGCCGTGGGGGCCGCGCGGCTGCGCGTGTGAATTTCATCAATCCGGAGAGGAAAGCAAGAAAGAAAGCGTCACGGAGAGGAGAGATTTTCTCAGGGGTATGCATGTCTTGGGTGTACTTCCGCGCATCGAGGTTAAACTCCTTGGGGGTGATGAGTGGTAATGAGAGCCGTCTGTGAAAGCAGTGTTGTGAAGCGCAAGACCTTAACGGCGCGAGGTTACTGGAGACCGAAATCAGGATGGAAAGTCTTACCGACCGACGAAACCTTGTTTTGGGAGCGCCACGATAATCCTAACTGCGGCGGCGCGTCAACCTTTTTTTAACGCCCTCGACTCCTCTTAAAAACACACTACCCGCAGGCCGTATTTTCGTGCGCGGGTGTGGCGGATGTGCCGCACAGTCTCGGCGTCGTTGTCGCCGATGCGCCACAAGGTCTGACCTCTCGCCGAAATGCAGCGCGGACAAATCGGCCCGCACGAAGCGGCACGGGCTTTGCACCTCTGTTTGTTGATCCAACCGTTGAAAGTGCTGCGGCCCCGGCGCGTGAGAGGGTGAAAGGCTCGACGCCTCGTTTTGATTAAACAGACAACCATCGCGAAGCCCGCCGAGACGAGCGGGCTCGGACTGCACACGGCGGCCCCCGTCCAGCTTCGGCTGCGCCCCGCGCCGCCCGACACGGGCTACATCTTCGTCCGCACAGACCTCGACAACTTCGAGATTCCGGCCTCGGTCGAGTGCATCGCGCATTGCAGCTACGCGACGACGCTGATGCGCACGGGCGTCATGCTCTCGACGGTCGAGCATTTGCTGGCCGCGCTGCGCGGCCTCGGCGTGGATAACGCCTACATCGAAGTAGACAATCTGGAGCTGCCGATCATGGACGGCTCCGCGGAGGCCTTCACGGAGATGATCGAGCGCGCGGGCGTAGTCGAGCAGCCGGCGGCGCGCAGGGCACTGCGCGTGCGCGAGCGCGTCAGCGTGGAGCAGGGGGAGCGGCGCGTCTCGGTCGAGCCGTACGAGGGCTGCGAGATAGACTGCACGATAGACTTCACACACCCGCTCATCGGCGTCCAGCACTACCGCTTCGACGCGCTCGACCCCGAAAGTTTCGCGCGCGAGATTTCGCCGGCGCGGACTTTCGGCTTCACCGAAGAGATCGAAACGCTGCGGCGCGCGAACCTGATTCGCGGCGGCTCGCTCGACAACGCCATTGTCCTGACGCCCGACGGGATGCTCAACACGACGCCGCTCAGGCACTCAGACGAGTTCGTCCGCCACAAGATTCTCGACATCATCGGCGACCTCGCGCTCCTCAACATGCCCCTCCTCGGGCTCGTCCGCGCCGAGCGCAGCGGCCACCTCCTCCACGCCGCTCTGATGTCGAAACTGCTCCGCGACGACTCCGCGTGGGAGATTGTTGACATGCCCGTCGCCCAACTCGCACACGCCAGATGAAGGCCGCCAGCCCGACCGTGAGGGAGGGGCTCTCAAGAGTAAGCAGTAAGCAGTAAGCAGTAAGCAGTCAAGACGGATTATGCGTCTTGACTGCTTACTGCTTACTGCTTACTGCTTACTGTTTACTGTTTACTGCTTACTGCTCACCGCTTTCTGTCCCTGCCCCTTCCCTCACGGTCGGGCTGGCGGCCTCTTCTTGGACGATCTCGTAAACGATGCGGAGGCGCAGCTCTTTGCCGACGACCTCGTGGCGCATCTCTCGGGCGCGGAGGCGCAGCTCTTTGTTGGGCTTGACGGGCAGTCGCGCGCCGAGTTGTTCGGCGCGCAGTATTCGCACGGGGTTCACGCGTTCGTTAATTGCGTCCTGCACGAGCCCCGTGACCCCGCCGCTCACCGCCGAAGGCACGTTCTTGAGGCTCACCTCCCTCACGACGATGCGCGCGTTGAAGGTTTGGCGCGCCTGATCGAATTCGAGATTGAGGACGGCGTCCGCCCAGCCTTCAAATCTCAGACAGCCGATGAGCGGCGCGTCGTACGAGCCGCGGAAGGCGACCCGCGCGTTGATGATGCCGTCCGCGAACCGCACCGCCGTCCGTCCGCCCTTCGCCTCACGCAGCAGCGCAATCTCGCTCGCGCATTTCGCATTCGCCCCCCCGCGCGAGAGTGGAAAGGTCGGCGGCTCCGGCTGCGAAGTGATGGCGTCCAGTAGCGAGTTCAGAAACTGCTCGTTCAGCACCAGCACGACATCACCCGCCGGCGTCACGCGCTCCGCAGCCGTCGCCCTTTCGACGCGCGCCGCGCCGTGCGCAGGCATCGTCCACACCGGCACGAACGCCGTCAAAGCGACGCACAGCAAAGCGAGCACTCTCGCGTGAGTCATTCTCATCAGTCTTAGTTTCATCAGTCGCCCCTCCATCCAAAACACACAAGGTGGAGGGCCGACGGGTGGAAGGCATCCGACCATTTCATGGCCACACCTTCATCCCTCATCCTTCCGCCTTCATCCTTGCTTTTAAAGCCCGCTGCGCACGATGTCGTGGAGCCGGAGCAGTCCGACGCAGCGCCCGCCCGCCTCGACGACCGGCAGGACGGAGATTTGCGAGGGCCGGTTCTCCATCAACTGAAGCGCCGCGTGCGCGAGCATCTGAGGCTCGACGACCACGGGCGCGCGCGTCATCAAAGCATCGCTCCTCAGCTTGTCCAGCTCGGACAGGTTCGCCGTTTGCAGCGTCCGTCGGAGGTCGCCGTCCGTGATGATGCCCACCAGCCGCCCGTCGCCGTCGAGGACGTTCACCGCGCCCAATCCCCCCCGGCTGATCTCGCGCACGACTTCGAGCAGCGCGGCATCGGCCGGGACGTTCGGGCACTCGTCGCCGCCGTGCATGAGGTCGCAGACCTTGAGCGTCAGCCGCTTGCCCAGACGCCCGCCCGGATGGTTGAGCGCGAAGTCTTCGGGCGTCAGGCGCTTGACCCGCATGAGCGTCATCGCCAGCGCGTCGCCCAGCGCCAGCGCCACCGTCGTGCTCGTCGTCGGCGCGAGGTTGAGGGGGCACGCCTCCTGCTCGACCGACGCGTCGAGCACCACGTCGGCGCGGCGCGCGAGCGTCGAACTGAGGTTGCCGACGACGGCGATGACGGGGGTGCGCCGGGCTTGAAGAAAGGGCAGCAGCTCGACGACCTCGGCGGTCTCTCCGCTGTTGCTGAGGACGACGGCTACATCCTCGCCCGTCACTATGCCGATGCCGCCGTGGAGCGCGTCGGAAGGATGCAGGAAGACGGCCATCGTGCCCGTGCTGGTGAGCGTGGCGGCGACCTTCTGCGCGATGTTGCCGGACTTGCCGACGCCGACGAGCACCACCTTGCCGCGGCACGCCGCGAGCAGTTCGATGGCGCGCTCGACCTCGGCGCGCCCGAGCCTGACGGCGGTCTGCTCGATGGCCTCGGCTTCCATGCGGAGCAGGCTCAAGACCTGCTCGAAGTGCGTCTCTGTCATCTGTTCTGTGTGGAGGTGTCCCTCAAAGCAATCCTCATCGGCGACTAGCCTCGCTTCTTTTCCGGCTTCGCCGTAAATCCACGGTTCTGACTCTGGGGCAGTTTTTTGGCGGGAGGCGAGAAAGTCTGTTCCTGACGATTATCCGCCCGTTCCCCGATCTCCTTCTTGATGGCTTCCTTCAAACGTTTTTTCGCGCGTTTCTTCATAAAAGGGATTATACAGTAGACGTGCCGGAAAGTGCACGCTTCAGCCTGATCCCGAAAGAGGAGCAATACTTCGCCCTCTTCCGGCAGATGACCTCGAACATCTTCGACGCGGCGCGGGCGCTCAACGAGATGCTGGCCGACCGCTCCGGCAACTTCGCCTCGCACCTCGCAGGCATCAAAGCCATCGAGCACTCCAGCGACGAGCTGATCCACTCCATCGTCACCAAGCTCAACTCGTCCTTCATCACCCCCTTCGACCGCGAGGACATCTACATGATGGCGGGCGCGCTCGACGACATCGTGGACTTGATCGAGGACGCGGCGCGCGCGATGGTCATCTACAACGTCAACGAGAGCACGGATTTCGCGCGCCGGCTCGGCGACGTGATTCAGCAGATGGCCGTCCAGCTCCACGAAGTCGTCTCGACGCTGGAGCGCCCGAGCGGCATCACGCCGCGCCTCGTCGAGATGCACCGGCTGGAGAACGTCGGCGACGACCTCCTGCACGAAGCCCTCGCGCAGCTCTTCAGAGGCACGCCCGACCCGCTCACCGTCATCAAGTGGAAAGATATTTACAGCACGCTCGAAGCCGCCACCGACCGCTGCGAGCGGGTCGCCAACATCATCGAGAGCATCATCATCAAGCACGCATGAAAGGAAATGATGAATGATGAATGATGAATAGAAGACCGCCTGTCTTAATTCATCATTCATCATTCCGCATTCATCACTTCGCACAATGACTTCCCCACTGACATTCGTCGTCATCATCATCATCGTCGCGCTCGTCTTCGATTACATCAACGGCTTTCACGACGCAGCCAACTCGATAGCGACCGTGGTTTCGACGCGCGTTCTGTCGCCCGGCGCGGCGGTGGTGTGGGCGGCCTTCTTCAACTTCATCGCCTTCCTTGTCCTCGGCGAGGCCGTCGCCAAGACCATCGGCAAGGACATGGTGGACATCAAGGCCATCCCTCAGGACTGGCAGTTGTGGGTGGTGCTGTGCGGGCTCACCGGGGCCATCGTCTGGAATTTGATTACGTGGTATTACGGGATACCGTCCAGCTCTTCGCACGCGCTCGTGGGCGGCTACGCGGGGGCGGCTGTCGCGGCCTCGGGCTTCGGCGTGATTTTGCCGAGCGGGTGGACGAAGACGGTCATCTTCATCGTCATGTCGCCGCTCATCGGGGCGCTTTTGGGGTTCTTCATCATGGTCGCGGTGATGTGGATTTTCCGTCGCTGGTCGCCGCACCGCGTGGACAAGTTCTTCCGCAAGGGCCAGCTCGTTTCGGCGGCGCTCTTCAGCCTCGGGCACGGCGGCAACGACGCGCAAAAGACGATGGGCATCATCGCGGGCGTGCTCGTCGCCTCGAACATCGACGCCGAGGCGACCAAAGACATCCCGCTCTGGGTGGTGCTCGTCTGCCACGCGGCCATCGGCTTGGGCACGCTCTCGGGCGGGTGGCGCATCGTCCACACGCTGGGCTCACGCATCACCAAGCTCAAGCCCGTGAGCGGCTTCAGCGCCGAGACCGCCGCCGCCATCTCGATCATCGGCGTCACCTTCGGCGGCATCCCCGTCTCGACGACGCACACCATCACCGGGGCCATCGTCGGCGTCGGCGCGACGCGTCGCCTCTCGGCTGTCAAGTGGGGCGTGGCGGGCCGCATCGTCTGGGCGTGGGTTCTCACCATCCCGCTCGCCGCGGGCATCGCCGCGCTCTCGTTCCTGATTTACAGACTGGTGAGCGGACTCGCGGGCTGAGCAGAACCGCGCGACATCGGCACGCAAGTAATTCACAACAATTTGGTACTTGACCCTGTAGACGGGTTGAGAGTTTATAATGCTTTTGAAAGGAGAATTCATCATGAGCAGTAAGCGTAAGATTGAGGTATTTAGCGCGGGCTGTGCGGCATGTCATGAAGCGGTGGAGCTAATTCAAAGTGTCGCCTGTTCATCATGTGACGTTGAGGTCCTGGATATGAGCCAACCTGACGTAGCAGTAAAAGCCAAGCAATACGGCGTCAAGAGCGTTCCGGCTGTAGTCATCGACGGGAAGCTTGCCGATTGCTGTGCGGGGCGTGGTGTGGATGAAGCAACGCTCAGGGCTGCGGGTCTAGGCATAGCACTATCTTAACTCTTCAAAGGAAAAGCCCTGCTTATTATGGCGGGGCTTTTCTCTATCCAATATCC
>JAIVJM010000251.1 GCA_020199995.1 Acidobacteriota bacterium | reverse complement strand
TCTTCATCCCGCTCATCTACCACGCGGTCTACGGGCTATTCATCACGTTCGAGGCGCGGCCGAACAACCTGGCTTACCCGTACCCGCGCAACTGGTTCTACACCGTGCAGCGCATGACGGGAATCATCCTCTTCTTCTTCATCCTCTTCCATCTCCTGAACTTCCGCTTCGGGCTCATCCCGGGCCTCAACGAGACTTCGGTCGCGCATCGCCCCGACCTCGCCTACGACATCGTCTCCGACGAGTTCCAGACGTGGTGGATACTCTTGATTTACTTCGTCGGCATCACCTCGACGATCTGGCACTTCGCCAACGGCATCTGGCTCTTCGCCGTGGACTGGGGCATCGTCATCGGCGAGCGCGCGCAGCGTTTGACCGGCTACGCCTGCATCGGCTTCGGCGTCCTCCTGCTCTTCTTCTGGTTCAATGTGACGGCGGCTTTTGTGTGGCGCAACGGCGGGCTGTTGGGAGGGATTTTCTAAATTATGGCGGCACAAAACGGCATCCGGATAGCGATTGTGGGCGGCGGGCTGGCGGGACTCGCCGCCGCGATGAAGATCGCCGAGGCGGGCCACTCCGTAGACCTCTTCTCGGTCGTCCCCGTCAAACGCTCGCACTCGGTCTGCGCGCAGGGCGGCATCAACGGCGCGGTCAACACGAAGGGCGAGGGCGACTCGACATGGGAGCACTTCGACGACACGGTCTACGGCGGCGACTTCCTCGCCAACCAGCCGCCCGCCCGGGCGATGTGCGAGATGGCTCCCTCGATCATCTATCTCTTCGACCGCATGGGCGTGCCCTTTTCGCGCACGAAGGAAGGACTACTCGACTTCCGTCGCTTCGGCGGCACCAAGCACCACCGGACGGCCTTCGCCGGGGCTTCGACGGGGCAGCAGCTTCTCTACGCGCTGGACGAGCAGGTGCGCCGCCGAGAGGTCGAGGGCAAGGTCAAAAAGTACGAGAGCTGGGAGATGATGTCGCTCGTTCTGGACGGGCACGGCGTCTGCCGCGGCCTCGTCGCAATGGAGCGCTCGACCTTAGAGCTGAAGGTCTTTCCGGCGGACGCCGTCATCATGGCGACGGGCGGCCCCGGACTCATCTTCGGCAAGTCAACGAACTCGATGGTCTGCACCGGCTCGGCGGTCGCGGCCTGCTACCAGCAGGGCGCGCGCTACGCTAACGGCGAGTTCATACAGGTTCACCCGACCTCGATTCCGGGCGAGGACAAGCTCCGCCTGATGTCGGAATCGGCGCGCGGCGAGGGCGGGCGCGTGTGGGTCCCGAAGGCGAAGCAGGATAAGCGCTCCGCTTCGTCCATCCCCGAGAAGGAGCGCTGGTACTTCCTCGAAGAGAAGTATCCGGCCTACGGCAATCTCGTTCCGCGCGACATCGCGACGCGCGAAATCTTTCAGGTCTGCCTCGAAGGCCACGGCGTCGGCGGCGACAATCAGGTCTACCTCGACCTGACGCACATCCCGGCTGAGACCTTAGACCGCAAGCTCGGCGCTATCCTGGAAATCTACGAGATGTTCGTCGGCGACGACCCGCGCCACGTCCCGATGCGTATCTTCCCCGGCGTCCATTACTCGATGGGCGGGCTATGGGTTGACTTCGAGCAGCGGACGAATATTCCGGGGCTCCTCGCCGCCGGCGAGTGCGACTACTCGATTCACGGCGCGAACCGTCTGGGCGCGAACTCGCTCGTCAGTTGCGTCTATGGCGGCTTCATCGCCGCCCCGGCGGCCATCGAGTTCGCCAAAAACGTCGAGCGCAACGGCGCAGAAGGGTCGAAGATTTACGACGACGAGCTGAAGCGCCAGCAGGAAATCAACGCCCGGCTGCTGAAGCAGACGGGAACCGAGAACCAGTACGTGATTCACGAAGAGATGGGCAAGTGGATGACGGACAACGTGACGGTGGTGCGCTACAACGAGCGTCTGCAGGAGACGGACAACAAGCTCCTTGAGCTGCTCGAACGCTACGGGCGCATCTCTCTGAACGATTCGAACATGTGGGCGACGCACGCGCTCCCGCACGCACGGCAGTTAAAGAACATGATTGAGCTGGCGCGCGTCATCACGCTCGGCGCTTTGAACCGCAACGAGTCGCGCGGCGCGCACTACAAGCCGGACTTCCCCGAGCGCGACGACGAGGCCGCGGCGGGCGCGCAAGGGTCAAAGCTTCCGCCGAAGGATGGCGCGCCGCAGGTTCCCGAACAGGGTTGGGAGCAGAAGCCCGCGAACCTCTCCGGCCCGGCGGTCTGGGGCCAGAACAAAGAGCAGGTTGACGAGTCGGTTTCTGGCAGGGTCGAGACGAGAACCGAGCAGGGCAAATCACTCGAAGACGCGGGGGGTAAATCAGACGAGGTATGAGCACACACACGAACGGCCATGAACAGGCGACGAAGCCACCCCCGAAGTCGGTCGAAATCCGCATCCGCCGCCGCGAGAAGCAGGGGGCGGCTCCCTACTGGGAAGAGTTTCGGATTCCCTACCGCCCGAACCTCAACATCATCTCGGCGTTGATGGAGATTCGCAAAAATCCCGTGACCAAGGACGGCAAGACGACGACGCCGCCCGTCTGGGACATGAACTGTCTCGAACAGGTCTGCGGCATCTGCACGATGGTCATCAACGGCAAGGTGCGGCAGTCGTGCTCGGCGCTCGTCGATCAACTCGAACAGCCCATCACACTCGAGCCGATGTCGAAATTCCCGAACGTGCGCGACCTCGTCGTTGACCGCTCGGAGATGTTCGAGCACCTCAAGCGCGTCAAGGCATGGGTCGAGATTGACGGCTCTTACGATCTGGGGCCGGGGCCGAAGATTTCACCAGAGGAAGCGAACGAACGCTACGTCTACTCGCGCTGCATGACTTGCGGCTGCTGCCTCGAAGCCTGCCCGCAATATGGCGATGGCAACTACATCGGGCCGCAAGCCATCGCGCAGGTGCGGCTGATGAACATGCACCCGACGGGCCAGACCACGCGCGACGAGCGTCTGGACGGCATCGTCGGCGAAGACGGCATCACCAACTGCGGCAACGCGCAGAACTGCGTCCGCGTCTGCCCGATGTCCATCCCACTGACAAAAGCGATTTACGAAGAGAACCGCGAGACGATTCTCCATGGACTTTTCGGCTGGCTGAGAAAATAGCCCCGGAGGCGTCGAGGGAAGTGGGAATGAAAAGCACGGCGGGCTCAAATAGCCCGCCGTGCTTTTTTCGCGCGAGGTTGTAGCGCGCAGTGCGCTCCGCCAGTTTCGCACTCAACTACCGCGCTCTTTTTAAAGGGATGACTAACTCACGCCGCGCGTAAATTCCTTCCGGCCCGTCGAAACTGAACGCCAGCATCACGTCGCGCCCGAGGTGTGTGATGACTTTGACGCCCCCCGCCTCGCCGAGTTCGCGCGGCGTGCGGACGCGCACGGTGTAGACGCCGCCGCCGCCGTGGCCTTCGACCAGCAGGCGCAGCGCGTCCTCTTCGGCCCGCGCGCGCAGGATACGCAGGCCGCCGCTGCGCGCGCCGGGCGCGGGCGTCTGTGCTTCCTTATAAACGTCAGTCCCTTCGTCGTGGTTGATGACGACTTCGACGCCCCGCGTGAGCTCGACCGAAAGCGTCACGCGTTGTATGTCCCCCTCGCGCTTAGACTCGAATTTCGCCGTCCGCCCACCCACCGTCACCGAACGGATGCGCGCGTCGAGCGGCAATGCGGGCGCGAGTTCGACGCGCACGCGCGGATAATCGCCGAGCACTTTCGAGATGCCGGGGCGATAGACGCTGATTGTCGTCTGTCCCTCGTCGCGCTCAACGCTCAGGTTAAGCGTCCCGGTCGCCGTGACGTACCCAAACACGTCCGCGCCGTCCCAGTCCGCGGGGAGCTGCGGCGCGAAGCGTATGACGCGCCCGCCGTCCTCCGATTCGAGCCCGAAGAGGCCGCGCAAAGTCGGCGTGACGATCATCGCCTCCGACCAGATTTGATGATGAGACGAGCGACCGAATGCCGCGTTGAAATCGCCCGAGAGCAGTTCCGTGACGAAGCCGAGCGTGTTCTGTTTCTTCAAGAGCACGTTCGCCATCAGCGCCTGATAGCCGACGTGCGGCCTGCCGTAGCGGTACGCGCCCATGCTCGCCCAGCCCGTGAAGAGCGGCCACACCGAGCCGTGGTGGTACGAGAGCGGGTCGTACAGCTTGCTCTCGTCCGAGATGATGCGCGAGCCCCAGTCGGTCGCCATGTGGCCGCTGCCGAGGTGGTCAATCTCGCTCTGCGCGCGCTCGTCCGAGAGCGACTTCCACCACAGTGGAACCGACGGCAGAACCGTGTCCTCGTCAACCAGACGCGACTTGTCCAGCTCATTCATCCGCGCCTGCCGCACGTCGCGGTTAGGCCCCGGCTCGGCCTTGCGCGGCGCGGCGCGCGGAGCATTGGTGGCGAAGGCATAGAAGCCTCGCTCCGGCAGCCAGTAAGTCCTCTCCAACGCAATCAGGGCGCGGACTTGTGCGACACGCGCTTCGGCGGCGAGCCTCTCGTCCTTCAGCGCAGCGGCCATCTCCGACACGCCGCGCAGGGCTTCGACCCAGAGACCCTGCATGTAAATCTCTTCGTGCGGCGGGTAGAGCGCGCCGCCCTCGACCCATCCGTGGCCCGCGCCCGTGTTCTCGACGAGGGCGTTAGAGTCCGTGTCCGTCGCCGACGTGAAGCGATAAGCTTTGAGAATCGAATCCCAGTTTGCGCGGACGAAGGCGAGGTCGCTCGACGCGCGCAGGTAGTCGGCGTGCGCGATGATGTAGAGCGGCGTCGAGTCGGCGCTCGCCCACGGGTACTCGTAATCTGTAAACCACGGGATGAGGCTGGCGCTCTGCGAAATCTCGTGGGGTATTTTGCCGTCGGCACGTTGATATTTTTTGAGGAAGTCGAGCGCGGTGCGCGCCGACGCGAAGTCGCCGTAGGAGTCGAGCGCGAGCGTCGTCCACAGCGCGTCGCGCCCGAAGAACCACGCGAAGCCGGGGCGCTCGCTCTCGCCCGCCGTGCGGAAGCCCGCGACGAGCCCCGTGCCGAGCAGGGGGTTTTCGACCATCCCTTTATCAATCCCGACCTTTGCCCATTCGAAAGCTTCGTCCAGCCGCTCGTCCGGAGTGCGAATGCGAGTCGTCGCGCCGAGCAGTCCCCGGTAATGCTCCACGTTCTTCGCATACAGCTCCGGGGCCATACGGAGGAGCCGCGATGTAGAAGAATTTCCCCGCCTCGTCCCAGCCGAGATTCCCGGTCATCAGTCCCGCGGGCCACATCAGCTTGAGACGCGGGCGGAAGCTGACGGTCACGCCGAGCGGCAGCGCGCTCTCGACTTCGAGCAGCATGATGATGCCGGGCTCGCCCACTGGCGCGTAGATGATCTGCCGCACGGTGAAGGCCGCGTGCGTGTAGGTGATGGTCGTCGCTTCGGGACGGACGTTGATGAGCGTGGCGGTGTCCGCGCCGCGCAGTTCGAGCGGGTAGCCTTCGAGCCGGAAGGAAAGCTCGAACTGGTCGAGTATCTGGAGCGGGTAGACCCACGCTTCAAGCGTGCGGCGCTCGTAGCCGTAGAGCGCGGACTTTCTGCCGAGCACATCGAGGAAAGCGCCCGCCTGCACCCGCCGCTCAAGCTCAAGGCCGCTTTTTTCGAGCGGGAATTTCGGGACGAGGGGGGGCGGCGCGGCGGTCTGTTGCGCGCTCGCTTCGGCGGCGAAAGTGAAGAAGAAAAGCAGGCAGAGCGCTGTCTGAAAGCTGAGGCCGAACTTTTTCAAATCGGTCTCCCAGAGTGTTTAAGAGGCCCTTGAGGGGCGGAAGAACTTAGCCCACGGCTGATGCCGTGGGCTAAATTCTTCCGCCCCTCAAGGGGCTTAAAGAATCAACTTCAAACCTTGAGCCTTGAACCCCTCAAATGCCGAGCACGTTGATGAGTTCCTGCACCGACGCGGCGCTCTTTTGGAGGGCGATGCGCTCCTCGGTCGTGAGGTTGATTTCGATGATCTGTTCGAGGCCGCGCGCGCCGAGTTTGCAGGGCACGCCGACGTAGAGGCCCTGAACGCCGTACTCGCCTTCGAGATAGGCCGCGCAGGGGAGGATTTTCTTCTTGTCCTTGAGGATGGCCTCGGCCATCTCGACCGCCGCCGCCGAGGGCGCGTAGTAGGCCGAGCCGGTCTTGAGAAGCCCGACGATCTCTGCGCCGCCGTTGGCCGTCCGTTTCACAATCGCGTCCACCGTCTCTTTGGGCAGAAGCTCCGTGACGGGGATGCCCGCGCACGTCGAGTAGCGCGGCAGCGGAACCATTGTGTCGCCGTGGCCGCCGAGGACGAAGGCCGTCACGTTCTCGACCGAGACATTGAGCGCCTCGGCGAGGAAGCAGCGCATCCGCGCTGAGTCGAGCACGCCCGCCATGCCGATGACGCGGTGCTTCGGGAAGCCCGAGCGTTTGAAGGCCACCTGCGCCATCGCGTCGAGCGGGTTCGAGACGATGATGAGAATCGAGTCGGGCGAATACTTGACGATCTCCTCGACCACCGTCGTCACGATGCCGGCGTTGGTCTTGAGGAGGTCGTCGCGGCTCATGCCGGGCTTGCGCGGCAGGCCGGCGGTGATAATCACGATGTCGGAGTCCTTCGTCTCGGCGTAGTCGTTCGTCGCGCCCGTCATTCGCACGTCGAAACCCTCGACGGGCGCGGCCTGCGCCAAATCCAGAGCCTTGCCCTGCGGCACGCCCTCGACCACGTCCACCAGCACCACGTCGGCCAGTTCCTTGCTCGCAATCCAGTGCGCGGCGGTCGCGCCGACGTTACCCGCCCCGACCACCGTAATCTTGTTTCGCTTGCCCATCTCTCTCCTTTTCCTTTCCTGTTTTAATAGTCCGATCTGAAATTAAATGCGCCGCCGGGGAGCTTGGAAAATCGTCGGACACAGACACAGACGCGCGCGCCGAGTGTCGCGTCGCGCTCTGCTGAAACTTGTCGGACGCGCGCAGGTGTGAGAAGTGGAAAAGCGCGAGTGTAAGGTGCGGGCTGGCGGGTGTCAAGGTACACTTTCGAGCGCGCCCGTATGCGCGCGCGGTGTCGTTCGAGGAGTTGAAGATGAGCGTCGGTGAATTCATTAAAAGGCTGTTCCGGGGGCTTCGGGGAACCGCGCCCGCCGGAGTGTCCGACTCGCTCTCATTGTCCGAGGATGAAGACGACCTCGATCCCTTCAATCCCTTCACAGAACCCGTCCGGATTGAGATACGCGATGTCTTCGACCTCCACTCGATCCCGCCGCGCGACTTGCGGGCAGTCGTCGAAGAATACCTGCTGGAGGCTCGTCGCGCGGGTTTCCGGCAGGTGCGCATCATCCACGGCAAAGGCGTTGGCGTGCAGCGCGAAACCGTCCGCAGCGTCCTCGCGCGCATGCCCTTCGTTGAGCATTACGCCGACGCTCCGCCCGAGGCCGGCGGCTGGGGCGCGACCGTCGTGAGGATGATGGAAGCGAGAAGAGGGATGTCGGATGAAGGATGAAGGATGAAAGATAAACTAGAATCTGGTGAAGTAAGATAGATGAGGCCGCGCGCACGTACTTTTTGGTAGTGGGTCTTTTCAATGTTGAACAAAAGTCAGTTGTATCCTACACTGTGAGCATGGTTGTTCTGCACTCACACCGACACCGCATATGCCCGGCGTAAATCTCTAATTACGCTGGGGGCGTAGTTCAATGGTAGAACAGCCGGCTTATACCCGGTATTAGCGCCAGATTAGCGCAAGGTGCAGGTTCGAGTCCTGCCGCCCCTATCAAAAACTACTTATTAATCCTCATCGCGCCTCGCGTACTTCGTACTTTTTCAATCTAATCTTTCGGCTGCTGGAGCGGCGGCGAGGTGAGCGGCGAAGGCGGTGTGAGGCCCGCCTGCGCGAAAAGCTCATTCGACGACGTCGGGGCGCAGCGCACGTATTTCCGAAGCGGCCCCCGCGGCGAGCCGTTCGCTCTCCGCGCCCGCCCAGTCGCAGAGCGTTTGCACGTCCGCCTCCGAGAGTTGCGCGCCCCGGTGGACGAGCGTGTAAGAGGGCATCGGCATCGAGCCGCCCTGCGCCTCCTTGCACATGGCCTGCAACATGCTCCCGGCCTCGACACCCTCCATACGCGCCCAGTCCGAAAAATTCAGATGCCTGCGACCGTGGTTCACATGGTCGGCGACAAGCCATGAGGCGGGTGCGACATTGCTGTACCACGGCCACTCGGTGCGGTTCGAATGACAATCCATGCACGAGCGTTTGAGGACCGTCTCGACCGCGGGCGTGACGCGGACTTGCTCTTCAATGCCCCGGCCCGCTTTCGCGGGTGGGTTGACCCGCGACGGTCGGACGAACTGCATCCCGGCGAAGATGAGCGCCAGCGCGACCAGAGCCATTTTCAGTATCTTCTTCAACATCACTTCATCTCTCCCTCGGTTGCACCAAAGCAACGTCAAGACGCTTCTCAGAAAGACTCGACGAATTCAGACAACACTCCACCCGCCCACCTCGGAGAGGCGCTCAAGGGACTCTGGTGTGTGGAGGACAAAGACGTCGAAGCCGGAGGCTTATATCTGTTTGAGGCGGATGTCGCGCACGCAGCGGATCACTCCGTCGCCGCCGAGTTTAGAGACCATGACCGGCGTGAATTTGCCGAACTCGGTGAAATGCGCGTGCACCGGTGGCAGGACGAGCGGGTCGTCGGCGAACATGAAGGTGTCGATCCATTGCTCAGCGCGGCCAGCGCCGTAGACTTTGGCGTGGACGTGCCTGCGGTTAGTCGTGCCGGGGTACGGCATGGGCTTGATCGAGCGAAACTCGTACCGCCCTTCGCGGTCGGTGCGCATCCACCCTTTGAGGCGCGGCTTCGGCTCGCCCCCCTTGCCGTCCTCTTCGGAGTAGAGCCCTCGTGCGTCCGTGTGATAGACGTAGAGCGTCAGCCCCACGGCGGGAGTCTGGCCGTCGGCCTCGAAAATTCTACCCGAGACGACGAGCGGCTCGCCGGGCTCGTCCTTCGAGACGAGGGCGGTCTGCCACGAATGATTCTCCGGCCCTGTCGCGGCAGGCGCGGAGGATGCGAGCGGATTGCCCTTCGTGCCACACCCCGTCAAGAGTCCCGTCCCGAGATGTATCGCCGAGAGGCCGCCGAGCACGCCGAACGCGCGCCCGATAAAGTTCCGCCGATTGATTTCCGGCGACACGCTGTGAATCATCTGAAGCCTCCTCTTCCATTCGCCTCACTTCCAGAGTTTCCGCCATGCTTTCCGCACCGAACGCAGGTCTTCGTGCAGCCAGTCGTCTTCGAGCCGGTCTTTCCAGTCTCCGAGCATCGCGGCGTCGAGCCCCAGCACGCCTTCGCGCGTGACGCCCTCGGGCGGCGGCGCGAACGCGGCGAGGCGTTCGTAGACGCGCACGCGCTCCGCGCCCTCGACCCTCGAAAGCAGGTGCCAGAGCGTCAGGCTATCGCGCGCGCGCGCGTTCTCAAGCACCACGCCGAGCGACTCCGCCCCGCCCGCCTCGAAGTCGAAGCGAGACAGGGCGGCGGCCAACTCTTCCGGCGCGTCTTCAAAGAAAGGTGTCCCCGGCCCCACGCCGGGCTGTGTCAGGCAGGCCGCGCCTGCCGGGACGATAGACTCGCGCGTTCCACGTTCGAGCGCCACGAACCCTGAGGTCACGCGCAGCAGGCTGCGGCCCGCATCGTCAACTTCGAGCGTGTAGGCGCAACCCAGATCAGCCGCCACCGCCGAGGGCGTGTTCACGAAGAAGAGCCGCGGCGGAGCCCAGATGCGCGCGTGCAGCGTGCCGCGCGCCAGCTCCATGCGGTGCTCGGTCAAACCCGTCTCGACGATGCGCACGCGCGTGTTCGGCTCGACTTCGACCTGCCCGATGTTGGCGACCTCGACCTGCGCGCGCGACTCTGCGTCAGTCTCCAGCCACTTGCCGACACGCAGACGCCCCGTCGCGCCAAAGCGGGCGGAGTCAATCGAAGGCGCGCCAGCCAGCCGCTCGACCTCCCACGCGGGGCGCGTCGAACGGACGTAGAGCCAACCGGCGAGGCCGATAAACAGAAGGAGCGCGATTGTTCCTGCCGAGGCGAGTCGGGGCCAGTTGAAAGAGAGACGCGAACGCGTCGGAGGGAGGGGAGCGACGCGGCCCCTTTTTGCGGACGCGGTCTGCCGGGCGAGAGTTGATTCGACGGCGTCCCACAGAGAGTCGGGGGCCGATGCGGACGGGAGGCATTCGGCGAAGCGGATGCCGAGCTTGATCTCTTCAAACTCTTCGCGGCAACGGGCGCAACTTCCGAGGTGCGAGGCGACGCGCCCGGTCTCGCCAGCCGAAAGCTCGCCGTGCGCGTAGGCGGAAAGAAATTTTGTGACGTGTCTGCCGAACATCTTGAAAACTACTCCGTGCGAACGAGCGCCCCGCGCAGGTGCCCTAGTTTCCCCGCGAGAATCTTGTGGCCGCGATTCAGACGCTAGGCCACCGTGCCCTTCGAGCATCCGACCACCAACGCGATCTCTTCGTAAGAAAGCTCCTCGAAATATTTGAGCAGGAGCACGACGCGCAGTTTTGGTCGGAGCGTGGCGACGGCCTGCTTGACCGAGTCGGCGACCTCGCGGTGCGCCAAGGCGTGTTCCTGAGTCTTTTTCACCCGCGGCTCTTTCATCCCCGTCGCATCCCCGAAGGGCAGCCAGCGCCGCCGCTTCCTCGTCTCGTCCACGCAGGCGTTTGTGGTCAGGCGGTAGAGCCACGTGGTGAACTCGGCGTCGCCGTTAAACTGCCCGATACAGTTGAAGAGCTTGAGAAAGACCTGCTGCGTGATGTCGCCCGCCGCCGACTCGTCGCCGCCGAAAAAGTAGAGCGCGACGGAGAAGACCTTGTCCTTGTAGTTTTCAAAGAGGAGCCGGAAGGCGTCGCGGTCGCCCCGCTGGCAGGCTTCAATAACCGCCTCGTGCGTTTTGCGTTCGCCCATCGCGGCGTCAAGCTCCATCTTCTCTGCCACCCTTTCAAACTACACCCTTTTGACGGGCGGGCTGAAGATAAACTTCCAAAATTATTCATATTTCCCCGAAAGGGGATAAAGATAATAGCCGGGGGCCGTAGCGGAGGCGCGCGAGCGCCGAAGCGACGCCCCCGGAATAACCGGATAAAGAATTCGACCCTCAAGGGGTCGCAGGCGCGCATTGGAGGTGCGACCCCTTGAGGGTCGAAAACTTTTTACCGCGTATTCCGGGGGCGACGTGCTCTCGCACTTGCCCCCGGCCATTATCTCTCGCCCTTGCAGGGCTTCATTGACACTTTCAATCTTCGCGGCCTGACTGTTGCGCTCCGACGAATTGAACATTACAATCCGCGCGGAGTCTTCAAACAGGTCTCGGTCGGGAACTATTCAAACATGCCATCTTCTCTCTTATCGTTAACGCGCGTGCTGTTCGCCTTGATTGTGGTGACAGCGCTTCATTCCTTCGCGGGAGCGCAGCAGCGCCCCGCATCAATGTGGGCCTCTCGCCGAACGTCGAGTTTCAGCTCGAAGGCGTCGCGCAGAATTTCCTGAGCATCAATTCGGCCTCGACGAATCCGGCCATCCCGCGCAACTTCGCTGCGGGTGCGAACTCGACGAACGGGACGGGCGACTTCACGCTCGCCACCAAGATCAAGCTCCGCAACGAGACGCGGCGCGGCCCTTCGCTCGGCTTCCGCTTCGGCGTCGAGCTGCCTAACTCAAGTGAGGGGCGCGGCGTCGGCCTCAACCAGACGAATGCCTTCGGGACGATTCTGGTCGGCAAAAAATTCGGGCGCGACGGTCGGCTCAACACCTTCGGCAACCTCGGCCTCGGCATTTACACCGCGCCCACTCAGCTCTTCACGCAGAACGACATGCTGCTCTACGGCGTGGCCGGTATCTTCCGCCTCACCGACAACGTCAACCTCGCCGCCGAGATTAATGGTCGGGCCAACACGCGCCGGGGCGGCGCGCCGCTCGGCACCGAGCCGCTCTCCGAGGCGCGCTTCGGCCTTCAGGTCAAAACCTCCGGCCTGCGCTTCGACGTGGCGGGCATCGCCGGCCTGACCAACTTCAGCCCCCGCTCGGGCATCACCTTCGGCGTCACCTACGACACGCCGACGGTCTTCGCGCCCGTCAAATAAGGCGGTGGATAGTAAATAGTAAATGGTGAATGGAAAGAACTGTCTTGATCCATTTACCATTCACCATTCACCATTTACTATTGACAGCTTATGTTCGACTGGCTGGCCGAAGTCGTCAAATGGCTTCACGATTTCATCAGTGAAGTGCCGATCTATGTTGCCGCGCCGGCGATGGTCTTGATCGGCGCGCTCGACTCTTCGCTCCTCTCGCTCCCGGAAATCAACGACTACCTCGTCGTCGCGCGCTGCTTCAGCGACCCGAAGTCGGTCTTCTACTTCCCGCTCTTCGCCGCCGCCGGTTCGGTCATCGGCTGCTATCTGCTCTACAGCATCATGCGTCGAGGCGGGCAGGCCGTGATGCGCCGCCGCTTCAGCCCCGAAAGCATCGCGCGGGTTGAGAAAGCTTACGCGCGCTTCGGCTTTCTCGCGCTGGCCGTCCCCGCGCTTTTGCCGCCGCCGATGCCGTTCAAAATTTTCGTCGCCACGGCGGGCGCGCTCGAATACCCGCGCTGGCGCTTCGTCTTGACGATCATGCTGGCGCGCAGCGTCCGCTACTACGTCGAGGGGACGCTGGCGGTCTTCTACGGCGAGCGCGTGCTCGTCTTCCTGCGCCATAACGGGATGGTAATTCTCAGCGTCACGGCGGCGCTGCTCATCTCAGGGCTGATGCTTTACCTGCTCTGGAATCGCTTCCAGACGCGGCGCAGAGAGGCGGCGGCGCGCACCAAACCGCCATCCGCAAAGGAAACACGCACACCTTGAAATGGCTCCTGCGCAAGATCACTAACGGCCTCAATCACGTCTCGAACTACCTCGTCGCGTTCGGCCCGCTCGGACTATTTGCCATCGCGCTGCTCGATTCGGCGCTCATTCCTCTGCCGGGCGGGCCGGACGCGGTCATGATTCTGCTTTCGACGCAACGCCCCGCGTGGATGCCTTTCTACGCTCTAGCGGCCACCGCCGGATCGGTGGTCGGCTGCCTTATCCTCTACTACATATCTCGCCGCGCAGGACGACGCGCCCTCGAACGATTTCCGCCGCAGAAACAGGAGCGCGTGAAGGCGCTCGTTGACCGCTACGACGTGCTCTCGGTGCTCGTCGCGTCGGTGCTGCCGCCGCCTTTTCCCTTCAAGCTCTTCGTCATCACCGCGGGGGTCTTTCGTCTGAGCGTGTTGCGATTCGCGCTCGCCGTGGCGGCGGGCCGCGCCTTCCGCTTCTTCCTCGAAGGCTTCGTCGCCGTGCGCTACGGCGACCGGGCGAAGGAGGTGCTGGCTGAAAACTACCCGACGGTTGGCTTGAGCGTCGCGGGCGTCATCGTTGTAATTTTTGTTCTACGTGCGTTGTTGAAAAGAAGGAAGGCAGGTGAACAGTACAGCGAGCAATAGCGAGCAGGTGGGCCGGTTGCGGATTGCGGAAGGCGGATTGAGAGGAGGTATTTCAATCCGCAATCCGCAATCGCCAATCCGCAACCGGCACACCCGCTCGCGACCGCTCGCGGTACTCTTGTGCAGAGGTGAGGGTTCGACATGCGCTGGCCGGGGTAGAGCAGCGAGAGTTCGTGGTTGATGAAGCGCACGTCGAAGGTGGCGTTGTGCGCGACGAGCACCGCCTGATCGGCGAAGGCGAGCCAATCGGCGGCCACCTCGTCGAAGGTCGGGGCGCGCGCCACCATCGTTTCGTTGATGCCCGTCAGGTTCGCGATGAAGGGCGGGATGGGCATCAGCGGATTGATGAGCGTCTGGAACTCGGCGACAATGCGTCCGCGGCTGACGCGGATCGCGCCCAGCTCCATAATCCGGCAGGGCGGCGTCTTCGGCCCCGTCGTCTCCACGTCGAAGACGACGAAGTCCGCCTCGCCGAGCTGGCGGCAGTCGTCGTCCTCGCAGAGCAGCTCGACCTCCAGAGTTTCCTCCGCGACGCGCAGACGCCAGTCACCCTCGATGAAGTCAGCGACGAGCGTGGCCGCGAGCGCGGGGTCGAGGTCGGGAAGCTGCAGTACGGCGTCGGCGACTTCGACGGCGGGCGCGTGCCCCCCGCTCGAGCGCAGTAACTCAATCGCCTCCTGCACGAGCGCCGAATCGGGCACGAGGTTGCGGAATGTTTGCATCGGCCGCGCATTTTAACACGCGAGCACATAAAGGAAAAAACCTGATGCGAGACGGCGAAGTGTTGGAGAGATTCCGGCGCACGGGAGCACTGCTCGAAGGCCACTTCGTGCTGACGAGCGGGCTCCACAGCACGACCTATCTGCAGTGCGCGCTCGTGCTCCAGTACCCGCCGGAGGCCGAAGCCTTCGGGCGCGCCATCGCCGCGCGGTTCGAGGGGCAGAAAATCGAGACGGTCGTCGCCCCGGCCATCGGAGGTATCATCATCGGCTGGGAGACGGCGCGCTCGCTCGGCGTGCGCTCGCTCTGGACTGAGCGTGAGGACGGGCGGATGACGCTCCGGCGCGGCTTCAACGTCCGGCCCGGCGAGAGTGTCCTCGTCGTCGAGGATGTCATCACCACGGGTGGCTCGACCCGCGAGACCGTCGAGGCCCTGCGCGCGGCTGGCGCGCACGTCGTCGGCGCGGCCTCCATCATTGACCGCTCGGGCGGACGCGCCAATGCCGGCGTGCCCCGCGCCGCTCTCGCCACTCTCGACGTTCCCACACACGCCCCCGCAGCCTGCCCGCTCTGCGCCGAAGGCGTGCCCTTCGTCAAACCCGGCAGCAGGAAAAAGTCGTCAATCGTGAATCCTCAATCGTGACAAGAAAGAATCGTTCTTTCTCGCTTCACGATTGACGATTCACGATTGACGATTCACGGCTTTTATGAATTATCGTCTGACCATGCAGTATGACGGGACGGACTTTCACGGCTGGCAGATGCAGGCCGGGGGGCGCACCGTGCAGGGCGAGCTGACGCGCTCTCTGTCTTTGATCGAAGGGAGCGAGGTGGTCGTCCACGGGGCTGGGCGCACGGACGCTGGAGTCCACGCCGAGGCGCAGGTGGCGTGCGTGAGGATGAGCCGTGAACTGTCGCCGGATAAACTTCGCGCCGCGATCAACGGGAACATCGGTCGGGACGTGCGCATCACTGAAGCCGAGATCGCGCCCGACGATTTTCACGCGCGTTTCTCAGCGCACGGAAAGACCTACTGCTACCGCATCTTTAACGAGCGCTTCGCTTCGCCGTTCTGGGCGCGGTACGCGCATCACGAGCCGCGCGCTTTGAACCTCGAGGCGATGCGCGAGGCGGGGCGGCTCTTCATCGGCGAGCATGATTGGACTGCCTTTTCTTCAGCACAGACCGACGTGCGGACACGCGTGCGCAACGTCACGGAGCTTTCAGTCGGTGAGCGTCTGTGCGAGCGCGGTCGCGGTCGTCTCGTCGAGATTCGAGTTAGCGCCGACGGCTTCCTCCGCTACATGGTTCGCTCAATGGCGGGCGCTCTGCTGGCCGCCGGACGCGGCGAGTCGGACGCTCGGACAATCGAGCGCGCCATCGAGAGCGGCGAGCGAATCCTCGTCGCCGCCACCGCGCCCGCGCACGGCCTCTCGCTCGTTGAGGTTCATTATTGATGAGTTCAAATGCGCCGTCATCTTCTCGGCATTATTGAGAAAGTTCGCTGCCATGTCTTTGAACTTTGAACTCTTTTGCGATTAAGATGCCGCAGCGCTTCTGTGAAGGGAACTGTTTCGAGTCGCGATTCGAGGGAAAGAGCCGGGATGCTCGCTAATTTTGCCGAAGTCGTCGAGGTGGGGACGCGCGATGCGGCTTTGCTCGCGCATGTGGATTGGACGCGGCTGCCGCGCCACGTTGCCATCATCATGGACGGCAACGGGCGCTGGGCTGCGCAGCGCGGGCAGCAGCGCATCGCCGGACACCGCGCGGGCGTCGAGGCCGTCCGCTCCGCCGTGGACACTGGCGCGCGCCTCGGCCTCGGCGCGCTCACGCTCTACGCCTTCTCGACCGAGAACTGGAAACGCCCACGTCTCGAAGTTGACGCGCTGATGCGGATGCTCAAGCGGTACCTGCGGCTCGAGCTCGATTCGATTGACCGGCAGAACATCCGCTTCGAGTCAATCGGGCGCACCGAGATGCTGCCGGAGAGCGTCCAGCGCGAACTGCGCCGGGCGTCGGAGCGGACGGGCTCGAACACGGGGATGGTTCTGAGCGTGGCGCTCAACTACGGCGGTCGCGCGGAGATCGTAGACTCCGTGCGCGAGGCGTTAAGGCGGCGCGTCGTCGAAGGGCAACCGCCCGATGAGATAACGGAGGATGACATCCAACGTCACCTCTACACGCGAGACCTGCCCGAACTCGACCTGCTCGTGCGCACAAGCGGCGAGATGCGCATCTCGAATTTTCTGCTGTGGCAGGCCGCCTACAGCGAAATCTACGTCACCGAAACGCTCTGGCCCGACTTCCGCCGCACACATCTCCTCGAAGCCGTCGTGGACTTTCAGGGGCGCGACCGGCGCTTCGGCGGCCTCCAGCTCGTCGCGAAGGCGAAGTAGTCAACAGCAGTTAGCCGTTAGCCGTTAGCCGTTAGCCGTTAGCTTCAACGCACAACCGTCGTTGAAGAGTTTTTATTACCCGGTTTCGTAAGCGAAGGGACATTCCTGCTGTTAGCTAACAGCTAACAGCTAATAGCTAACAGCTAACGGCTACCAGCTTTCAGCTTCTCCCATGAAAACCCGTCTCATCACCGCCGCCGTCGCGCTCCCGATACTCATCGCCTCGATCATTTATCCGCCGCTCCAGCCGCTCTTCATCCTGATCGCAGTCGCGGCCATCCTCGTCGCGCTCTACGAGTTTTGGTTCCTCGCGAAGCGCGTCGGGGCGAAACCCGACATCGTGGTGGGGTATGCGAGCACGGCGGCGCTGCTCGTCGGGTTTTTCTTCAACGCGCCCTCCAACACGCCCGACCTGATTCTAATCATCGTCCCCGGACTCGTCATCGCGACGCTGACGGCGGAGATGCTGCGTGGAGGGCCGTTCGATATACCGGCGCTGGTCATCGCGGCGCTGGCGGCGGAGATGCTGCGGGGCGGGCCTTTCGACAAGATGATTCTGTCAGTGGGCTCGACGGTGCTCGGCGTGCTCTACGTGGCGATGCTCGGCGGGTTTCTGGTCTCCGTGCGGACAGGGTTCGACAACCCTGCCCCCGGCTACACGACCAGTTACTCAGTCTCGACGCACCTGCTCTCATTCTTCTTCCTCGTGCTGATGGGCTCCGACACGGGCGCATACTTTGCGGGGCGAGGCTTCGGCAAACACAAGCTCGCCCCGCAGATCAGTCCGGGGAAGACATGGGAGGGCGCGGTCGGCGGGATGCTGGCGAGCCTCCTGATGGCGACGCTCGCGCACTACTGGTTCTTCCCCGAACTCTCCCTGCGCGCGGCGCTGCCGCTGGCGGCTGTGCTCAATGTGCTCGGCGTGGTCGGAGACTTGACGGAGAGCGCGCTGAAGCGTGGCGCGAAAGCGAAGGACGCGGCCAACATTCTGCCCGGTCATGGCGGCTTCCTTGACCGGCTCGATAGCTTGCTGTTCAACGCGCCAGTCATCTACTATTTCGCTCTCTACTACTGGCACTAAAGAAATGAGACCACAGGGCATCGCAATCTTAGGCTCGACCGGCTCAATCGGCTGTAACACCTTGAGCGTGGTCGAGTCCTTTCCCGAAGAGCTCTTCCGCGTCGTGGCGCTCGCCGCGGGGGGTAACGTGGCGCGGCTCGCCGCGCAGGTCGAGCGGCACCGGCCCGAGTTGGTCTCGGTCGAGAGTGAAGTTCGCGCCGAAGAGCTGCTCGCGGAACTCGGGCGGAGGGGCGTTCGGGCCCCGCGCGTCGAGACAGGTGATGCGGGACTCGTCGCCGTCTCGACGCACGAAGGGGCGGATTGCGTGGTCAGTGCGATTGTGGGGGCGGTCGGCTTCGTGCCGACTTTGCGTGCGCTCGAAGCGGGGAAGCGCGTGGCGCTCGCCAACAAAGAGACGCTGGTCATGGCGGGCGAGCTGATGACGAAGGCCGCTGCATTGTCGGGCGCGGAACTCCTGCCGGTTGATTCCGAGCACAACGCGCTCCACCAGTGCCTGCGCGGCGAGCGGCGCGAGGAGGTACGGCGGCTTATCCTGACCGCCTCGGGCGGGCCTTTCCGCACGAAGCCCTTGAGCGCGATGGAGAACGCGACCGTCGCCGAGGCGATGCGCCACCCGACATGGAGCATGGGCGCGAAGATCACGATTGACTGCGCGACGTTGATGAACAAGGGGCTCGAAGTCATCGAGGCGCGCTGGCTCTTCGGCTACGGCCCCGACGAGATTGATGTCGTCGTCCACCCCGAATCGGTCGTCCACTCGCTGGTTGAGCTGGTGGACGGCTCAGTCATCGCGCAGCTCGGCGTCACCGACATGCGCCACGCCATCCAGTACGCGCTCACGTATCCCGAGCGCCACCCGTCGGGCGCGCTCGCACGCCTCGACCTGATGAAGCTCGGCACGCTCAATTTCGAGCCGCCCGACCCGGAGCGTTTCCCCTGTCTCAGTCTGGCCTACCGTGCACTGCGGGCGGGCGGGACGCTCCCCGCCGCCCTCAACGCCGCGAACGAAGAGGCGGTCGCGGCCTTCCTCGGCGGGCGGATACGCCTCACGGACATCCCGCTCGTCATCGAAAAAGTGATGGACGCGCACGCCACACGGGAGGTCAAAGACCTCGACGTGGTGCTCGAAGTTGACCGCGCTTCACGCGCGCAGGCGAGTGCGGAGATCGCGCGTCTGACGGAAGTCCACGGCGCGATGCGCTGAAAGGGCTGTTTGACGCGGCGGGCATGGGCGCGTAAACTTTCCCGGCAACCGAGGGCGGGGCTCGCACCTCTAAGTGACTTGCGGACTTAAACTTATTCTGAAGAGAAGTTTGATTTTATGACCCTTATCGGCATCCTTGCTTTCATCTTTATCCTCGGTGCGGCGGTCGTGCTGCACGAGTTCGGACACTTCATCGTCGCCAAGATGCTCGGCATCCGCGTCGAGACCTTCTCGGTCGGTTTCGGCAAGCGACTGTGGGGCCGGCGCTGGGGTACGACCGACTACCGCCTGAGCCTCATTCCGCTCGGCGGCTACGTCAAACTCGGCGGCGACGAATCGAACGCGGGGCTCGAAGAGGGCGGCGACGGCGAAGAGATTCCGTCCGAAGAGCGTTTCGACCTCCGACCGCGCTGGCAGAAAGTCGCCGTGGGTGTGGCCGGCCCCGTGATGAACGTCCTCACGGCCATCGCCGTCCCGCTTGTGTTGGCGATGATTATCGGCGTGCCGATGACGCCCGCGCCCGTCGTCAAGAGCGTCAGGCAGGGAAGCGCGGCGGAGGCGGCTGGGATCCGCCCCGGAGACCGCATCGTCTCCTTCAACGGGCGCGAAGACCGTGAGTGGGAGAAGATCAGCAACGACGCGATGCTCTCGCCTGAACAGCCTTTGCCGCTCGTCGTCGAGCGCGAAGGCCAGCGCGTTTCTCTCACCGTCAGCCCGACCAAAGAGTTGATCGAAGGCGAGGCCATCGGCAGGCTCGGCATCCTCCCCGATTACGGAGATGTGCCGGTGATCGTGGCGTCGGTGGCAGACAATTCCCCCGCCGCCGAGGGCGGCCTCAAGCCCGGCGACCAGATTCTCAAAGTTGACGGCGAGGCCGTGACCAGCAGCGAGCAGGTGGCCCGCTACATCGAAGAGCACAAGGAAGGGGCCGTCAGGTTCGACCTCCAGCGCAAGGGCGAGTCCGTGCAGGTCGTCGCGGGGGAGCGCCGGCTGCCGAACGGCAAGCTCGGCTTCGGCCCCGCCGAGTCATATCCGATTCAGCGTGTGGGCTTGGGCGAGGCGCTCTCGTACTCGGTCTCGCACAACATCGAAATACTGCGCCTGACGGGGATGGCCCTCGGACAGGTCTTCAGCGGCCAGCGCTCGGTGCGCAACACCTTCTCCGGCCCCATCGGCATCGCCGAAGCCTCGAAGAAGGCCGTGGAGGATGGCGGCCTTGAGGGCGGCCTGCGGATCTTCGGCTTCCTGAGCCTGAACCTCGGCATCTTTAACCTGCTGCCCATCCCCGTCCTGGACGGCGGGATGATCTTCATGGTCCTGCTCGAAGGCATGCTGGCGTGGGTGGGCCTCAAGCTCTCGATGACCGTGCGCGAGCGTATCCAGCAGGTTGGCTTCGTCTTTCTCCTGCTCCTCATGGGCTTCGTCATCATCAACGACGTGACCAAGATCGCTGCGCGCTTCACGGGCTCGAACAATCCACCCGCGGCGACGCAACAGAAATGAAAAAGCCGTAAACCGTAAACCGTGACGGGTGACAGGAGAAAAGCCGTGACAGGTAAACCGTGACTGGAGAAATCCAGGTCTTTCTTGTCACGGTTTACCTGTCACGGTTCACGGCTTTTAGGCAACTTCGGATTTTGAAGCAGCGTAAAGGTAGGCATGAGGCAAACGAGGCCGGTAAAAATTAAGGACGTGCAGATCGGCGGGGGCGCGCCCGTCGTGGTGCAGTCAATGACCAAGACCGACACGTCGGACGTGGAGGGCACGGTCAGGCAGATTGAAGCGATGATGCGCGCGGGCTGCGAGGTGGTGCGCTTGGCCGTGCCGGACAAAGAGGCGGCAATCGCTCTCAAAGAGATACGCCGCCGCGTGCCCGACGTGCCGCTGGTCGCCGACATTCACTTCCACTACAAGCTGGCGCTGATGGCGCTCGAAGCGGGCGTGGACAAGCTGCGCCTGAACCCCGGCAACATCGGCGCTCACGAGCGCGTGCGCGAGGTAGTGCGCGCCGCCGCCGCGCAGAAAGTCCCGATTCGCATCGGCGTCAACGGAGGCTCGCTCGAAAAAGACCTGCTCAAGCGATATGGTACGGCGACGCCCGAAGCGATGGTCGAATCCGCCCTCCGCCACATCCGGATTCTGGAAGACCTCGACTTCCGCGACATCATCGTCTCGCTCAAAGCCTCGGACGTGCGGCGCACGGTCGCCGCCTACCGCCTGCTCTCGGCGCAGGTCGAATACCCCCTCCACCTCGGCGTGACGGAGGCGGGCACGGCCTTCGGCGGCACCATCAAGTCGGCCATCGGCCTCGGCATCCTCATGCACGAAGGCATCGGCGACACGATCCGCGTCTCGCTTGCCGCCGAGCCCGACGAGGAGGTGCGCGTCGCGTGGGAGATATTGAAATCTCTGGAACTCCGGCAGCGCGGCGTGACCGTCGTCGCGTGCCCGACGTGCGGGCGGCTCGACGTGGACAACTTCGTCGAGATCGTCACCGAAATCGAGCGCCGGCTCGCGCACATCGAAGAGCCGCTCCATCTCTCGATCATGGGCTGCGCCGTCAACGGGCCGGGCGAGGCGCACGACTCGCAACTCGGCGTCACCTTCGGGCGCGGCGTCGGGATGATCTTCAAAGACGGCAAGCCCCTGCGCAAAGTCGCGGGCACGGACATCGTCGAAGCCTTCGTCGCCGAGACCGAGAAGTTGGTTGCCGAAGGCGCGGCGGCGAAGCAGGAAGTCGAACAGGAATTGGTGACCATCAAGTAAAGACGCTTTGATAACAGCATGAAAAAGCCGACCTCTTTTCGGGGTCGGCTTTTTTATGATATGGAGACTGACGGTTGTAGTCTCCACTTGCGCGGAAGTCGCTTCACTTCAGTCTTCGGCCATCGAGAGGAAGAGCGCGTCGGAGGCGATGCGGCGGTTGATGTTGACGGCGAGCTGTTCGCGCAGCTCTTCGACGCGCGAGAGCCAACCGGCGACGCGGCGCGGGGGCAAGCCCTCGCCGAGTCGGGCGAGGCGTTCACGGAGGTCTGTGTTGACGCTCCGCGCGCCCTCCGCCCGGAGCGTCGCCAGCCAGAGGTCGCGGATGAGCGTTTCGAGCACGTCGAGGTACGGTTCGAACTCCTCCTTGTTCTTGGCGTCGCTCAACTCTTCGGCGGCGCGGAGCAGGCGCGCGCGGTCTGTCTCAGGGCCCGCCAGCGCTTCGACGACTCCGAGCGCCCAGTCGCGCCGCGCGAGGTGAGCGTCGAGGTTGAATTCGACCGCGAGGCCGGGACGCCCCCCCGCGAGCTGAGCTGCGAGCTTTGCCTCCTCGCCGACGCGCCGGCGGCTTTTAACCATGAACTCTTCTATCTGCGAGGCGGGGAGCGGCGCGAAGCGAACGTTCTGACAGCGCGAGCGGATGGTCGGCAGAAGGCTCGCGGGGCGCGAGGTGACGAGGATAATGTGTGTCGTGAGCGGAGGCTCTTCGAGCGTCTTCAAGAGCGCATTCGAAGACTCTTCGTTCAGCTTGTCCGCTTCTTCGACGAGAAAGACGCGCGCCGCGCCTTCCGCCGGGCGGAAGTTGCCTTCGTATTCGAGATCGCGGATGGCGTCAACGAAAATCTCGCGCGCAAATGCGAGTACCTGACCCACGTCTTTGTGTTCGCTCCAGATAACTTTCTTGTAGGCTTCCCTGGCGTCCTTCGGGTCCTTCGGCGGGTATTGAAATTTCCCTATTCGCGTGCACGCTGAGCAGACGCCGCACGCCTCGACGCCGACGCGGGCCGTACAGTTGAAGGCGCGCGCAAGCTCCAACGCGAAGAGCTTCTTCCCGAGCCCTTCATCGCCCGCGAACAGCAGCGCGCCGGGTACGCGCCCGTGCCGCAGCATCCGGCGCAAGACATCCTTCGCGCGCTCGTTCCCAACCAGTTCGTCGAACATGAATCAACAAAGAGAGGCTGGACGCTGGAGGCTGGAGTCACAAGCAAAGAGTTTCTTGTCTTTGACTCCCGCCTCCCGTCTCCAGCCTCTAGCCTCTAGCCTCTATGCAGGGCAGGACGAATTTCATGACCTGCGATTGGGTTTCCTGAACCGAGCCGCCGGCTTCGATGACATGAACGCGTGTGGGCTCGGCGGCGGCGATGCGCAGGTAGGCGTCGCGGACGCGCGTGTGGAAGGCCGCGTCTTCGGAGTCGAGACGGTCCTGCTTGTCACCCTTCTGAGAACGCTGCTCGGCGCGGCGGCGGCTCTCTTCGACCGTGAGGTCGAAAATGAGCGTGAGGTCGGGCATGAGCCCGCCCGTAGCGAGCGCGACGACTTCGGCGACCAGTTCTTCGGGGAACCCGCGGCCCGCGCCCTGATAGGCGACCGTCGCGTCGGCATAGCGGTCGGAGAGGACGAAGCGGCCCGACTCAAGCGCGGGGCGCACGAGCTTGCGCACATGCTGTGCGCGGTCGGCGGCGTAGAGCAGCAGCTCGGCGAGCGGATCGACCTGCTCTTCGGCGTCGAGCACCAGATCGCGGACGCGGGTGCCGAGGGGCGTGCCGCCCGGCTCGCGCGTCGTCACAACCTCGTGCCCGCGCAGGCGCAACTCGCTCGCGAGTATCCTCAGTTGAGTCGACTTACCGCTCCCGTCAATGCCTTCAAAGGTGATAAAAGCTGCGGCCAAGTGTGCTTCAGTCTCCGTCTCGGTCGGTCTGTCGGTGGGGAAAAGGGTCAGCCTTCGGAGCGCCCCGTCTGGTCGGCGTTTGCATCTGTGTGGGTGTCGGCGAGTGGCGGCGGCGGCGGGCGGTGCTCGCCCGTCAATCGGCGCGCATGCAGGATAGTGGAGATCGCGTGTTTGAAGATGAGCTGTTCCTGCGCGCCTGATTCGAGCAGCACCGAAAACTTGTCGAAGCTCTTGATGCGGCCAGAGAGCTTCGCTCCGTTCATCAGGTAGATTGTCACCGTGTCTTTCTCACGGCGCACCGTGTTCAAAAACGCGTCCTGAATGTTCTGGGGAGTTGATTTCGTGTCCACTGCCGACCCTACCTGTTTGATGTTCTCTGTAAAGGTTTATTCAGATTACACCCATTAAGAACAAAGTACAAAGTTTAGGGTTCAAAGTTTATAAAAAAGGGGACGCCGGGCCGTCGCCGACGCGCCGGCTTCAAATCAGCAGACGCGCGGCGAGCGCCTGCTGCACCGAGGGGTCGTCGCCGAAGCCCTCGACCCACTCGACGCCGGGCTCGCGCCGGAACCACGTGAGTTGCCGCTTGGCGTAATGGCGCACGTCGAGCTTCGTCTGCTCAACGGCGCTTTCCAGCGAACGCTCGCCGCGCAGGTACTCGACGACGCGGCGGTATCCATGCGCGCCGAGGGCGTTGGAGGAGCCGGGCACGCCGCGCGCGAGCAGTCCGCGCACTTCCTCGACCAGCCCCGCGCCGAAGTGCGCCTCGGCCCGCGCGTTGATGCGTGCGTAGAGTTCCGCGCGCGGGGGGCTCAGGGCAAAGACGCGGAGTCGTCGGGCGTGGAGAGGCGGCGCGGGGCGCGTGTGTTGCTGCATGGAGAAGGGGAGGCCGGTCTGCAAACGGACTTCGAGCGCGCGCTGGACGCGCGACCAGTTGCGCGGCGGAATCAGCGCGGCGGTCAGCGGGTCGAGGCGTCGGAGGACGCGGTGGAGGTGCAGAGCCCCGCGACGCTCCCTGAGGTTGACGAGGCGGCGTCGTAAGCGTCAATCGTCTTGAGGGCGTCGCGCGCCCAGTGGCCCGCGGTGTAGTTGACCTCCTGCGGGACGAAATCGAGCAGGTGGTGAGGCACGCCCCGCCGCTCGGCCAGTGGAATCTTGGCCGTGGCGATCTCTATCTCGCGGTAGACCTGCACGGAGTCGCAATTTATTATCTCGCCCACGAGCCTGAGCGCGAGGGCGATCCCGAGTTCGCTCTTGCCGGAGGCCGTGGGGCCGACGACGGCGATAATCGGCTTGTTCGTTTGATTCTGAGAAGTCACGGGGAAGGGATTAACAGGCGGTAGGTGACGACCGCCCAGATGAGCGCCAGCAGCGCGAGCGCGCCGAGAAGTTGTGCCCTTGAGAAACGCATGACCGTATCGGCGTCAGTAAAGTTTCGTGAGACTGATGCCCGCGTAGTACGACTTGAGAATCTTGTCGTAGGTCAGGCCGGCGCGCGCCAGACCGTAAGCCCCAATCTGGCACATCCCGACGCCGTGCCCCCAGCCGCGCCCCGTCAGGATAAACTTCGTAACGCGGCCCGTCTCGTCATAGCTGCGTTCGATGACGAAGAGCTGCTCGCGTAACCCCAGCGCCGAGCGGATTCTCCCGCCTAATACATGAGCCGTGCCGTTGGTCCCGATTACTTCCAAATCGAGCACGCGTCCCGACAGGCCGCGCTTCCGGACGCGCAGGTCGAGAAGCGCGCCGACTCCTGAAACCGAGCGCGAAAGCCGAGAGAGGATTTCGCCGGGCGTGAGCGTCTCAGTCCAGAATGCGAAGGATGAGGTATGGTCGGAGGCCGCGCCGTTCTGCGCGGGCCGGACTTCGAGATAATCAACCTCGCCGTCGGCGTCCGTGTGAAAAGTCAACGCCTCGCCGCCGACGATCTTGATTTCGCGGACAGGGAACAGAGTTTCACCAAAGGAGCGGAAGAGGAAAGCATTGGCGGCGACCTTGAGGCCGCGTTCCGTGCCCTTGCCGGAAGCGGCGCGGACGTTGAGTGTGCCGTCCCCTCCCGCAGTCGAAGCAGCGCGCGTCGTTCCTTTCTGGAGACGAAACAGCCCGCGCGATTCAAGCGTGCGCGCGACCAGTTTAAGGGCGCGCGCGCGCGTCAAAGGCAGCCGCGGGCGGAGCGTCGCATCCGGGAAGAGCATGAGGTGTCCATCGCGCATGAATGCCGCGACGTCGGCGCGGTTCTTTTCGGGGACTGACTCGGCGTCGCGGAAGGAGAGGAAATATTCGACGTCCGCGCGATTCAAAAGCACCCCGCCGCGGCTCTCGCCGTCGAGTGCGAGCGCGAAGGCGGTGCAGAAACCGGGAGCCCTCGTCGCCTCGCCCGTCGCGGAGGAGATGGCGGAGGCAGCCGTGTTCTGTCGCGTGAGCTGCGCGACCTTCGAGAGCAGCGCGCGCACCTCTTCGACGGTAATTGCGTCGGCGAGCCAGTCGTCTCCGAGGCGCGACGGCAGGTTGAAAGCGTGCGCGGCGAGCAGGGCCGCGTCGCGCGCGCTCGAAGCGTGCTCGGCGGACTTGATGTCGGGCAGTTCGCGGGCGGTGCGGACGGATGCGGAGTCGAATCCGTCGCCGTCCTCCAGAGCGCATTCGTGAGCGCGGAGATAAGGCACGGGGTCGCCGCCGAAGATGTTCTCGCCGTTTTCGGTGTGACCGCCGCAGGTCGAGGTGTAGAGCGCGTTGATGGGCTTGCCGTCGAAGGTCGCCACGCGCCCGCGCGTCTCGGCCACGGCACGGTCGGTCAAGGGGTGCTCGGTCGAGCGCCCGCCGTAGACCTGCGAGCGCGTCGTCGGGAGGAGATCGAAGCCGTCCGCTTGGTAGCGCCCGAGGTTGCTGAGTGCATAGGTGCGCGCCGCGACGGCCTGCGCCTTGAGGGCTTCGAGCGCCGGGAAGCCGCCCGGCGAAAGCTCGTTCGGCACGACGCCGCGCACATACTCTTCGAGCGAGAGTTCATTAACGACCGTCAGCGTGCCGCGCGTGTTGGCGAAGACTTCGAGCCGCCCGCGATAGGGCTTCTCGTTGAAGCGGACGGGGTCCTGCGTTTCGTCTGCGGAGGCGAAAACGACGGGCGCGCGGACGTCCGCGAGCGGCATGGTCTGGCCCTGCTCGTAGAGCACCGCGCCGCGCGTCGCCGCATTCGTGCGCGAGGAGAGCCGCACGCCGCTCTTCGCGTTCGGAGGCGCGGGCGAGATTCGCGCGGAAGATTTTTCGGTCTTGATTTCGCCCTTCGGAGGGCCTGCCCCGCGCGTTGGCCGTATGGTCGTGTCTGCCCATGCGATTGATTCATCTTCAACCGGCGTCTCGACGGCGGGGGCGGTCGGCGGCGGGAGAAAGCGCGGCTCGATGCGGACGCGTGCCAGTTCGATCCGGCCCGACTCCGCGCCGACGCCTTCGATGTGGAGCAGACGCCCCGTCGTCGAGATCGTGACGGAGCGCGCGGCGGTGGCGAGGCCGATGCGAATCGTAGGCTCCGAGTTGATGGGCGCGGACGCGGGAAATGCTTCCGGCATGGGCTGCCCGTCAGGCGGCGTCGTTTCCGGGGCCGTACTGTTGACGCGGCGGGGGCGCGTGCGCGCGCCGTCCTGCGCACGGAGGGCGAAGGAAGAACAGAGAAGGGCGCAGGCTAAACAGGGCGCGAAAACAATTCTGTGCAGGGAGGAATGCATCGGCTCACGTCAAAGGTTCGTGCGGCAAGTCAAAAGAGGGGAGTCGTCCGCCGGAGGTATAGTACAACATTTTCACCCGTTAAAAAGAAGGAGGTAATGATTGAGCTCGTCTTTCAAAGCAGAGGAGGCAATTCAACCGACCAGAAAGACTCTGGCGAGGCCGAGCAAGCCCCCGGCGAGGACGACCCATTGCACTTCGAGCTTGAGGCGGTAGAGTGTGAAGAAGGCGGCAGCGCCGAGGAGCGCCGCGAACCAGTCGGTTCCGCCCGAGAGCCCGCGCGGCCAGATGACCGCCGCGCCGAAAACAAGCGCGAGGTTGAGAATCACGCCGACCACCGCCGCCGTGACGCCCGAGAGCGCGCCCGTCAGGTTCCGGTTGCCGCGCACGACCTCGATGTAGGGCGCGCCGACGAAGATGAAGATGAAGCAGGGGAGGAACGTCACGTAGGTCGTGAGCAGCGCGCCGAGCACGGCACTCGCCGTCTGGCCAATCTCTGCGGGGTGGTGATTCCACGCGGCCATGAAGCCGACGAACTGCAAGACCATGATGAGCGGCCCCGGCGTCGTCTCGGCGAGCGCGAGGCCGTCCACCGCCTGCGCGGGCGCGAGCCAGTTGAAGGGAGCGCTGGTGACGGCCTGCGTCACGTAGGCGAGCACGGCGTAAGCGCCTCCAAAAGTGACGAGCGCGGCCTTTGTGAAGAAGAGATACTCCTGCGCGTGGATGCCGCCGCTCCCGCGCGCCGCGACGAGCAAGGCGAACGGCAGAATCCAGAGCACGGCCCCGACCGAGAGGACGCGGAAGACGCGGCCCCGGTTCGGGAGCGTGTGCGATGGCGGAGGCGCGTGGTCTTCGATAACGAGCGGCGGCGATTCCGCGTCGGGTTGCGACGCGCCCTCATTTAGTGAAGACGCCTTGCTTTCCTTCTCACCTTTCGGCGCGGCGGCGAACGTCTCGGGGCTCAAACGCGCGCCGGCGAATCCGAGCAGTCCGGCGGCGAGCACGATGAGCGGGAAGGGGACGTGCAGGAAGTAGATGCCGACGAAGGCGGCGGCGGCGATGAGGAAGTGCGCGCGCCGCTTGAGGGCACGACCGCCGATCTTGAGCACCGCTTCGACGACGATGGCGACGACCACCGGCTTGAAGCCGACGAGCAGTCCGGAGACGAAAGTGGTGTTGCCGTAGGCGGCGTAGACATACGAGAGCACGAGCAGGATGAAGATCGAAGGGATGACGAAGAACGTTCCGGCGACGATGCCGCCCCAAGTACGGTGCATGAGCCAGCCGATGTAGATGGCGAGCTGCTGCGCCTCGGGGCCGGGCAGGAGCATGCAGTAGTTCAAGGCGTGGAGGAAACGCTCTTCGCTCAGCCAGCGGCGGCGCTCGACCAGCTCGCGGTGCATGATGGCGATCTGTCCCGCCGGGCCGCCGAACGAAATCCAGCCGAGCTTCAGCCAGAAGCGGAATGCTTCGCCGAAAGAGACTCGCCGGGACGCTCCGTCAGGCTCTTTCATCTCGCTTCGAGCGCCTCGACCGCCAGCGTGTGAAAGCTCCGGCGCACGCCGTTGATATTGACGAAGGGGAGCGGGCGCGCATGAGTGCGGTTGGTCAGAAGAATCAAGACGCGCTCGTGGTGGGGGTCGTTCCAGCAACTCGTGCCGGTGAAGCCGAGATGTCCGAAGCTGTCCGGCGAGAGCCGCGGCCCGGCGGTCGAGGCGGGCGTCGCGGCCAGTTGCCATGCCGGCGAGCGCGCTTCGTCGAGCCCTTCAGTGAGGTTCGTGCGAAAGAGACGGCAGGTCTCGGCTTTGAGCAGGCGCGTCGTTGCCGCGTGGAACTGTGCGGCGAGACGCAGCGTCTCGAACGCGGTCGAGAAGAGCCCGGCATGTCCCGCCGCGCCGCCGAGGAAGTGGGCGTTGCCGTCATGCACTTCGCCCCAGACCGTCTGCTCGCGCCAGACACCGAAGGGCGGCGGTGTGTCGTACTCTTCCGCGCACATCCCGCGCTCGTGCCCGTTGCCCCCCGACTCGCAGGCGGCGACCTCGGTCTGCCACGCGCGCTCGGGGTTGAAGAAGGTGCGCGTGAGTCCGAGCGGCTCGAAGATTTCAAGGCGGGCGAGTTCGGCGAGGGTAATGCCCGCGAGACGTTGGAGGAGGAATCCGAGCGTGATGAATCCGAGGTCGCTGTAGACGACGCGCGTGCCGGTCGCGTACTCAAGCCTCTCAGCGGCGATGACGCTCAGCGCCTTCTCCCTCTGGCCCCCGCAAAGAAGATAGAGAGGCCGCCACGCGGGGAGCCCCGAAGTGTGTGTCAGGAGTTGTCTGACCGTGAGGCCGCTTTTGTCTTCGCGCGCGAACTCGGGCAGGTAGTCCGCCAGTACGCCGTCGAGTTCGACGAGCCCGCGCTCGACGAAGAGCGCGCAGAGCAGACCCGTGACGAGCGGCTTGGTGAGCGAGGCAAGGTCGTAGATGGTTTCGAGCGTTGCGGCATATTGCGCGGGCTCGCGCACCGCTTCGCCCAGCGCGTCGGCGAAGATGATCTCGCCGCGTTCCGCCACGACGTAGACCGCCGAAGGGAAGTCGCCCGCCTCGATACGTCCGGCGAGCATGGCGGAAATCGCCGGGTTGGCTTGACCCATGTGTATCTCCGGCCTCAACTCCCTGCGCCGAGCCCGGAAACAATCGGGTGCTCGTGGATTCTTTCGAGGACACGCTGGGCGAGGGCGAGAGCCTGTCGTCCTTCAGCGCCCGTGACGGAGGCGGGGCCGCCCGCGCGCGCGGCATCGAGGAAGGATACGATCTCGGCGCGCAGCGGCTCGACATTGGCGATGTCGAGGTTATTGACCTGAACGCCGGGCCAGGAGCCGGAGGCGTTCGGCGGCACGAGGCTGCTGATCGAGGCGCGGCGGGTCGCGTAGTCAACGGCGACGTAGTCGTGCGGCTGGAAGAAGCGCATCTTGCGAATCCGTTCGGTCCCGACGCGCGAGGCCGTGATGTTGGCCACCGCGCCCGTCGCGAATTCGATGCGCGCATTGGCTGCGTCCACGCGGTTCGTCAGAACGGGGATGCCGACGGCGCGCACGTCCATGACCTCGACGCCATGCCCGACGAGCCAGAGCACGATGTCGAGATCGTGAATCATGAGGTCGAGCACGACATCAATGTCGAGCGAGCGCGCGGTGAATTCGCCGACCCTGTGAATCTCGAAGTAGACGGGATTGCGGACGTGCGGCTTGAGCGCGACGAGCGCGGGGTTGAAGCGTTCGAGGTGTCCGACCTGAAGCATCGCACCGCCGCGCTCCGCCGACGAGATCATCAGGTCGGCCTCTTCGAGCGTGCGCGAGATGGGCTTCTCGACCAGCACGTGCACCCCGGCTTCCAAAAGCGCGCACGCGATTTCGGCGTGCGACTCGGTCGGAGTGGCGAGGCTCACGGCGTCCACGCGGCCCGCGAGCGAGCGCCAGTCGTTCGTCCAGTCGGTCTCCCTCTCAGAGGCGACGTGGCGAGCCGCCGCCTCGTCGAGGTCGCAGACGGCGACGAAGCTCGATTTCCCTTCGGCGGCGAGCGAGGCGTGGATGCGCGCGTGTTGTCGTCCGAGGTGGCCGACGCCGATACAGGCGGTGCGGAGCGTCAAAAGATGTCCTCCATAAGCGGTCAGCAATCAGCGGTCAGCCGCCGGCTTGAGATTGCCAAAGGCGCTCGCGGTTGAACGTAAGTCTGAGATGAATGATACTCGTCCGACCTGATAAAGCATTTGGCTGAGAGCTGAAAGCCGACTTCTGACCGCTTTCGGAGACTATACTTGCAACGTTTCATCCTTGCCAAGCGCGCTTGGCTCGTCCTGCTGCTGGTCGTCGCCGCCGTCTATTTTTACGGCCTCGGCTCCGCGCCGCTGCTCGGGCCGGACGAGCCGCGTTACGCGCAGGTCGCGCGCGAGATGAACGCGCGCGGCGACTGGGTGACGCCGACGCTGGCCGGGCACACGTGGTTCGAGAAGCCCGCGCTGCTCTACTGGCTGATGATGGCGGGCTATCAGGTGTTTGGGGTGTCGGAGTTCGCCGCGCGCCTCGGCTCGGCCTGCGCGGGCGTGCTGACGCTGCTGCTCATCGGCTGGGTCGGGCGCAGGGCAGAACTCTCGGCGGGCGAGTGGATGCGCCCGTTCGGCATCACCTGCGCCGTCGTCATGGCTTCGAGCGCGGGGCGTTCAAGCTCGGAATAATTTCGGGGACGTTGATTTGCGGGGTGGTCGCTGCCGTATGGTACGCGCCGGTGATTGCGCGGCACGGTCACACGTTTGTAGACGAGTTCTTCGTGCAGCATCATTTCGCGCGCTACCTCTCGAACAAGTACCACCACCCGCAGCCCTTCTATTTTTACGTGCCGATCATGGCGCTGCTCGCGCTCCCATGGACGGCGTTTCTGGCGGGCGGCATGGCGAGCCTGCGAGAGTTGAACTGGCGCGCCGAGGACGCTCCGAGCAAATTGCGCGTGCTGGCCTTTGCTTGGCTCGTCGTGCCGGTGCTGTTCTTCTCGCTCTCCGGCTCGAAGCTGCCCGGCTACGTGCTGCCCGCCGTCCCCGGCGCGGCGCTGCTCGCAGCCGAGCGCGTGCTCAGGTATCTGCGCGGCGGTGAAGGGCACAGGGCGATGCGGCTCACGGGCGCGCTCGCCCTCGCACTCTTCGGCGCGGGATTGTTCTACGTTTTTTATGAGCTGCGGCGGGCGGGCGACGTTTCGGCCCTG
Organism: Acidobacteriota bacterium; assembly: GCA_020199995.1. Classification (GTDB taxonomy): domain Bacteria; phylum Acidobacteriota; class Blastocatellia; order Pyrinomonadales; family Pyrinomonadaceae; genus JAIVJM01. Next base: position 1,118 of record JAIVJM010000251.1, on the reverse strand, counting down.
AGCCCTGCCGGCATCGCCTGCGCGGCGGCGATGCTTCTGCCCGCCGGAGTGGCCGGAGTCGTCGCCCTCTTCTGTCCGCGGCGGCGAGAGCTGTGCGTCGTCTCAATCGCGGGCGCGACGCTTTTGACCGTCGCCCTCGTCGCCGCTTGCGCGTTCGGCGGGTTCGCGCGCGCGGAATCGGTGGGGCCTCTCATCGAGGAGGCTTCGGCGCGTGGGTTCGGTGATCTGAAGGTCTTCCAACTCCACACCGTCGAGCGCACGGCGGAATTCTACGCGGCGGGCCGCCTCATGTACGATGAGCAGGGCGAGCCCGTGAAATTTGAAGGTGGGAGAGAGGCCGTCGAAGCCGTCCGCGCAGCAGGCGGGCGCGCCCTCGTGCTCGTGCCTGCGGAACACATCCACCAACTGACGGACGAGCCGGGCGTCGAAGTCTCCTTGATCGGCGACAATGGAGACGCCGCACTGGTCTTCGTCCAAACGAGATAGAGGCTGGAGACTGTCAGGCTGTTGAAAACCGATTGTTCTTCAACAGTCTCCGGTCTCCAGCCTCAGGCCGCTTCTTTTAATTTCCTCGTAGTTTGCGGTCGAAGAATTCGATGACGCGGCGGTCGTAGAGTTCACCCTGTTCGGGCGAGGCGGAGGCGAGTGTGATGCCGGTCAGGGGGAGGTCTGTGTGGGCCTCGGCGGGGGCGTGTGCGGGGAAACATTTCGCCAGCGCTTCAGTGGAGGCGCGCAGCGGCCCCGCGTCGGCTCCCGAGAGGAGGAGCACGCGCCGGTCGCCAAGGTTCTCGGCTGTGATGCAGGCCGCGCGACTCGCGAAGTGACCGTAGAAGTAGAGCCGCGTCCCGATACCGGCGATGAACCCGAGAAAGTCGTTGTCGAAACCCGTGTGGGCCTTGACGGCGGCGCGCAGCACTTCGTCAGGCGTGTCGGGCACGGAGTCGAGCACGAGCGCGCGCACGTTCGGGTTTTGCCGAGCGGCCTGGATCGCGGCGTAAGCCCCCATCTCGACACCGTAGATGCCGACCGGGCCTCCGCCAAGCGGGTTCCCCTGCGCGGTCTTGAGGGTATTTAGAAAGTCCACGGCGGCGAGCGCGTCGTCGCTTTCAAGCGCCCCG
>JAIVJM010000076.1 GCA_020199995.1 Acidobacteriota bacterium | reverse complement strand
GTCCGTAAAGCGCCCAGCCCTGGGTCGTGAGTGTGCTGGCGACCCCGTGGCGGTCGTCCAGCTCTTTACTCTCGAAAAGCACCCGCGCGCGTGCGCTGTACGCAAGAGCTTGCTGTTCATTCCCCAAGCGGCTGTAGATGCGGGCCATGCTGGCGAGGTTGAGCGCCTCCCCGCGCCTGTCGTTCGCCGCCTGCCTGAGCTGAAGGGCCTTGGAGAAATTCTCCAGAGCCTCTTCGTTCCTGTTCAAGACGGCTTGCGTCCAACCGAGGCCGTAGAGCGCCCTCCCTTTCCCGTCTAGGTTTCCCATCGAATCGTACATGCGTAAGGCGGTGGAAAAGTTTTCCACCGCCTCCGTCTCGTTGCCGAGGTATAGGTTTGGCCACGCCAACCCCGCCAGCGCGATGGCTTGGCCGTGTTCGTCTCCCAGACTCTTCATCATCGCCAACGCCTCTTTGAAATAGGCGATGGCCGTCTGGTGATCGCCCCGCGCGCGATAGCTCCAACGTAGGCGGTACAGTGGCAGCGGGAACTTAACCATGTCGCGCGAGCCCATGTCGCTGTAACACCAGCCGAGGCTGTAGGCGGTGAGTGCCTCCTCGTACCTTTTGCCCAGCGAGCGCCACCCCTCACGCGCTTCTTGGTACGCGTTGAGCGCGTGCGTAAGCAGCCTGGTCTTTTCTTCCCCGCGGGCTGGTATCGACTTCCCGTAGAACTCCTCGGCCTCGGCGGTCGTCTTTTCTATCCGGACGCGAGAGGCATCCTCCTCGATCGGCGGCCTTGGCCTCGCCATCGTTATCTGGTAGGAGGGTTTCAGCGCGCTGGCCCTTCCGCCGAGCACGCGCAGACGAAAGACTCCGCCCACGGCGGAGATCATCGAAATTGTCTCCGGCCCGCGAGAACCGTTGGAACTGTCCATCTTAGCGACGACGTTCTGGCCGCGGTCGAATATGGTCAACGAAACGTCGATGCCACGCTGTTCCACCGTGACGCGCACGTACGAATCTGGCGGCAAGGAAACCTCGTAGAAGTGGGTCTCCCCACGCCCCAACTCCCTTACCGCCGGGCTGTCCGGTGTCAGAGTCCAAACTACCTGCGCGACGTTCGAGGGCGTTTGTGTCGGAGACTGTCGGTGAGCCCCGACGCGCCATGCGGCGGTCTGTTCCGCGGAAAAGACGACTCCCGCGATCAGGGCCGCGGCCACGACTCGCCGCACGCGCGATGTTTCGCGTCGCCGGGTTGTTCCGCACGGGTATCTCATGGGAGTTACTCCTTTGGCGATGGACCGGTCTGTTTTAGCGTCCTCTTCTGTCGGACGGGAGCGCGGCGGCCCTTCAGCGCCTGCTCCTTATTCGTCATCAAGGATTTCGTACTCTGACCGACGAATAGTTTGATCTGCTCGGCTGCCTGCCCCCAGCCACCGTCCCGAACGATGCTTAAGAGTGGGCCATACCAGATCACTTTACCCCCTTTGACGGTGACGAGCTGCGCCTGCGCCTTGTCGCCGGTGGCACTCTCGAAATCGCTGACGACTACCAGCCGGGCGTCCGCATCGCCGGGGTCCCCTCTGGGTTGAAACAGTCCGCTCTGTTTCAGGGCCTCGACTTGGGAAGAGTGGATCTTCGCGTTCGACTCCGCGCTGTCGTATACCCCCATGCTCTCGACGTAGATGTTTTTGATGTCGGCTATCGAAGGGACGCCTGTTGTGGCTGTGCGACTGTTCGCTGCTCCCCGAACACCTTCGACCGAATAGAAGCGTATATATAGCTCCCGAAGTTGGAGACGCGCTCGACCGCCACGCCCGCGACGATCAGGGCGACGCCGAGCGTGGCGAGAAGCGTCACCCGTGCGTACTGGGGGATGAGTGCGGGCCGTGGCCTACCGGCGCGGCGTAGGCGGCGCAGCGCGCGCTTCCTTGCGAAGCCAGTCTCCTTGTAACCTACTTTGACCTCGAATGAGCCGTCGCCCTCTGTGCCCTCCGCGTAATCGACATCGAAGCTGACTTTTTGTCCCGCCTCAAGCGCGACTGTTCTCCGCCCGCCTGCTAAGGACAGGAAGAACGCGGTAAGCAGTACGTCCGTACCGGTCTCTTCGCGCGCCCACAGTTCTAGGAGTCTGGCCGTCTCCTTAAGGCGGAGGTGCGCTCGTCCGCTCTCGAAGAGTTTTGCGCTCGCCGTCGCCTCCTCGACGCCGTCAACTGTGATGATTACTTTCGGCGAAGCTTTCCGACGATCTTCCAGCGCGAGCTGAAATTCGTCAACCATCTTATCTAATTCTTCTTTGCCCAGCGCAGCCGCCTTACGCGGCGGATGATTGTTGGTGGATAGCATGATGGTGTACTCCGGCATTGCTGCCTTCTCCTCTGGTGCTGGAAGCCCTGCGTCCCCGGCGAGCCCGGCATAACAGGGTCGATGAAGAGCTATGTGGAGCCGTCTCAGTTCGGATTCAATGTCGGAGACTCGCGAGCGGCCCGGGTCGGTCGTCTTCCCGAGGCAGGAATCTCCGGCATTCTGGAAAGTGAGGGTGAGGATGCATTCCGCGACCAGGTCTGCCGGCTGTTCGGACTTGTCTCGCCTGACGAGGTTTCCGCGCTCGTCAGTCTTGATCTGGTCGCCGAACCTGTCGGCGATGGCCCGGTCAAACTTCTTCAGGTAGTCTCTGATGGGCTCGTCGCCGGTCTCCCACGACTCACGGCTCCGCGGGCTCGCCTGCGCCAGCGCGTCGAACAGTGACGTCAGTTCGTCTCGTTTGTAGCTGTGGACGAAATTGCTGAGCCCAACCAGCGCGGAGAAAGCGTTGCTGCCGCGCAGACTCTGAAGCAGGACACACTCACAAAACCAAATGTCGAAGTCTTCCCGTGTCGCCTGACCTCGGGCGGCCTTCTCCTTCTCAAACGGGGTGGTTAGAGAGAAGATTCGCGCGGCTAGCTCTAACTCGAAAGGGAGCGGGACTCTCCGAATCCTGCTCTCGTAGCGCCGCTTGTGGCGGTAGCTTCCTTGATTGATGACGCGGTGTTTCAGCGAGTCCCCGTCCTCTATCAAACCCTTAAAGGCCCTCAGAGTGACCCGCTTCGCTTCTTCCTTGTCCCCGAGAAGGTAGTAGCTCACCTGATAAGCGCGAGTGAGCTCGTCGCGCAACAGCTTGAGCTGGTCTGGGGTCAGGCGGCGTGGTCGCCGCCCTATCAACCGGGAAAGAACGCTTGATAAGCCCATGGGTTCCCTTTATCGGAATGAGGGACAAGAGTTTCCGGGCAAGTTGTCGCCGTCGCGCGGGGGATCGGCTTTTGAATGGCTGACTGATAAACGGCGGAGAGGCTATCACCAGTCGGCCGGCCGGTAAATAGAGTTTTCGGACTTTTTCTTGGCGTCGTCTTCCCGAAGTCGTGGGAAGCTCGAGCGCGCGTCGCGTCGCCCGGGCTTCCCACGACCCCCGGACTATCTCACAACCGTTATCGTGCCGGCTCTCACCCACGCTCCAGAACCATTTCGAATATTCACAGTGTAGGTTCCTGTGATATTGAGTACGGCTTGGGCGGCAATGTACCCGGAGTTAGGCGCGTTGACTGCAAATGTCCGGCACCCGGGGGACCCGCAGCCAGGCCCGACAAACCACACTTGAGTATTCGAGGAGAAACTACTTCCGTAGATATCCAAGCTTACAACCCTAGTGGCTTTCGCCGGATTAGGCGAGTACCTGAACCGCGAGACGGAGGGATTCACGGAGAAGAAGCTCAATTTCACAAGCCCCGAGGCCGACATACTCTTCCCGCTGCTATCCGTCACCGTCAGCGTGATCGTGTTGCTGGCCGTTCCGAAGTTGTAATTACAGGTCGAAGAGTTGGTGCAGATCTGTGTCCCGTTGCTCTTCCACAAGTACTTCGTGATGGGCCAGCTACCTTGAACACTGGTGCTTCTAAAGGCTACCGTGACATTGCCATTTACAGGCACCGACAAGTTAAGTGTTCCAAAATCGTTTGCAGACTTACCCTGCGCGCTCATTGAAAAATGCGCTACTGGGGCACGTGTTCTGTCCCAAGCCTTCACACCGGGGACAGGCACCTCCCACGCAGGTACGATCACGACTCGTGATACTTGCTCGTCTTCGAAACTACACAAAGTGTCATAGCACCATGAAGGTGTACGATGCCCAAGCTGCGCCTGCAGCTTGCCGTCATCTTGGCTTGCGTCACCATCCTTCGTGCGGATGTAGCTGGTGTACGTCTCGCCGACCTTAATGTCACTTGCTTTCGCACATCCGATGGTAAATGCGATTTCATCGGTGCCGTCCTTGAAACGACTGTCAAGATATGCGCGGGGCAAATTGGAGGTGGCATAGGCCACTATGGGAATACGATCGATGCGCGTCTCGCTTCTATCAAGATAGGTGCCCGGACCCCGCACCGTGCCTGCAGAATTCTTGAGGAAGAAATCGTGCTCGTAGGTGGAGTTAGGCCCGAAGCCAGAGACATTAGACCACTTCATCTGTTGCTCGACGTATCTGCCGCCAGCCGAGGACGGGGCGGTGATGATTCTGCCGGAGACGGGCACCCACGTGTTTTCATCGACGTTCGTGGCCGCCTGAGGGGGTGCGTCCCCTTTAGAAAGAGACTTGGTGGAAATTTGTTCTTGCTCAGACGGTTCCGCCGTCACCTTTGAGACCAGCGGCGCATCTTTTACGGCGTCGAGCTGATTCTCCTCGCCGACCACGGTTATCCCGACGACCCGCAACTCATCCTGGTAGCTCCGGGTAAGGGCCTGCTTCGCCTGGACTCTCCTTTGCTTCAGCTTCCCACCGGCAATGGGGTCAGACGGGCCGGCGTCGGGAATATTCTCCTCGGCGGGGTCGGCGATGTCCTGAAGGAACGCTCGGTAATTCGCGGCCAGATTCGGCGCGATTGTGGCGGGGGTATCGTCAGCGTCTACGACGTAGAAGCCGACGAACTTCTCCTTACCGATGGTGAAGGAGTGCTGGATTTGGGTTACCTTCAGATTTTGCCAGGCCGCGATGGCGAGCGCATCATCCACCGAAACCGGAGCAACGAACTCGACTTTAGCCTCAACCTGCGGTTCGTCAGCTCCCATTAGCGACTTGGGTTCCTGCTGACTTAGCTCGCTCGATTGGCCGGTCGAGGTAGTGTCAGCTCTTAAGCGTGCAGGGTGTTGACCCAACACCGGGGCCAGCGATGTCAACAACGAAATCGCCAATGTGACTACGAATTTCGCTATCCAGCATCTCATATTTCTAACCTCCGTTGTTCATCCTGCTACATAATCAAAGTTTTCGCTTACGAATCGGCTTACGGCTTCGAGGGGAGAACCGGCTTTCGCTGGCCGTTCCAATTCAACCAGGAGACGCAGACAGGATAAGGCTCATAGGGCTACCAGTCGATGCACTTTTCGGATTACTTTTTAGGTTATTGGAACTTGGAGTTGCAGGTGTGGAAGTAACCCCGTCAGGGGTTGAGTTCTTTAATTTTATCACACCGACTCGATCCGGCAGTGTTGCGAGAATAATTTTCAAACGCAGAAAGTCCACCGGCGACTCTTTCTTAGGCGGCGAGATGGAAGAGCGAAGCAACGAACTTAGCCTGTCCCTGTGCATCGCTTACCGCTAACCTTTTGACCTGCCCCTTCCTCATCATGTTCACGGCTTCGATGCCTTCGAGCGTGCGCTCTGCCGTATGGAACGACTTGAAGCATTGTGACGCTCGCACCTTCTTCTTAACGAAGCGGTGATCCTGCTCGATTACATTATTGAGATATTTCACGCGCCGCAGCTTACAGTCCTTCGGCACAATCTTCTCCACCTGCGAGGTGCTGAATGCCTCAGGGTAAGCCGCATTCTTATCGACGCTGATCGAGAAAGGCAGGCGACGATGTTCGGCCCTCATTATCTTCTTGAAGAAGCGTTTCGCCGCGGAAACGTCGCGCCTGGCGCTGAGCATAAACTCGATCGTCTGGCCTTCCTTGTCCACGGCGCGGTACAAATACTTACATGTCTTCCCGACCTTAATGTAGGTCTCGTCCACCCGATATGAAGTGCCGCTCATCTTCAAGTGAGGTCGGATGCGCTTGTTGATCTCAGGCGCGTAGCGCTGTACCCAACGAAAGACAGTCGAGTGATCCACGTCGAGGCCGCGCTCGCGCATCATCTCTTCTACGTCGCGGTAAGAGAGATGGTATCTGCAATACCATCTGACACACAAAAGTATTACAGTCGGCTCAAAGTGACGCCACTTGAACGGGGATTTAATCTGCTTCACGAGTATGATTCCAAGAGAGTGATATTCGAACTGGAGGATGGATTATAGCTTCGAGGCAATTCTTGCAACAGTACCCAGACTTTGTGGCAAAGACGCGGGCTTGTGCTGCGACGGGCGAAGCGCGTCTAGAATCCTGCTTGACACCTGTGCCTGCTTCATAGATGGTGCAAAATTTCAATTGGCTACAAGATACGGGAAGCGTAGGAAGCATTTCCTACACTATATGGCAGCCATTTTCAACTACTCAATCTATTTGCACCAGAGCCATACGGCCCATGCAGTTACCTTACGCTTAATAATTCAAACACCACTTTCTTTTGCGAGCAACACGAAATTTCCACCGCCAGACAGCATACCTCTTTGATGCCCGGCATCGGAGGTGGCGCGCGTCGATGTATCTGCCGAAGACGCTCCTCTTAATAGAGGAGCCGTCTTCGGCAGTTCACGCGGCGTCGGCTGTGGTCGCCCACGGGACGCAGAAGTACAATCGTCGTTCGGAAGGTTCCTGCGCTCTGAGACGGCGCGTCTAGCCTTGAATTGATGGGCCGGTTGGTGCCTCCAACCAATGCGAGATACACCTCCGGCTCTGATGGAAGCACAACGCTGGCGTTAATGGAGAGAAGCGGTGCCGCTGGGACGACCGCAGCCTATAATGTAGTGCGGTTACCACCATCAAAGCCATGCCCAATTATGGAAATAAACGCCGAGCCAGTTCGGCGACTTCTTCCAAATCGGCCTGGGTTGCCGTCTGCGTAGCTACGGTGGCCGCCTCCGCCCCGAGTGGACCATAGCGTGCGGCCTTCTGGGTTTGTCCACCAGCTTTTAGTGACGCTAATTCCTTTAAAGATTTTGCCTTCGAGAGCACGTCCGCTGTCGTCGTTTTGGCATCAGTCGCATCCTTCTGCGATTTGTCGGCACGGGCCTCTGCCTTCTCAGCACGCTGCCGATTGACCTCACGTCCGAACAGGAATCCGGCCGCCGCAAAGGCTATCGCTTCGACGCCAGCGAATAGATAGACGGACCGGCCCCACTGCGATTCAGGCGTCTCCGCTCCGGTCAGGCTTCGCATGTAGTAAATCTGAATTGCGAAGAAGACTAGCGCCGCAATGGCCACTATCACGGGGAGCAGAGCCAGAATCCCGGTTCGCTCCGATTGAGTCACCCCGCCGCCGCTCGAACTGCCTGCGCCCTCACCATTACCACTAGCTCCATTAGACATATCCTTTTCTCCTTTTTTGCTCTGACATTTAGAAGAGAGGCTGGGCTAGACGTACGTCTGCATCGCCAAAAACCCGGTAGATTAAACCTAAAGGATTCTGATACTCATCGAGTAGGTACTGCCGCTGTTTTAACAGAGCCTCCCCCACGGGGTCGCCCCCGAGGTAAGCCTTCAAGAAGCCGGAACCAAAGTGCGCGCCGAACAGACTCGGGACTTCGCAGTCCGTGCCGACGACCGCCCGCGCGCCCATCATTAAAAACTTCGGCACGAAGCCATCATAGAAACGCCCGTCCATCTGCGCTGATTCGCAGGCGTTGAGGAAAACCACCGGCCTACCTTGGAATCGCGCTCCGACGGCTTCCGACTTGATTGTTCGAAGCGTGAGCCCTTTGTCAGAATTGGTCAGCCCGATGTATGAGTAGTCGAAGTTCTGCTGCGGGTCACCCTTAGTGCCGGCGTGGCAGTAGAAGTATTCTAGCCGCCCCTGTTCGAGTCGCCCTTGAATGGCCCTCAGCACCTCGGTCTCGCTGGAGCGTTCGAGAACTCTCACGGAAGGCCCTAGCCCCCTGACTTCATTAAGTTGAGGATCAACCAGCACTTTCGGAATAGCCGTATGGCTGACATTCATGCCGACGGTGAAGTTTCCACCCTCGACATCTATGACGACGTCAGGCTCCGCTTCCTCATACACGTCGCCGGGTAGTTCCTCGAGGACGTGCTTGAACCCCCAGAAGCCGCTCGGCCTGCACTCCCCGTCTTCGCCATCGCCGTCGTAAATGAGATTCCAGGGCAGGAAGAATTCGTTTGAGAGAATCTGAATCTTGAGCCCCCGCCCGCGGGAGAGTTCGCGTAGCCTCTGGCCGATACGTTCGGTCTTCTCGCTCTCCTTACGCGAGCCGACGCCCGAGAAGAACAGGTTGACGAACATGTTACTCCCCGCGTCGGCTAGGACTTTAAGTACTTCCGAGTAAAGTTTGTCGTCAACGCGGTGCAGGCGTGGCAGCCGCCGCTCCCTTAGCGGGTCTTCCTCGGGCTCGCCGTCATAGAAGATAGGCCCCGGCTGCCCATCTCGGAGAGTGCCTTGCTTCTTGACCACACTAATAAGGTCACTACGCATTCCCTGAATAAGGTTCTCCAACTTCGGCTGATTTACGGGCAGGTTGCACCACATAATGTCGAAGTCTTCCCTCCCGAAGTCATAGAAGAGAATGAAGCGGTACGAGCCCTCCCTCCTGACGATCTGGAGGTTGACGTCGCGGGGCCCGTGTACGGGTGAAGTTGGCAGTCTATCTGCGGTCGGGAAGAAGGCCGTCGGCCTCACCTCGGTAGCCTCTTCCAATACCCGCACGCGCGCCCCCACCACCGACTCTTGGAATAGATTATTGCGGTAATAGAAGAGGACGTTGATGTGCGCGTCCACGTTGTTCTTGATGGGCCGTACTTTGAAGTTGACGGTTGGCGACTTCTTCGTCATGTCACGCGGCAGCAACATGCGCTTGGCTGGCTTATCCAGAACTTCGAAGTCCTCTGTCACGATGGCGACTACAACTTCCATCGTCTCTTGCTCGCTGAACGGTGGTTCTTTAAACCCGATGTCGTCTTGCGTGAGTGTGCCTACACGAGGCTGCGGACCCACCTCGATGCCCAACTCGTAATCATGGCCGTAGCGGAGTGGTTCAAAAGGATCAGGGTGGCCGACGAACCAACTGTTGACGTAGCGGCGGGCCGGCCCAGGCAACGTGATATATTTCGCTGCCTCGGGATCGCTTGGAGGAGGCGGGGTGTCTCCCCGCCCACCCCCAGCCTCGTGCACCTCAGTAACACCCGCCACCTCTTTCAC
>JAIVJM010000250.1 GCA_020199995.1 Acidobacteriota bacterium | reverse complement strand
AGCCGCATGCCGCTCCCCGCTTCGCCCATGTGGAAGCCGTAGACCTCTTCGTCGCTGAGACTGTAAACATCCTGCCCCACGGGGACGACGCGGCGCGGGACGCCCTGCCGGCTCGACCAGACGCGGCTGCCGCCGCCGCCGCCGCTGTGGACGCGCCAGCCCAGAAGGAGGATGCCGAGGAGCACACCCTGCTCGTTGAGGTAGTCGGGGCTCAAGACCTTCAGCTCCGCGCGCGAAGAGAGGCGCGGCCCGAAGTTCCCATACTCGGGGTTGAGGAGTTGCGTGTCGTAGATGACGCCGACGGCTTCCTCGCCCTCCTCGACGGGGATGGAAACGAACTGCGCGAAACCGTAATCATCGGGCGCGGGTGGCGCGTCGGCGTCGAGCCGGTCAATGACGCGCCCCACATAGTCCACGTGCGAATTCGATTTGACGATCTTGGCTATGCGAGTCATGTCTTCGGAGCGATTAGCTGTTAGCTGTTAGCTGTTAGCTTTCAGCAGTCAGCTCTTTTGTCTTTGCCGAAAGCTAACAGCTAACAGCTAACAGCTATTCACAAGGCTTGGTGCGTCCACTCCGGCACCTTGTAGAGAATCCACCAGAGCAGGAGGTGGACGCAGAAGAGGAGCACGGCGAGGACGATGCCGAGCGCGGAGGCGCGACGCCCGCCGAGGTGCGGGGCGCGGTATGCGCGCACGAGGCCGATGCCCCCCATCAGCAGCGCGCCCGGACAGAAAAGGATGCCGAGGTAGGGAACGAGCGCGTAGGTGACGAAGGCCAGCGCCGCCAGCGCCGTGGTCGAAGCGCCGTTATTGTTCCTCGAAGGCATCACATCCCTCCGTGCACGCGCGCGCGTGCGGGCCACCGTCGCCCAACGTGCCGAACGTCTGAGACCTGCTATCACGCGCGGCGTGTCGGACGCCCGCTCTGTGTCCGACGACGCCAGAGACGACGACGCCGTAGGCACGCGCTCGTAGCGGTACGACGCGCGTAAGGAGTCGGTCGGGAAGTAGTCTCCTTCCAGCGTCCGCCCGCACGTCGCGCAGAACCTCGCCTCCACGCGACGCGGCGGCGCGCCGCACGCGGGGCACTTGCGCGACGAGGTCTCGACGACAGAATCGTCTGGGTGCGTGTTCTTTCTGCTGTCGCCCGTACTGCCGTTCATAACCCTCTGGATGGGCGCCCGGCTCGGCGCGTTTGGGCCGAAAAGATATTGACAGTTTATCACGCCTCGCCTAGCGGCGGCGGCCCTTGCTGGCGGCTTTGCGGGAGATGCGGAAGGCGAAGCTGTTCTGGTCGGCGAAGTCCTGCATGGCGCGCAGGAACTGTTCGCGGTCGCGCGTCGTCATGACCGCCGCCTCGTCCGCCGTCTCGATGGCGTAGGGGTAGCCATTGCCGACGACGCATTCGGCGCGCACCGCGTCCACCGCCTCTTCGAGCAGCCCCGCCGCGTGCACCCACTCAGGGATGTCGAGGCGGGCGGGCGCGCCGTCGCCAGTCGTCTGCAAGTAGACGAACCCGACCAGTGGCTCGCCGCGCTCGTCGTAGAACTGCTCGGAGAGGTTCGTGCGCTGGCAGTGCCAGAAGATTGTGCGGTCGCCCCACGACGCGAGCAGCGGCGCGCCCTCGTCGCCGCCCACCGACATGGCACGCAGCATCTGCGCGTCGTAGACGGATGTTTTTTGCAGGGACGAATCGAGCGCCTCGATGAGGTCGCGCAGGTCGGGCGCATAAGATTGATCTATAAAGCCGACGACCGGAACCTGCGTGTCGCGCGAGAGGCGGACGAGTTTGACGAGCGCCTCAGAGTAATGCTTCGAGAACTGGACGACGGCGTCTTTGCGCCGCGAGGAGAAGAGGAGCGTGCCGTCGAGGAAGGCCAGCGGCATCCGCTCGCCGCGCGCGCGCCAGCCCTCTTTCCTTTCGAGGAAGCCGCGGATGGTCTCGGCCTCAAGCTCGAAGCGCTTGTAGCCGATGACCTGTTCCTCCACGCCTCGGTGAAATGGACGACGACGCCCCGCTCGCGGTCGAGCTCGTCCGAGGGAAAGGTCACGCGCGAGGCGGGCGCGCCTGCCGCAAGCTTTACCTCCGCCGCGTGCCTTCCGCCGAGCGCGCGCAGACGCCCCGCCGCCTCGCCCACCTCATCGCGCAGCGTGCGCTCGAAGGCGACGAACTCTTCGCGACGCTCTTCGAGAGCGCTGGCGAGATAGTGTCGGTAGAGCATGAAAGCCGTGAATCGTAAATCGTGAATCGTAAATCGAGAAAACAGGTTCTTGCTATTCACGATTTACGATTCACGATTTACGGCCTTTATTTTCCTCGCTGGATGCGCGCAAGCTGTTCGGACGAGTAGGAGTAGCGCGTCGTCTTGAGGCGGTCGCCGACGAACGTGTAGCCGAGCCCTTCTTTGGCGTTGAGGAAGAAGTCCACCTGATCTTTCGACTGGCGGTCGAAGGCCTTATTTTTGACGAGATTCATGGACTCCGGCGTGTCCGCGGCGTTCGTGTGCTGGAGGACGATTTGGAGCACGGTTCCTTCGAGTGCGGGCGAGAGCTTTTTGGCGGCGACGAATTTCGATGTCACGAAGAAGATCGTCACCATGCCGCCCGAGACGTTGAAGTGCAGCGTGCCGTTCTGGGCCAAGTGATCCTGGACGGGCGCGCCGAGCACGCGCTCCACGTCCGCGCGCTTCGAGATGAATGGCTCCAAGCCCTTCCAGCTAGCCGCCTGCGCCGCCTGCGCCGCGAGCATCAACGCGACGAAGGCGACGGCAAAACTCTTGATCGCGCCCCGCGCGTGCGGGCGAGTAAGATGTGGGTTGTTCATGGAAGCGATGCTAACGCCAATGCGTTGCGGGTGACAAGAGGAAAGAAGAGTCTGGAGTCTGGAATCTGGAGTCTGGAGCCGGAAATAAAGACCTTCTTCTCTTTCCGGCTCCAGACTCCAGACTTTTTATTTGGCGAAGGGGCGGACGCGCTCGACCGACTCCTTGAAGTATTCGTCGGCGGGCGCGAGCTGCAAACCTTTCTCATAGGCGGCGAGGGCTTTGGCATACTGCTTCGAGGCTTCGTAGGCGAAGCCGAGCTCGCGGAAGACCTCGACGTTGTCGGGCGTCTTAAGAGCAGCGCGTTCGAGCGCGGCGACGGCCTTCGGGTAGTTCTTGGCGCGCGAATGCGAGAAGCCGAGCAGGTAGAGCGTCGTCCCCTGCGCGCTATCACGGGCTGCGACCGCTTCGAGCGCCGTAGCCGCGCGCACGTACTGCTTCGAGTAGATGAGCGCCTGCGCGAGCAGGAGGGCGGAGTCCTCGTCGTTGCGCAGCTTGATGAGCGACTCGGCGGCGCGCACGGCGGCGAGGTAGTCGGCGTCGGCCTTCGGCCCTGCGGCGGCCCCTTGGGCGCGGCGCAGGTAGGAGTGCGCCAGCAGCGTCCACCCCTGCGCGAGGCGCGGGTCGTTGAGCGTGGCGCGGTTGAGCATGTTGATGGTCGTCGTGTAGTCCTTCCGGTTGAAGGCGATGCGCCCGAGGTAGAAGAGTGCGCCGGTGTTCTTCGGGTCGGCCTTGACCGCCGCGTTGAAGGAACGCTCGGCGTCCGCGGCCTTGCCCGTGTTGAACTCGGCGAGGCCGCGCGAGTAGAGCAGGCGCGCGTCGGGCGTCGCACCTTTCCGCGCCGTCGCCGCCGTCAAAAGCGGCAGGGCGCGCTCGTACTGCTCCGTGCGCATGTAGGCTTCGCTAAGCGCGTCGGCGGTCGGCGGGTCGTCCTCGCCCGCCGCGCGCTGGAGGTCGAGCGCGCGCTGCAAGTCGGCGGCGGCCTCGCCGTACTGCTTGAGCTCGATCTCGGCGAAGCCCGCGATCTTCCACGCCTCGGAATTCTTCGCGTCGGCAGCCGCGATCTGCTTTGCCTCGCTGAGCGCCGCCGCGTACTGCTTCTGCTGGTAGAGCGAGAAGGCGTGCGCGGTCGTGCCCTGCGGCGCGGCGGAGGGGGCCTGCGCGGCGGGGCGCGCCGCCGCTGAAGTCCCGGCCGTTCCTGATGTTCCGGCATCACGGCTGGCTCCGGGTGTCGGGGCGGGCTGCGCCGGGTTGACGCGGCGCGGGCGCGTCGCGCCGGATTGGGCGGAGACGGAAGAAGCAGCGGCGACGACGACGAGCGCGAGGACGATTAAGTTCAAGGCGAGTTTTATTTTCATCATGGGTCAGAAGTTTTTCACAGCCCGGCAGTTCATTTCAACCCTGCGCGGCGCGGATTCAGGTGGGAGAGAGTCAAACTTCGGATGCTCGGGCAGGCTGGCCGGTTCGCTTTTCTCTGTCCCCGCCCAAAAAGAGTGGCCGGGACGTCTCCGCCCCGCCCGTTTACCCGTCTCCGAGGCGGCCTCATTTCAAATCAATCTTCTCGTTTTCGCCCAACTGCGCCGGCTCGCCCTTGACGAGCGAGGAGACCAAGCTGACGGCATGAGACACGATTGACTGAGAACCGTCCCTTGCGCGAGGCGATGACGAGCGCGTCGCCGCCCTCTCCAAACAAGTGCGCCGCCGCGCGACCGATGCCGCGCCCCGCGCCCAGAATTAAAACCACGCGCCCGTTATCCTCTCTCAACGTCCCTCACCTTCCCCGTTCAAACTCTCAACTACGAGCGCGTCGAGCCTGCGCCAGTGTTCGCCCTCGACAGCGAGCTTGAGCCAGTAGCTGTAAAGCTGAGGCTCATCCCGCAAACCACGGCGCAGCTCATCCATGCCTACCCAGCGCCAGTCCTCGACCTCCGAAGGGTCGGGCGCGGGCTCGCCCTCGTGCGTCCCGACGAAGACGTGGTCGTATTCGTGTTCGACGAGCTCGCCGCCGAGTTCCGCGCGGTAGAGAAACTCAAACGCCTCGCGCAGGTCGCAGTCGAGGCACATCTCCTCGCGCAACCTCCGGCGCGCGGCCTCTCCGGTCGCCTCGCCCGGACGCGGGTGGCCGCAGGCCGTGTTCGACCACAGCCCCGCGGAGTGATACTTCCCCCGCGCGCGCTTCTGCAAGAGCAGCCGCCCGCGGCGGTCGAAGATGAAGACGGAGAAGGCGCGGTGCAGCGCGCCCTCCATATGCGCGCGCAGCTTCCCGCCCGCCCCCAGCTCGCGGTCGCGCTCGTCAACGAGAATCACCTGTTCGTCCGTCAGCATTCCTGTTTCGCCCCCGAGTGTTACGCCGCCGGCAGTTCGATGAGATGCCCCATCCTGTGGAGGGCCACGCGGCGGCGCTCGAAACGGACGCGGCGGACGGAGACTAATCAAACGACGGCGCGCGGCAAGCGCGTCGTTCAAACGCGCCGAATGGGGCGCCGCGTGCTTGAAGTGGGCGGAGTCCCGTTGTCGACACTCTTCGTCTGCCTAGACCGCGACGAGCGGCAGGCTGCGGTAGCGTTTCCCGGTCAGCCGCGCCAGCGCATTGACTACCGCGGGCGAGATCACCGGAACCGGCGGCTCGCCGCAGCCCGAAGGGGCTTCGGCGCTCGGCACGATGTGAACATCCACCGCGATTGGCGCGTCGGGCATGTAGGGCGGGACGTAGCCGTCGAAGTTCCGCTGCTCGACCAGTCCGTCCTTGAGCGTGATCGCGCCCTTCGCCATGAGCTGTGACAGGCCGAACGCCACCCCCGACTGAAACTGGCTTTCGATGGTGAGCGGGTTGACCGCAATACCGCAGTCAACCGCGACCGTCACGCGGTGAATCCGGGGACGCTTGTTCTCGACGGAAACCTCCACGGCGCAGGCGACGCCCGTCCCGAACGACTCGTGGCAGGAGATTCCGACGGCGTGGCCTTTCGGGAGGTTGCGCCGCCACGTCGCGCTTTTAACCTCCAGCAGGTCGAGCGCGGCGATGAGCTTTTTGGCTTCCGGCTTGAGGAGTTTACGGCGGTAAGCGATGGGGTCGGTCTTGGCGCGCGCGGCCAACTCGTCAATCAACGTCTCCATCACGTAGGCCGAGTGCGTGTGACCGACCGACCGCCACCAGAGCACCGGCACGTTGGCTTTGGGGTGGTGAACCGAGACGTTGAAGTTTGGAATCTGGTAGTGCGTGTCGGAGACGCCTTCCACTGAGGAATTGTCAACGCCGTCCTTCATCATCATGGCGAAAGGCGTGCCCTCAAGAAGCGACTGCCCCACGATCACGTGCCGCCACGCCGATGGCATGCCGTCCGCGCCTATCCCGACTTCGACGCGGTGCACGTGCATCGGGCGGTAATAGCCTCCGCGGATGTCGTCCTCGCGCGACCAGACGAGTTTGACCGGAGTGCCGCGCAGACGCTTGGCGATCTGCGCCGCCTCGCGCTGCACGTGCGAATCAGGGACGGCCCGCCGCCCGAAGCCGCCGCCCGCCATCTCGGTGTGAAACGTAACCTGCTCGGGCTTGAGTCCGAGGACTTCGGCGATAGCCATCTGGTCAAACGTCTGAAACTGCGAACCGGCCCACGCTTCAGCGCGGTCGCCGTCGAACCTCACGGTCGTGTTCAAGGGCTCCATCGGCGCGTGCGGCAGGTAAGGAAATTCGTACTCGGCGACGATCCGGTTCGCGGCGGCGACCCGTTCGAGCGCCTTCGCGTCCCCGCGTGCGACTGAAGACATGCCGGCGGTGCGCGCGAGCTGTTTGTACTTCTCAAGCAACCGTGAGGTGTCGGCCCGCTCGACGCCGGAGAAATCCCATTCGATCTTCAGCAGGTCGCGCGCCCGCTTCGCCGTCCAGAACTTGTCGGCGACGACGGCGACGCCCCTTCCGCCGCGCGTCACGGCAATTTCGAAGACCTCACGCACGCCTTCTATTGCGCGCGCCGCCTTGGCATCGAAGCTCTTGACCTTCGCGCCGAAAACGGGCGGGTGCGCGACGACCGCCACCTTCATGCCGGGGAGGTCGAGGTCGAGGCCGAACTTCAGCGAGCCGTCACACTTGGGCCGGCTGTCGAGTCGCCGAATCTTCTTCCCCACCAGCCGAAACTCCGACGGGTTCTTGAGCCGCACCGTGGCCGGCACCGGCTGGCGCGCGGCATCAGTCGCCAGCTCGGCATACTTAATGGTTTGGCCGCCCGGCCCGTGGACGACGCTCTCTTGCGTCCGGCACTTGTCGGGCGCGACGTTCCAGCGCGCGGCGGCGGCGGCCACGAGCATCGCGCGCGTCTTGGCCCCGAGTTCGCGGTATTGCTGAAACGAGTGCGCGATGGAGCCGGAGCCGCCGACCATCTGGATGCCGAACACGGGGTCTTTATAAACATCGGCGGCGGGGGCGAGCTCCGCCAACACCTGCGACCAGTCCGCGTCCAGCTCGTCGGCCAAGATCATCGGCAAGGCTGTCTGGACGCCCTGACCGAACTCCAGCCGGTTGACCTGAATGACGACACGACCGTCCGTTCGGACGTGGACGAAAGCGTCCGGCGGATAATTTTTCGACTGCGGGCGTGGCGGGCCTCCCTCCTGCGCCGCCGCAGGCAAATCGAGAGACAGCGCAACGAGCAGACCGCCCGCGGCAATGGCCGAGACGAGCAGAAAGCTGCGTCGGTCGAGTTGTCGGTCATGGGTCTTCGTGGTCGCGGATGACATCATCGGAGGGCCTCCTTCACTTGAGCTTCTGTGCCGCGACCTTGATGGCCTCGCGGATGCGGACGTAGGTGGCGCAGCGGCAAATGTTCCCGCCCATGGATTCTTCGATGTTGGTCTCCGTCGGTTTGGGCGTGTGCTTGAGGAGCGCAACCGCGCTCATGATCTGTCCGCTCTGACAGTAGCCGCACTGCACCACGTCCTTCTCCACCCACGCATCCTGCACGACGCGGCCTACGGGGTCGTCGCCCATCGCCTCGATTGTCACCACGGCGCGCTCGCCGACGAGCGAAACGGGGAGCATGCACGAACGGGTCGCCACTCCGGCCACGTGCACCGTGCAGGCTCCGCACGCGCTCACGCCGCAGCCGTATTTGGTGCCCGTCATCTTCAAGTCTTCACGCAGCACCCAGAGCAGCGGGGTTGAAGGATCAATCGTCACTTCTTTGCGCTCTCCATTTATGTCGAGTTGATATTTGGGCATGGTTAATCTCCTTATCTCCCCGGCGGGCACGGCGTCCCGGCCTCCACCCAGCGGCGGGTCGCGGCGACAAATTCCTGATGCGTCATCGGCGGCGGCTTGCGCATCGTGCCGTCGGGGCGACGCCCGGGATTCCAGGCCCAGAGCACAAGCGGCTCCTCTTCGTGATGCTTGAGCAGCCCCGGCCCGTCGAGGTTGTGATTCTTCGAGCGGTCGGTGACGGCCCGGCAGACGCCCGCGCTCGATAGCGGCTGGTCGTTCAGGTCTTGCCATTTCATGGAGAGCGGCGCGAGGTGCCAGTTGTGCCCGCCGGGAACGCCGGTGCTATCGGCGTTGCTCTCCTGATGGCAGCTCGCGCAGTTCAGCCCCGGCACGCCTTTACCCTCCGGGCCTCGAATCACGTTGGTGATGTGACGGTGGCGGTCGTCCCCCTGCTGCGGGTAATTAGTGGCGGTGTGACAGTTGATGCACCGTGGATGGGTCAGTACCGAATAGACCTCCTGCCACGCGGCGAGGCCCTGAGCAGTGCGCGCGGCGGAAGCCCTGCCGCCACGCGTCTGTCCGAGCGCGCCGGAAACGATAGTCCATGCCCCGAACGCCAAAAAGAAGGCGGAGATGAGAAGGCCAGCGGCGCGATAAAGCGGCATAAGGATACCTCCTAAGACGTCTGTCGGGCCGGCCCGGCGACGAACGCGGCGAATTGGGTTGCGGATTATTAAATCACAATAATGATATTCAAGAAATAGACATGAGTTAACTTTAACGCGGTGAGGGATAGCGCGGTCCGGGGATGTCTCTGACAGAACGAGGAGTGGAAAGGTGGCGTCGGGGAAGATGCGGCTCCGACTTTTGGCGCGGCGCGCGCGCCCCCTCACTTCAGTTGAAATGAATTTAAGAAGGATTGAACCTCCGGCTTATCGAGTTCGTCTTTGTTGGTGCTGAGGCAGCCGAACCGGTAGCCGCGCGCGCTGGCAATGACATTATTCATGCGGAAATAGCCCGGCTGCTCGCCCGGAATTGTGCCGTTCAGAGAGAGACCGGGGTGGCCTTGCACGCTGATCTTCTCTTCTTTGTCGAGGATGCCGTTCATCCCCGTGACGGAATTGTCGCGCATCGCCCCGTTCCCGTTGGGGAATAAAGCTGTCAGGAAGTTTACGGCTTGTTTGAGACCCTCTCGCCTTGAGTTCAGATCGGGAAGGCCGGGCGCGCTAAAGATTCCGCATCTCCGTCAGGAATGCCTTCAGACGTTTAGTCCTCTCCTTAGTCACAGACGCCAGACACGTGTGATGAATCAAGGGATAGAGCGACCCGCCAGTGACGTGCGACGCTTCGCTGGCGCAGGTCGCATCCCGGTACTCGAGCCAGAGGGATTGCGCCTTCCTAAGTTTTTCTTGAACCTCGATGCCGAAACCGGATAACTGCGAAGTCAACTGTTTATAAACTCTAAATCAGAACTTACAAGATTGGGACACTCATGCTGCCTTTAGATTCAACGTGCTCGCCAGGGCAGCGACCGCTTGAGCCACTTCCGGCGAGTCATAAATGTTCGAGAGTTTGTACCGCC
>JAIVJM010000249.1 GCA_020199995.1 Acidobacteriota bacterium | reverse complement strand
CCGTGTAGAAGATCGTCATTGCGCGCTGGAGCAGGCGGGCGCGGCTCGTCAGCTTGTCGAGCTGGTCGAAGATGACGGCGCGGCGCTCTTCGAGCATCTTCACCTCTTCGCCGCCGGCGACCAGCGTCTCGAAGCTGTCCGAGAGCGCGCGGACGCGGTCAACGACGCGCCCGAGCCGCGTCGAGGTCGAGAGGATGAGCGCGCCGCAGGCGGAGATGAGGACCGAGGGCGTGATCATCGCCGTCAGGACTGCCAGTGCCGAAGAGAGTGGGTCCATACCGTTTTCGCGCCCGAACCTTTTGCGCCCGCGTCTTGAGTGTTGGACTGAAAGGCATTATGACGGCATCGGGGTCGCGCGGGCAACCGTAGTCCGGGAGGCGCGCGCGGTAGTTCGGGGACGCAGTCGGGGTCGCGGGTCGGGCTCTCGGCGCGCGCGCTGAAAAATTTTGCGCGGGCGTCGCGAAGACGGGCCGACGGCGATGAAAAAAGATGAGTTCTCGTCAATAAAAGTTGTGCTATTCTCCGCCCCGAACGCGACAAGGGTTTGACAGTGCATGTCGAATGCATCAGGGCTACCTCTTCGTTTGGAGAGGTCTCACTTCTCACAAAGGAGCACAAGATGTCCAGGGAACGTGATGGGAATGACGACGTGATGGGCGGCGGCGCCGCTTCGGGCGGCGGCGGCAGTGCGGGTGAGGGCGGCGGTTCCGGCAGCAGCCACGGTGGAGTGGCGATCGGTCGCAACACCGGCATCGGCGCGCGCGGCAACGAAAGCAGCGCATCGGGCGGCAGCAGTAGCAGCGGCGGCGGAGGCGGCGCGGCCAGCAGCGGAGGCGACGCGTCGAAGAAAGGTAGCTCCGCGCGGGCCGGCGCTCAAGGAAGCTCGAAGAGCGGCGCGGCCAGCAAGGGCGGCGCGGCGAAGGGCGGCGCGGCGAAGAGCGGGGCGTCCAAGAAAGGCAGTGGCGGCGGCGGCGCTGCCAAAGGCAGCGCGAAGGGTGGCGGCTCGAAAGGCACGGCGAAAGGCGCGGCGAAAGGCGGCAGCACGAAAGGCGGCGGCTCGAAAGGCGGCGCGGCTAAGGGCGGCGGCAAAGGCAGCGGCAAAGGCAGCGGCAAAGGCGGGGGCGGCAAAAAGGGCGGTGGCCGCAAAGCAAGGGCGAGCGGCTCCGGCGATCTGGTCACGAGAGTCGCCGAGACCGCGGGCCGAGTCGCGGCGACCGTCACGAACGTCATCGGAAACCTGACCGGCGGCGGCAAAAAGCGTTCGCGCCGATAAAAGCCGAACTCAACAACCATCCGACAGGCCGCTTCCCGGCATCACATGCAGACGGAAGCGGCCTTCTCAATTTAAACAGACGCAGCTTTAGACGCGACTCGGACTGACGAAGATAAAACCCCCCGCGCCGTCGCGCGTCCCGGCCTCGAAGGGCCCGAGGCCGACGAAGACGACCGCGGCCAGAGCGCAGTCGAACGCATCCGAAGTCCAAACGCATCCGACCGCCGCCGCACCGCCGCACCTTCAGGAGCAACACTTCATGCCGTCGCTTTCACGCGCCACCGTCTTTTCACTTCTCTGCATCATGGCGCTCGTCTGCAACGCCTTCGCGCAGGCCGGTCGCCGTCCTTCAAGCCCGCCGCTCGAGAAGAAGACCGCCAGCAGGCCCGAGACGAAGGCCGCCGAGCCGACGCCCACGCCGGAGGTTGAGCCGGTTCCTTCCGAGGACGCGCGGACTCCCTCTGAGGTCGAGGACGACGGCGAGGCCGTGCGCGTCGAGACCGACCTCGTGACGCTGCCCGTCATCGTGAGCGACCGCCGAGGTCTCTACATTCCAGACCTCCGGCAGGAAGAGTTCACCGTCGCGGAAGACGGCGCGCCGCAGCAGCTCGCTTTCTTCGCGAGCATCACCGAGCCCTTCCACGTCGTCCTCGTGCTCGACACGAGCGCCAGCACGACCGTCGAGAAGCTCTCTCAGGTGCAGCGCGCGGCCATTGCCTTCGTCGAACAACTGCACACGTCCGATCGTCTCAAGGTCATCTCCTTCGACGATCAGGTGCGGGAGTTGAGCGACTTCACGAGCGACCGCACGAAGCTCGCGTCCGCCATCTCTTCGACGCGCCCCGGCAAGGGCTCGCGCGTCTACGACGCCTTCGACCTCGCCTCCCGCAGCCTGCGCCGCGTCAAAGGCCGCAAGGCCATCGTCTTCCTCACCGACGGCGTGGACTTCCACAGCGAGCTGAAGACATACGGCGATAACCGGAAGGCCATCGAGGAGTCGGACATCATCGTCTACCCCGTCCGCTTCGAGACGCGCGCGGAGACCGAGCGGCTCGCGCGCGCGCAGTCGCAGGGCGGGGGAACAGTTGACCTCGGCACGATCCTCGGCGACAAGATTCCGGGACTACCCGGCACGATCATCCTCAACCCGCGCGGCGGCGGCACGAGGAACGACCCGCGCGACACGCGGCCCAACGATAGGCCCTTCCCCGACGCCACCAACCGACCGCCCGACACGCGCTCGCCGGGTGTCCGCGACGACTCGCTCAGCAACATGCTGGACAACCTCTACCGCACCGCCGACGACTACCTCGAAGAGATGTCGAACACTTCGGGCGGCAGGCTCCTGCGCGCCGACAACGCTTCGGCGCTCCCGCTCGCCTTCGAGCAGATCGCCGCCGAGCTGCGGACGCAATACTCGCTCGGCTACTACCCCTCGAACCGCACGCGCGACGGCAAGTTCCGCAAGGTGCGCGTCCGCACCACGCGCAAAGACGTGGCTGTGCGCGCCCGCCCCGGCTACCGCGCGGGGAAAGGAAGCTATTAGCTATTAGCTAATAGCTATTGGCTGTTAGCGAAAAGCAGTAGGCACTTTTCAGTGGTCGGATTTAAACCTCGAACGGCGCGGGTGGCTTGAGTCGCGCAAAGGGAGCGGCGTCTACGTGCGCACGCTGCGCGGCGATGACGACGCGTCGAAGCCCACGGCCTCGCGGCTCGAACTCGACCAGCTCATCTCGGCCTTCCTCGCGCTCGCGCGCAGTCAGGGCTTCTCGCTCGGCGAGATTCAGGAGCGCATCAAGCACTGGCTCGGCTTGGAGCCGCCCGACCACTTCCTTGTCGTCGAGCCGGACGAAGGCCTGCGCGAGATTCTGATGGCCGAGATCGAGGAGGCGACGGGCTTTCCGGTGCGCGGGGTGGGCGTCGAAGCGTGTCGCGGCGGCGACGCGGCGCAGCTCGCGGGGGCGGCGGTCGTCGCGCTCTACGCGCAGGCCGGGGAGGTGCGCGCGGCGCTCCCGGCGGGGACGACGACGCTTTTGCTCCACTCGCGCTCCGTGCCCGACTCGCTGCAGGGCGAGCAGCCGCCGCCCGCGGACGCGCTCGTCTCGGTCGTCTCGCGCTGGGGAAAGTTCCTCGAATGGACGCACGTTGTGCTGGTCGCGGCCGGGCTCGACGCATCGGCCATGAGCTTCCGCGACGCGCGCGAGGAGGGCTGGGAGCGCGGCCTGCGCGCGAGCGCCTTCGTCATCACCGACGTCCTCACCGCGCGGAGCCTCCCGGCCGGCTGCGACGCGCGCGTCTTCCGCATCGTCGCCGATTCTTCGCTCGAAGAGCTGCGCAGCTTCGTCGGACAGTTCCTGACCATCGGCCCCGCTTCGGACGCCTGAGCGCCCCTACCGCCGCCGCCGCCGCTGCGCCTGCCGCCATCCGTTTCCGGCCCGACTTGCACTATCATGCACAGTGAGCGCACGCGAAGAAGAATTAACATGGATGGACAGGATGGGAGATTTCAGACTTGAGATTTGAAATTTCAAATCTGAAAGCTCGAAACCGAAGACTGAAGACTGAAGACTGCGACGGATTTTATGGCTGAAGATAACTCTTCGCGGGAAGCCTTTGAACAACTCGCCGAACGTCTCGAACACTTAGAACAGGTGTTGCAGGCAAACACGGCGCGTCTGCACGCCGTCGAGCAGCAACTGCGCGCCGGTTCGACCCCGCCGCCGCCACAACAACAGGCGAGGTCGCGGCGGCCTCTCTACGAAACGATCAAGGACGAGCGCGACGAAAGGGACGCTCCCGCCGATACCTCCGGGACGGACGCGGGAGAGGTTCCGGTTTCACACACGGCGCAAGCATCAGAGCCGGAGACGCGCCCCGCGCCGCCGCCGCCCACGTCGCCGCCGCCCACGCCCGCCGCGTCCTCGGGTGCGGGAGCCCTTCTCTCAGAAGTGCGGAGGACTGTCGCGGGGGATGGCGGCGCGGCAGAGGACTCGAAAGGCTCGGGCGCGGCGGGCGTGGGAGCGATAGCGGCGCGGCGCGACCTCGAATCGGTCATCGGCGGGAGCTGGTTCGCTTGGGCGGGCATCATCGCCATCACGTTCGGCGTCGCCTTCATCCTCAAGCTGGCCTTCGAGAACGAGTGGATCGGCCCGCCCGTGCGCGTGCTTCTCGGCGGTTTAGGGGGCGGCGCGCTCCTCTTCGCGGGCGAGCGCCTGCGCCATCGAGGCTTCAGGCAGTATGCGTATATCCTCTCGGGTGGCGGCATCCTCATCCTCTATCTTTCGGTCTACGCGGCCTTCTCTTTCTACGGCCTCATCAGTCAGCTCACGGCGTTCGTCCTGATGGCCGGGGTGACGGCCACGGCGGTGCTGCTCGCGGTGCGACACGACGCGCTGCCCGTCGCCGTGCTCGGACTCATCGGTGGATTCCTGACGCCGCTCCTGCTCACGACGAACCAAGACAATCAGACCGCGCTCTTCACCTACGTCGCGCTGCTCGACGCGGGCGTGCTCGCCGTCGCCTACTTCAAACGCTGGCGGAGCCTCAACTACCTTTCGTTCCTCGCGACGCTTCTGATGACCGTCGGCTGGATGGGCGAGCATTACGCGAAAGAGAAACTATGGGCGACGCTCTTTTTCCTCTCGCTCTTCTTCCTGCTCTACTCGCTGCTCGCGGTCGTCCATAACCTCGTGCCGCGCCGCCCCGCGCGCTGGTTCGACATCAGCCTGCTCGCCGTCAACGCCTCCTTCTACTTCGGCACGAGTTACCTCCTGCTCGAAGACGCGGGCTACACGCACACCTTGCCTGCGTCGCACGCGCTCGTCGTCTCGGCCTTCTACGCGGGGCTCTTCTACGCGGCGTGGAGGCTCAACCGCGCTGACCGAGTGCTCGCCTACAGCTCAATCGGGGCGGCGGTCACGTTCTTCACCGTCGCGCTGGCGATTCAGCTCGAACTCCACTGGGTGACCATCGCGTGGGGCGTCGAGGGGCTGATGCTGACGTGGGTGGGATTGCGCACGGGCGAGCGCGCGCCGCGACACGCCGCGCTCGTCGTCTTCGCCGTGGCGCTGATGCACTGGTTCACGTGGGACATGCGGGAGTTCGCCTTCCATGAAGGTGCGGCGTTCGTCCCGCTCCTCAACCGCCGCGCTCTCTCCTGCGCCGTGTTGGTCGGCGCGCTCGCGGGGGCCGTGCGGCTCTACCGCCGCGCGCCCGCCGACGCAGTCAATGAGGAGGAACGCTCGACGATCAACACCTTCTTCGTGCTCGCCGGGAACGCTCTGGCGCTCGCGCTCCTCACGCTCGACGTGAACGACTACTTCAAAGAGAGTCTCTCTCGCGTGGCGTTGGAGAAGCCCACGTATCGCGCGTGGGTCGAGAATACGAGACAGTTCTCGCTCACCGTGGTGTGGACTTTTTACGGCGCGACGGCGCTTGTGCTCGGGCTGCTCAGGCGTCTCAGGCTGCTGCGCTACGGGGCGCTCGCGCTGCTCTTCGCGGCGGCTTTCAAAGTGCTGGTGGTTGACACCGGCTATTACGACGCGGCGTGGCATGTGCCCGTCTTCAACCAGACCTTCATGGCCTACGCGCTGCTCGTGCTCGCGCTCGGCTGCTGCGCGCGCTTCTATAGAGACGCGCGACACCTCGACGAGTCCGAGCGCGACGCGGCGCTCGCGACGCTCCTCCTTGTCGCCAACATCCTCGCGCTCGGGGCGCTCAGTCTGGAGGCGTTCGGCTATTACGACCGCCGGCCCGTGCTCCTCGAAGCGATGCCGGGGGGCGTGAACCAAGGGAATATCTTCGGGTACGTGTGGGAGGGGAAGATGTTCCTGCTCTCGCTCGTCTGGACGCTGTACGGCGCGGGCGCGCTCCTCTACGGCATCAGCCGGAAGGCGCGCTGGTGGCGCTGCGGCGGGCTCTTCGTGCTCGCGCTGGCCGCCGTCAGTCTGCCCGTCTGGGGCCTCTGGTATTACGACGCGGCGTGGCACGCGCTTCTTTTCAACCGGACGAGCGCGGCCTTCGCGCTGATGGTCGCGGCGCTCTCCTTCGTCGTCCGGCGCTACGCGCGCACGCCGGAACTCGGCGCAGAAGCGGCGACTGCGCTGCCCGCGCTCGTCGTCGCCGCCAATGTGCTCGCCGTCGTCGGCCTGAGCGCGGAGGCGAGCGGCTACTTCGCGGCGCAGATGAGGGGAGGGGGACTCTCGGAAGAGAGCCTGCGTGACCTGCGGCTCGCAAGCCAACTCGCGCTCTCCGTGCTGTGGGCGATCTACGGCGGGGTGCTGCTCGTCACGGGGCGCCTGCTGCGCGCGCGCCTGCTGCGCCTGATGGCGCTCGTGCTGCTGGGGCTCACGACGCTCAAGGTCTTCTTCTGGGATTTGGCCTCGCTCGACCGCGTCTACCGCATCGTCTCGTTCATCGTCCTCGGCGCGATCCTGCTCGTCGTCTCGTACCTCTACCAGAAGACGCAGCAGCAGCAGCAGCGCGCGGCGGGCGTCGTGGAGAAGTGATGAGCGGGGCGGCGTTTGGTTTGAATGAGAAAATAGAGCGTGACGGCTTCGCGATTGTGGCGGGCGCGCTCGACCGGGACGGCGTTCGGGCCGTCACCGAAAGCCTTGGCGCGGCGGGCGATGAGGCGGGCGTGCGGCGGCGCGGGGGCATCTACGCCATCCGCAATCTGCTGGAGGTCGTCCCTTCCGTACGCGAACTCGCGGGCTCTTCCGCCCTCCGCGCTCTCGTCGAACCCGTGCTCGGGCCGGACTGCTTCGTCGTGCGCGGCATCCTCTTCGACAAGACGCCGGACGCTCCTTGGAAGGTGGCGTGGCATCAAGACCTCTTCATCACCGTGCGCGAGCGCCGGGAGGTGGAAGGCTTTGGGTCGTGGTCGCTGAAGGCGGGCACGGTGCACGTCCAGCCGCCGCCCGCAATCCTCGAACGAATGCTCACGGTGAGACTGCATCTGGACGACACGGACGAGTTGAACGGCGCGCTGAGAGTGTTGCCGGGGTCGCATCTCGGCGGGAAGCTGAGCGCAGGGGCCGTCGAACTCTGGCGCGGCGCTCATGCAGCTGTGACCTGCGACGTGCCGGGCGGCGGCGCGCTCGTCATGCGACCACTCCTGCTCCATTCTTCCTCCACGCCGCGGGAAGAGCGACACAGGAGGGTTGTGCATCTTGAATTTGCTGCCGAGAGATTACCCGGCGGGCTGGACTGGCGGGGATGAGGAGCCGAGTTTTTTATCGCCACTCGGCAGACGCCGTTCCTTACCTCGCGGAGACTTCGCGCCCTCGCGCATGCACGGCGCGCTCGACCTCCCGGCCCATCCGCCCGGCGAGCATGAGCGCGACCATCTTGTAGTCGGCGGCGAAAGACCAGAGCGGGTGCTTGAAGGTGGCGGGCCGGTTGTGCTCGACGAAGAAGTGACCGATCCACGCCGCCGCGTATCCCACGACGAGCGCGAGCGGCAGCCAGCGCCAGCGGCCCGTCGCCACGAGCGCGACGAACAGCGACGTGCTCGCGAGCGTCCCCGCCGCGTGCAGCGCGCGCGTCGCGGGGCGGCTGTGCTCCCTGACGTAGAACGGCCAGAAGTCGTTAAAGGATTTCATCTCTGGCCCGGCCATCTTCATTCTCCCTCTTGTGTGAACAGGCGGCTGTAGTCGTCCGTCGCGGCGGGGGCGACGCGCGCTAGTTGGAGGTTCTCTTCGACGTGCGCGCGGCGGCTCATGCCGACCAAAGCGGTGGTGATGCCGGGTGTGGAGCGGACGAACTGGACGGCGGTCTGCGCGTCCGAGGAGAGCGAGCCGAGCGCCGCGCTGATGTGTTCGGGAATGTCGCGCGCCACCTGCCCCTGAAGGAGCGAGGCGCTGGCGACGACCGTCACGCCGAGCGCCTTCGCCGCTTCGAGCAGCGAGACGCGCGCGCCCTCGTAGGGCTGGTTGTCGAGCAGGAGCGCCTCGGGCATCGCGAGGTTGAAGGGGAGCTGGACGAAACGGAAGCCGTGACGCTCGCCCCCGGCCTCGCGCGCCAGCTCCGTCATACGTTCGAGCGGGTGGTGCTCGCGCGCTTCGGGCTGCATGCGGAAGCCGTTCCACGTCGCCACGCCGTAGGCGCGGATGCGGCCCTCGGCGCGCTCGCGCTCCAACTGCTCGAAGGCGGCGCGCAGCCGCGCGTCGAACTCCGCGCGCGTGACGACCGAGAGCTGCGTCTCGGGGTTGTGGAGGTAATAGACGTCTATCGTCTCCAAATCCATGTTGCGGAGCGACTGCGCGATCTGGTGCGAGAGGTAGCGGGGCGTCATGCAGTGGCTCCCCGCCGCGAGGTCTGCAAACTCGATGATGCCGGGGCGCACGAAGGTCTCCTCGACGTAGGCGCGCACGCCCTCCGCCCCCTTGGGCGGCTCGGAGTCGAAGGGCAGGTAGCCGCCCTTCGTGCAGACGACGATCTCGTCGCGCGCGGCGGCGCGAGCGCCCGTCAACTGCCGGAGCGCCTCGCCGACCGACCGCTCGCTGCGCTGGAAGCGGTAGTTGGCCGCCGTGTCGAAGACGTTCGCGCCCAGTTCGGTGGCGCGCGCCAGAGCGTCAGCGTAAGCGCGGTCGGTCTCTTCGTCGTAGCCACCGAGGTATGTTCCCACGCCGATTGAAGAGAGCCACAAGTCCTGCTCGAAGCGGAAATGATTCTCGGCGGCCGATCCCACGAAACGCTCGCGGTAGCGCGCCGTCCCCTCGGTCGTCGCGAAGCCCTGCAAAGGCATCTCTTTCGTTCTCCTTCGGTTCGTCAGCGGGAAAATCTGGCGCGCAGTTTAGCACAGCCCCGCCGGACAGTAAGCAGTGAGCAGTGACCAGTAAGCGGTTAAAGAAGAAAGCCGTTTTCGGTCTTGAGATTTGAGATTTCAAATCTCAAATCATCTTTACTGCTCACTGCTCACTGCTTACTGTCCGGCGGTCGGGCTACCGTCCCCGGAGGCGTGTGTGATAGGGTTGGAGAACAAACAATAGATTCTGGCAATCATCAACGCAACGGGAATCGAGATGAGCACGCGCGGACAGGACGACGGCGGCGGCGGGGCGGCTTCCGCTCCGGACGAGACGCGGGACGCTTCGGACGAGACGCGCGCTGCCACGCTTGACCTACCGCGCGAAGAGCTGCGCGAGCTGACGCGCGTCTTTGGCGGGCTGGCGATGGATTATATGGAGTCCGCCGCCACCTCCTCCGCTCGCCCCGTCTTCCCCGAAACTTCCGCCGCGCAACTCGCGAGCATGTTCCGCCGCCCGCTCCCTCTGGAAGGCGTCGGCCTCGAAAAGTTAGAGCAGGATTGCGTCCGCGTCATCGAGCACAGCCGCCACAACGGCCACCCGCGCATGTTCGGCTACGTGGCATCGCCTGCGACACCCGTGGGCGCGCTCGCCGCGCTTCTGGCCTCCGCGCTCAACTCGAACGTCACGTCGTGGCGCTCGGCCCCCGCGCCGACCGAGATCGAGCGCGTGACGGTGGGCTGGCTGGCCGAGATGATCGGCTACAAGGGTGCGGGCCGAAACGAGGGCGCGGGCGGGCTTTTGACGAGCGGCGGCTCGATGGCGAACCTCGACGCGCTCTTCATCGCGCACCGCACGAAACAGAACGATGGGCAGACCGGAGGGGACGAGACAGAAGGGCGTGCGTCGTCGGGCGACGCCTCGCGGCGGGGACTGTGGAACGCGGGCGCGCCGATGACGATCTACGCCTCCGATCAGGTGCATCTCTCGATCCCGAAGGCGGCGGACGTGCTCGGCCTCGGGCGCGAGCAGGTGCGCGTGGTCGCGTCCGACGAGAATTATAGAATTGACGTGCGCGCGTTGCGCGAGAGAATCGAGGCGGACACGCTCGCGGGACTCCGCCCCTTCTGCGTCGTGGCGAGCGCGGGGACGGTCGCGACGGGCGCGGTTGATCCGCTCACGGAAGTGGCGCGCATTGCGCGCGAGCACTCGCTCTGGTTCCACGTGGACGGCGCTTACGGCGCGCTCGCCGCCGCCGTCGAAGGTAAGCGGGCGCTGTTTGAGGGGCTGGAGCTGGCCGACTCAGTCTCGCTCGACCCGCACAAGTGGCTCTACGCGCCGCTCGACTGCGGCTGTCTGCTGCTGCGCGAGCCCAGCCGCGCGCGCGCCGCCTTCGAGGGCACGGAGGAGGGCTATATCAAAATCTTCGAGCGCGAGGAGGATGAGTCTTTCGCCTTCTGGGACTACGGCGTCGAGCTCTCGCGCCCCTTCCGCGCGCTCAAGGTCTGGCTCATGCTCAGCTACTACGGCTCGCGCCGCCGCATCAGTGCGGCGATTGCCGGGGACCTCTCGCTCGCGGCCTACTTCGGCGAGACAATCGAGGCGTCTGAGGATTTCGAGCTGCTCGCGCCCATCACGCTCGGCATCTGCTGCTTCCGCTACGTGCCTCGCGCCTCGCGCCTCGCGCTGGCGACGGCGGCGGGCGAAGCAGAGAGGGCGCGTCTGAATGCGGAACTCGACGAGCTGAACGCGCGCGTCATGCACCGAGTCCAGCGCGGCGGTCGCGCTTATCTCTCGAACGCCGTCCTGCGCGGGCGCTTCGCGCTTCGCGCTTCGATCACGAATTACCGCACGACGCGCCGCGACATCCATGTCACGCTCGACACGGTCCGCGACGCGGCGCTGGAGTGTTGATGACGGAACGGTTCAAAGGTTAGATATATTTCATGACAGTTTCGGGGCAGGAATTGACGAGGGGTGTCTACGAAGAGGAGCTGCGCGTCGCGGTCGGGCTGGCGCGCAAGGCGGGGGCGGCGGTGCTCGGGTTTTATGGCGGGCCGCTGCACGTCGAGCACAAGGCCGAGTTCGACGAGCCGGTGACGCAGGCCGACCGCACCGCCAACGAGTTGATCGTGCGGGGCCTGCGCGAGGCTTTCCCCGGCGACGGCGTGCTGGCCGAGGAGTCCGTGGACACCGCGCGCCGCCTGAGCCGCGAGCGCGCGTGGATGGTGGACCCGATTGACGGGACGAAGGGCTTCATCGCGGGCTCGGGCGACTTCGCCGTCCAGATCGGGCTCGCGGTCGAAGGCCACAGCGTCCTCGGAGTGCTCTATGCGCCCTCGACCGGCGTGCTCTACTGGGCGGCCCTCGGACACGGCGCGTGGGTCAGCCGGCCCTTCCCGGAAGCCGCAGGCGGCGCGCGCACCGAGCCCTTACGCGTCTCGGAAGAGAGCGAGACTTCGAGGATGCGCCTCGCCGAGAGCCGTTCGCACCGTGGCCCGCGCATGGACGCCGTGGTGCGCGCGCTCGGCATCCGCGAGGAGATCAAGCGCCACTCGGTCGGCATCAAGGTCGGTCTCATCGTCGAGCGCCAGTGCGACCTCTACATACATCTCTCGGGCAAGACCAAGCAGTGGGACACCTGCGCGCCGGAGGTCGTGCTGCGCGAGGCCGGGGGGCGGATGACTGACCTCTGGGGCGAGCCGCTCAGGTACAACACGCCCGACGTCATGAACCGCAACGGCATCATGGCGTCGAACGGCGCGGCGCACGATGCGGTCGTCGGGAGGATGAAAAAATTGCTGGCCGAATTCGGTCGCACTCGGGTGAGAGATTAAGGGGAAGAGAGTTTTCAGTTTTCAGTTTTCAGTTCTCGGAGTTCGACCGTCATCTCCTTAAATTTCAGATTTGAGATTTCAAAACTGAAAACTGAAAACTGAAAACTCTCTTCCAGTTCGGAACGAAAATAAACTAAGGAGCAAATTATGAAGCGTACAGGTTCGGCGGTTTGGCGGGGCGGCATCAGGGACGGCAAGGGGACGGTCTCGACCGAGAGCGGCGTGCTCTCGGAGGCGCAGTATTCGTTCAACACGCGGTTCGAGGAAGGCGCGGGCACGAACCCCGAGGAGTTGATCGCGGCGGCGCACGCCGGGTGCTTCTCAATGGCGCTCTCGAAGCAGTTGGAGGACGCCGGGATGAAGGCCGACGAGATCAACACGACGGCGACGGTCAGGCTGGAGAAAACGGACGCGGGCTTCACGATCACGAAAGTCCATCTCGACGTCTCGGTCAAGGCGCAGGGCGGCGAGCAGTCGGCCTTCGAGACGGCCACGAACAACGCCAAGGCGGGCTGTCCCGTCTCGCGCCTGCTCAACGCGGAGATCACGATGGAGGCAAGACTCGAAGCCTAGCGGCGGAGCCTTGAGGGGCGCGGTCGCCGCCGTCTCTCCGTCGCCTGCCTCGGAAGAGTCGGTGGCAGGCTGGACGCAGGGCGCGACGCTGCGTTCCGGCAAGGGCCGCGTCGCGCTCTTCGGCGAGGCGGCGATGTTCACGGCGCAGCTTGCCGGACCGAACCGCGTGCGCTTCGGCATGAACGCGCCGGAAGCGCCGCAGAACGCGCAGTTCCTGCTCAACGTGCTCCACTGATTGTCGGGGAAACCAGTGAAATGATGAACGCAGTTTTCAGTTTTCAGCAAAGACAAGAACCGAAGGCAGTTTTCAGCAGTGAGTTGTCGGCAAACACAAGAACTGAAAACTGACCGCTGAAAACTGAAAACTGCTTTCTTCGTCTCCTTCCATTCCGTCCCCGAACGGCTGTACTATGCGGGCGGAGATTTGGTCGGGCCTTGAGGGCCCACCTCACGCCACACTCTCTGCTTGAAAATCTCCTCATCCGGGGCTGAAAACCTTTGAACCTCCGAGCCAAGCTTCTACTCGTCTTCGTCGCCCTCGCCCTCGTGCCGCTCGTGGCGTTGAGCGCCTTCAACTACTGGAGCGGCCTGCGCTCGGTAGAGGGGCTCGTGCGCGAGGCGTCCGAAGACCGCGCCGCGCGCGCCGCCCGACGCACCGAGACGCTTCTCGACGCACAGGAGGTGAGCCTGATCGCTCTGGCGAACTCGACGCCGCTGCGCGACTACGTGCGCGAGTTGCGACAGGCGGCGCGGGCGGGCGGCGCACAGCCCGCCGTCGCGCAACAGGCCGAAGGCCGGCGCAGCACGGATGCGGCGGCGGTGGCGCGCGAGCATCTCGGACTCTTCTACGTGAATAACCGCGCATCCTTCGAGACCGTCACCATGCTCGACGCCGCGGGGCGACCGCTGTTTCGGATGAGCGCCCGAGAGGGCGGCGAAGCCGACTTCCAGACGAAAGACATCGTCGCGAGCGGCCTGCGATACAACGACGGCGTGTGGGCCCTGACGGGCGCAAAGGCGCTGCGCTCGCCGCTCGCGCAAGGGGGGATGCACGGCCCGACACTCGGCACGACCGTCCCGGTCTTTGAAGGGGCCGGGGACGGCACGCCGGGGGGCGCGCTCGTCGCCGAGATCAGCCTTAAAGAGATTCTGGAAGACGCGGCGCAGGGCACCGCGCTGGCCGTCGCCGTCTCGACGCGGGCGGGAGAGGGGGCCGCAGGCGATGCCTCGCAACCCTCGCCGCGCGTCATCGTCGCGCTCGACAACGCCGCCGGGTTGATCGTCTATCACACGAATGAAGCTCTCAGGCACCAGCCCGCGCCGGCGGCGATGCCGTACTTCGAGGCCGTGGCCCGGAGGATGCGCGCGGGCGAGAGCGACGGCGCGGGCTTCTACGACGCGCCGGACGGCGACCGCTGGCTGGCGGCCTTCCGGCAGGTGCGCGGGGTGAATCTCTCGGTGGCCGTCGCGGAGGACTATACGGCGGCCTCGGCGGGCGTGCGGCGCGCGGGAGCGGCGGGCATCGCGCTCGCGTCTCTGGCGGGGCTCGCGGCGGTCGCCCTGCTCCTGCTCATCGTCAGGAGCACTACCTCGCGCATCGAGCGCGTCGCGCGGGCCGCTACGGACATCGCGCGCGGCGACCTCGACCAGCGCATCGAAGACCGCGGCGATGACGAGATGAGCGCGCTCGCCGAAAGCTTCAACCTGATGAGCGACCGCCTGCGCGAGCAGATGAGGCACGAGGCCGAGTCGAAACAGTTCGAGTCGTTCATGCGTCTCTCGGCGATGCTCACGCACGACCTCAAGAACGCCATCACGGGCCTCTCGATGCTCGTCTCGAATATGGAGAAGCGCTTCGACCGGGACGAGTTCCGCGCCGACGCCGTCGCGAGCCTGCGCGACGCGACCGAGAAGCTCAGCCGCATCGTCTCGCGCCTCAGCGAGCCGATGCGTTCGCTGAGCGGCGAGTACCGGCTCGACGCGCGCCCGACAGACCTCGTGCACATCATCCGCCGCGTGCTCGCCGCGCAGGCCGAACCCTCCATGCCGCTCTACGAGATCGAGGCGCGGCTGCCCGCGACGCTCGTCGCTACGGTCGAGCCCGGGCGCATCGAGAACGTCATCGAGAACCTCGTCATCAACGCGCTCGAAGCGATGGGCGCGGCGGGCGGGCGGCTCACGGTCGAGGCCGGCGCGGAGGACGGGCGCCACGTCTTCGTCTCGGTCGCCGACACCGGCATCGGGATGAGCGAGGAGTTCCTGCAAACGCGCCTCTTTCGTCCCTTCATGACCACCAAGACGAGGGGCGTCGGCCTCGGCCTCTTCACCTGCCGCGAGATCATCGAGACGCACGGGGGCCGCGTCGAAGTCGAGTCAAAACTGGGCGCTGGCACGCGCTTCCGCATCGTGCTACCATCCAGCCTGTTCACGTCGGGCGAACGGCGCAGGCAAACGACGAAGGGGACGTTTGCGGTTCACCCAGCGGCTCAACCGAGTGGGCCAGACGCTCCGAAGTGAGTCCTTTCAGCTTTTCCACATCAACAAGCTTGAGATAATCCACAGGGCTTCGAAGGGCCTCGTCAGGTCGTCGTCATCACGGGCAGCGACAAGAAGCAGGCCGCGCTCGAAGCCATCCGCCGCGGCGCTTACGGCTTCTTCGAGAAGCCCTTCGACGCGGAAGAGGTCTCGCACATCGTTTCGCAGGCCGCGCGCGTCCGCCAACTCGAAACCGAAGTGCTGCGACTGCGCTCCGAGCTCGACATGTACCGCGGCTTCGGGCGCTTCGTCGGCGCGAGCCCCGCGCTCGAATGCGTCCTCAAGCAGGCGCGCGCCGTCGCCGATACCAACGCGACCGTGATCATCACGGGCGAGAACGGGACGGGCAAAGAAGTCCTCGCGCGCGCCATCCATGAAGAGAGCACGAGGGCCGAGCGTCCCTTCGTCGCCGTGAGCTGCGCGGCGCTCCCCGAGACGCTCATCGAGTCGGAGCTGTTCGGCCATGAGAAGGGCGCTTTCACGGGCGCGGTGCAGGCCAGAAAGGGTCGCTTCGAGCTGGCCGACGGCGGCTCGCTCTTCCTCGACGAGATCGGCGAGCTGACGCCCGCCGTGCAGGTCAAGCTGCTGCGCGTCCTTCAGGAGCGCTCCTTCGAGCGTGTCGGCGGCACGCGCACACTCGAAGTCGACATCCGTCTCATCGCGGCCAGCAACCGCGACCTCGAAGAGGCGGTCGAGCAGGGGACGTTCCGCCGCGACCTCTTCTACCGTCTCAACGTCGTGCCGCTCCACCTCCCATCGCTCCGCGACCGGCGCGAGGACATCCCCGTGCTCGCCGCGCACTTCGCGGTGAAGGCCGCCGAAAAGCACGGGCGCGCGACTCCCGAACTCGACCCGGCGCTCGTCGAAGCGCTCCATGAATACGACTGGCCCGGCAACATCCGCGAGCTTGAGAACCTCGTCGAACGTCTCGTCGTGTTGACGCGCGACGCGCGCCTCGGCGTCGAGTTCCTCCCCGAAAAAATGCTGCACATCACGCCGCGCCCCGGCGCGCAGCCCTCCTCCTCTTCCTCGACCTCATCCGTCGAAGACGAGACGACGCTCGAAGGCGCGATGCACGCGCTCAAGCGCCGCCTCGTCATCAGCTCGCTTCAGGCCGAGGGAGGGAACCGCGCCGCCGCCGCCAAGCGTCTCGGCATCAGCCGCTCTTACCTCCACCGCCTTATCACCGAACTCGGAATCCATTAGAGGCTGGAGGTTAGAGACTGGGGCTGGTGCAAGCATTCTGTCTTCCACCAGTCCCAGTCTTTAACCTCTTCTGGTCTCCGGCCTCTAGTCTGTCAACAAATGTGGACACACGGGCCATGCGCTCTGTCCACTCCTGTGAACATCGCTCGACTTCGTCTTCATCACGTTCGCGGTTTTTCAGGGGAAAGCGGCGTGAGCGGAGATTGGCACACGCGTTGCGATGTAAAAGCGCGTGGAGATTGAAAGCGCGGCAGTGAATCCGCCGCCCGCACGGCTGATGCAGATGTTTCCGGCAGTGGCCTTAACCGAATTCCGTTTGGCGGGGCGGAGTGAAGCAGATGAAGCCGAAAGTTCTGATCATTGACGACGACGTGGCGATCACGCAGCAGTTGTTCTGGACGCTGTGCGACGAGTTCGAGGTGTTTACCGCGAACAGCCTCTCTTCGGCCATCCGCCGCGCCACCATCTACGAGCCGGACATCTCGATCATTGACCTGCACCTGCCGCCGACGCTCGACGCTCCCGACACGGGGCTGCGCATCCTCGAATACGTCAAGCAGCATTTGCCCTCGTCAAAAGTCTTCGTGGTCAGCTCGGGGGCGTCGGTCGAATTGCAGAGGGATTGCATCCGGCGCGGTGCCGACGGGTTCCTGAGCAAGCCGCTCGACATCGAGCGTCTGGTCGAGACGGTGCACCGCGTTGGTCGAGCCGCCCGGCTCGCAGCGGCCTGAAGAGTCTCTCGAAAGTTTTCACCCCAGCGAACGGCAATCGGAAGTTGTCGGTTTGTAAAGCCGAAGGCGCTCGATTTCACGCACACCCTCACCGCCGACGCCGGGTGATCTTTGAAACACTTACAGATTCGGCCCTCGCCTACCCCAAATCCGAGTGGCCGTGTCAACGCCCGCGCGCTATGGCATCCCTTCTGCCGCTGCGCGGAGCGCAAAGCCCCCGTTTCCAAATTGACTCCTGCCCAGAGTCGCGGGGGCTTTATTTTTGAACGCTGAATGATGAAGGCGGAACGCTGAACTGAAAGACATCTTGTTTTCAGTTCAGCGTTCCGCCTTCATCATTCAGCGTTTTTCTTCTTCCCGCCCCGATGTCGTATAATGTCCCCGACGCGGAGTGAATTTAAGAACCCTTTTAATCGGGCATCCGTTAAGTTTTTTCGAGAACGCATGATTAAGTTTTTACACCTCTCGGACGTTCATCTGGGCTGTCGGCGTTACAATCTGGAGGAGCGGACGAAAGATTTTTTCCGGAGCTGGGACGACGTCATCACGGCCGAACGAGGTTGACTTCGTGCTCATCGCGGGCGACTTCTTCGACCGCCGCAACATCGACCCGCAGACGATGAACCACGCGATGATCGGCCTCCAGCGGTTGAAGGAGGCGGGCATCCCCGTCGTCGCCATCGAGGGCAATCACGACCGCCGCGACGCCGTCTCGCCCCATAGCTGGATGCGCTCCTTCTCGCAGGCCGGCTTCATGATCCTGCTCGAACCAGTCCCCGGCGACGAGAGCCCGATCAACATGGTTCCGTGGAGCGAAGAGGAGCGCGCGGGCTCATACGTGGACATCAAGGGCGCGCGCATCTTCGGCTCGCA
This sequence comes from Acidobacteriota bacterium, assembly GCA_020199995.1. GTDB lineage: Bacteria > Acidobacteriota > Blastocatellia > Pyrinomonadales > Pyrinomonadaceae > JAIVJM01. Next base: position 1,680 of record JAIVJM010000249.1, on the reverse strand, counting down.
CTGGTATGGCACCACCGCCAACGTCGCGATGTCAATCCTCTCGGACGCCGTCCGCCGCGCCCGCGACGAGCATCACTTCAACATTCTTCTGCTGCACACCGATGTCGAGGGGCAGTTGAGCCGCCCCATCCCCGCGCTCTCGGTCGAGAAGCTGAAGGAGCTGCGCGCGCACGTTGACTACGTCGCGCTCGGGCACACGCACAAGCGCTTCGAGGTCGAGGGCTGGGCCTTCAATCCCGGCTCGCTCGAAGCCTGCACGATTGACGAGTACCGCGAGGAGCGCGGCCTCTACCTCGTCGAAGTGGACGACGAGCGCCGCATCAACGCCCGACACATCCGCGACTACGTGCAGCGCCCCTTCCAGCGTCTCTCCTTCGACGTCTCGGGTGTCAGTGAGCCCGAAGAGGTTCACGCGGGCGTGCTCGAGGTCGTCCGCCGCGAAGCGCGCACTCACGACCCTGCAACGTCGGACGCGCCCGCGCCTATCATCGAGATTTCCCTGCGCGGCCATCTCGGTTTCAAGAACTCCCTGCTCGACCTGCGCCGCCTGCGCGACGAGGCGCAAACCTTGACCGGCGCGCTGCACGTGATGATGCGCAACCAGAGCGTCCCCATCGAGTACGCCGTCGCCGCCGGGCTCGACGCCGACACCACTCGCGCGCAGCGCGAGCAGCGCATCGTCGAAGACCTCATCACGCGCGACACGCGCTACCGCGAGCGGGCGCGGGAGATGGCCGAACTCGTCCTCGAAGCCAAGCGCCGCGCGCTCGGTGAAGACTCGCCCGCGGACATCCTCGGACTCATCGAACAGAAGCTCGACGCCTCGGCACGCAACGCCGCGGCGCGCGACGCTGGCGAAGCAGCCGCCACCGCCCGCCCCTCGCCCGGTGCTCTGCAAGCCCTCGAACGGAGTGCGGAAAAAGCAGTCAATAGTGAGATTTCAGCAGTCAGCAATGACTGACCGCACGACGCGAGCCGGACTTTTTCCCTCGGACGCCTTGAAGCTAATCGCTGACCGCTAAGTGCTGACAGCTAATCATGAGTGAAGCCCTTGAGAGAGTGCGCGGCGTGCGCGAGTTGCCGCTGTTCCCTTTGCCGCTCGTGCTGTTTCCGGGCGTGCCGCTCCCCCTCCACATCTTCGAGCCCCGCTACCGCCGCCTGCTGGCGGACGCGCGCGCGTCGAACAACCTCTTCGGTCTCTCCTACTGTGACCCGAGCGCTCTGGCGGGCGAGCGCCCGCCCGCCGGTCATGTCGGGTGCGCGGCGGAGGTCTTGGAAGTCCAGCCCGCGTCGGACGGGCGCTCCCACATCCTGACCGTGGGGCTGGTGCGCTACCGCGTCGAAGCTTACGTCGAGCACGGCGACCCGTACCTCGTCGCGCGCGTCGAGTTCTTCGAGGACGAGGCGGAAGACGGGCGGCTCCTCTCGAAGAGCGCGCGTGAAGTCTCGGAGATTTTCCAGCGCATCACGCGGGCCATGCGGACGATCAACGACGACCGCAGCGCGCCGCCCGAACTCCCCGAATCCGAGCCCGAGCGCCTCTCCTTCCTCGTCGCGGCGGTGGTCGAGATGGAGGCCGAAGACAAGCAGGAGCTGTTAGAGCTGCGCTCTACCGCCGGGCGTCTGCGGCGGCTCTACGGCATGCTCTCGCAGGCCGTCGAAAGCTACGAGTCGCGGGCG
>JAIVJM010000248.1:22339-39981 GCA_020199995.1 Acidobacteriota bacterium | reverse complement strand
GATTATGCTGGGCGGTGGCTGCTGAGTCTCACGGACAAAGAGGCATTGCGTAAAGCCGGCGTCTTGTCAAAGAACTTTTGGTTACGGGCTTTTGTGCAATAACTTTTGGCTACTCACTTAGCGGCTACCTGTGAGAGAAACCCTTACGTCACGCTCAGCACTCTTTATCAGCGGGAGAACCAGCAATACCACATTCCCCTTATTGACCCGTGCCTTGACCCAATAGCGCAAGTGTTAGCCGATTTTGATGCTATGCTTGCCACTGCTACGTGACTTTGCAGATGGAAGGCGAAACTGAGCATGACTAAGGCAGCGGCAGGTGCGGCTAAATTGAAAGAGTTCACGCGCTTTGAGCAGACCTTACGCAAACTCATAGCTGTGCCTAAAAGCGAAGTGGACAAGGAACGGGCGAAGTACGAACGCCAGCGCGAGAAAGAGGGCAAAAGGAAAAGGCCAGCCAAGTGACTAGCCTTTGCCCTTGCGCTTACCACGTTTTTGCCGCCGCTCTTTAGTGGCACGTGTCTTTGCCGATAAGTTCATCAAAGGTCAATCGCTTGCCAGCGATCTGCTTAACCGTCTGAACGAACCTATCGGCGTCTTTACCCTTCCTCTCGTTAAATCTAAAAGTTTGCTCATCAAGATAGCGGAATAGGTGAAACGGTTCCACGCTCACATACGTCCCCTTGATGCCTCTCTTCAACAGACTCCAAAAGTTCTCAATGCCGTTGGTGTGAATCTGGCCGTCAACGTACTTCTCCGCGTGATTGATGACTTGGTGAATGTAGTCGGCTTCCAAACCCATGTAGGTGTTCAGCGCGTCAGTGAACAGTTCCGCGCCCGCCTCGACGTTGCCCCGCACTTCGCCGTGAAGCGTTACCTTCGTCGCGTCCGCAATCACCTTAGCCCTAACCTTACCGTCACGCTCCAAGAGTCCCATCACGGCAACCTTGCCCTTGCCGCCCGTACCTTGAATCCTGCGCTCGCGCTTGTCCCTATGCATGTTGCGCGCCTTGCCGCCAATGTAAGTCTCGTCAACTTCCACCTGACCGGAAAGTTTTTCAAACGTTCCTGTCTGCATAGCGAGGCGGATTCTGTGAAGAAGAAACCACGCACTCTTTTGCGTGACGCCGACCGCACGGTGGACTTCGTAAGAACTGATACCGTTCTTCGCGTTAGCAATGAGCCAGATCGCAGCAAGCCACTTCTCAAGGGCGATGGCACTGTCTTCCATGATGGTTCCGACCTTCACGGAAAACTGCTTGTGGCAAGTCTTGCTCATGCACTTCCACATGAAGCGAGTCGAGAGGTAGGATACTTTCTTGCCTTGACAGTGCGGACAGGTCACGCCGTCAGGCCAGCGCATCTGCGCCATGAAGGTCGTGCAGGTTTCTTTGTCAGAGAAATACTTGATAGCCTCTTGGAGGGTCTTGGGGAAGGTGGCTGCGTGTTCCATGAGCAGAGTATCGCACGAAACTCATGGTGAGTCAAGTATATTATTGCCCTGATAAGGGGCGAAAGACATTCAACCTTCGATTTCTTTCGCCCCTTTCAGGGGCTTTAATGTTAGCCACATCTGGCACCCACGGCTCATGCCCCTCGTCTAAATTCTTCCGCCCCTTAACCGGGGCTCGCGGATTACTTCTCAAATACTTCTTAGACTTCCCGCGCGCACTCACTGCCTCTCATGCGGGGAGCCGCAGGCGGGCCTCGCAGCCCGTCCCGCGCTTGCGGTTTTCCAGAGTGAGCGTGCCGCCGTGCGCTTCGGCGATCTGGCGGCAGAGGACGAGGCCGATGCCGGAGCCTCCGGGCTTGGTGGTGAAGAAGGGCACGAAGAGGTTGGCGGGGTTGGCGATGCCGAGCCCTTCGTCCTCGACGCGAATCTCGATGTGACCGTCCGCGCCCTGCCACGAGACGCGCACCGCGCCCTGCGTCATGAGCGCCGCGTCCGTCGCGTTGCGCACGAGGTTGATGAGGAGCTGTTCCAACTGGTCGCCGTCGGCCTCGACGCTGCTCTGCTCAGCGCCGGGGAGGACTTCGACCGTGAGGCGCGTCTCCAGCCCCGCGACGCGGCGCACGAGCGCGCCGACCAGAAGGGGAGCGCGGCGCGGCGGCGGCAGTCGCGCGAGACGCGAGTAGGACTCCATGAAGCGGCTCAGCGATTCGGCGCGCGCGGAGACGACCGTCAGTCCGCGCTCCATGTCGTCGCGCCAGTCGTCGGGCCGCGGGGTGCGCGCGAGCAGACTGGCGAGGCTCCCGGCGATTGACTTGATCGGCGCGAGCGAGTTGTTCAGCTCGTGCCCGAGCACGCGCACCAGCCGCTGCCACGCCTTGCGCTCCTCCTCGCGCAAGGGGCCGCTCAAGTCCGAGAGCACGAGGAGGTGGTGCGGCAGCCCGCGCTCGCGGAAAGAGCTGCGGCGCACGCCCCACGGCTTGTAGACGTGCCCGGCCCCCGCGAAGGCTTTCTGCAAGGCGTGCTGCGAGCCGTCGTCCTCGACCCGCAGACATTCCGAGAGGCCCAGCTCTTCCGCCGTGCGGCCCGTGATTCTTTCGGCGTGGCGCGCGAGCAGGCGCTCGCCGGCGCGGTTGACGAGGCGCAAACGCTCCGTGGGGTCGAAGGCGAAGACGGCCACGTCGATCTCGGCCATCACGGCGCGCAGGAGCGCCGTCGCTTCGAGCGCGCCGAGTCGCTGTTCGCGCAGCGACTCGCCGAGGGCGTTGATCTCGCGGATGACTTCGCTTAAGGCGTCGTCGCCGCGCCCGCCCCGCGCGCGGAAAGAGTAGTCGCCCTCGCGCAAAGACGCGAGCAGGTTCGAGACGGTCTGCAGCGGTCGCACGACGCGCCCCTGCGCGGCGAACGAGAAGCCGAGCCAGACGCAGACGATGAGCGTGGTGAGCGTCCAGACGGTCTTCGGCGTGTAGCCGCCCGCCCAGAGCAGCGCGAGCGAGGCGACGACGGCGGGCGAGGCCGCCGCGAGCGCCATCAGCAGCACGCGCCGCTCGTGGCTCAAGGGAGCGCGCCGGGGCGCGGGGACTCGCGCCTTCGTCATCTGTGCGGGTGCTGTGCGGGCGGGAGTCGGGCGGGGAGGGGCCGCGGCGGGGCGTGGAGGCGGGGCCGCGCGTGGGGGCGGGGCCGCGCCCGCCCGCGCGAGGCTTCCAGCGTCCTTCGCCTGCTCCTCAGAGTTCATACTTCTGCATGCGCCGGTAGAGCGCGCTGCGGCTGAGGCCCAAGACTTCCGCCGCCTGACTGACGTTGCCGCCGAAGCGTTTGAGGGCTTTCTGGATAAGCAGACGCTCGACCTCTTCGAGGCTCATCTCTTCGAGCCGCCGCTCGCCGCCCATTTCTCGCACGGGCTGTAAACCGAGGTCAACCAAACGCACCTCGTCCGCGCGCGCCATCAGCACGGCGCGCTGCACGACGTGGTCGAGCTCGCGCACGTTCCCCGGCCACGGGTTCGCGCGCAGAGCTTCGAGCGCCGCGGGCTCGAAGCCCGAAAGGTTCTTGCGGTAGCGGTGCGCGTAAGCTCCGAGGAAGTGCGCGCACAGCGCGGGGATGTCTTCGCTCCGCTCGCGCAAAGGGGGCAGGTGAATCTCGACCGTGTTGAGGCGGAAGAGGAGGTCATGGCGGAAGCGCCCGGCGGCGGCCTCTTCCTTGACGTCGGCGTTGGTGGCCGAGAGCACGCGGACATCGGCGCGGCGCGTCTGCGAAGAGCCGACGCGCTCGAACTCGCCCGTCTCGAGCACGCGCAGGAGCTTCGGCTGGAGGTTCGGCGGGACGTTCGCGATCTCGTCGAGGAAGAGCGTCCCGCCGTCGGCCAGCTCAAACCGGCCCACGCGATCAGTCTTCGCGTCGGTGAACGCGCCCCGGACGTGGCCGAACAGCTCGCTCTCGAAGACGCCTTCAGAAAGAGCCCCGGCGTTGACCGCGACCATCGGCTTCGAGGCGCGGAGGCTGAGGGCGTGAAGCGTGCGCGCGATGACCTCCTTGCCCGTGCCGTTCTCGCCCGTGACGAGGACGTTGGCGTCCGAGGGGCCGATGTGCTCGACGAGTTCGAGGACGGGCTGCATCGCTTGAGAGGCGGCGATGAGGAGCGGGCGACCGTGCCCGTTTTCTTTCCGCAGCATCTGGTTCTCGGCTTCGAGCCGCTCGCCCTTGCGCAGCGCGCCCGCCAGCTCGACCTGCGTGCGGAGGATGGCGAGCAGGCGCTCGTTCTCCCAAGGCTTCTGCACGAAATCGCGCGCGCCGCGGTGCATCGCCTCGACGGCCAGCTCGACGCTGCCCCACGCCGTCATGACGACGACGGGGAGCGATGCGTCGAGCGAGCGCATCCGCGCCAAAAGGTCGAGACCCTCCTGCCCCGAGGTCGTGTCGCGCGTGTAGTTCAAATCAATGAGCGCGACGTCGAAGCTCTGCCGCCCGAGCGTCTCCAGCACGTCGCCGGGCGCGGCGACCGACTTGATCTCGAAGCCCTCGCCCTTGAGGAGCAAGCGTAGCGCTTCGATCACGGCCGGCTGGTCATCTGCAATCAGGACGCGTGGCATAGGGTTACCGAACTAAGGAGATCAGTTTCAGCGTCGAAGAGTTTGACACGGGCGACGGCGAAAGCGGAAGCCCGACCGTGAGAGAGGGCGCGGGGAGAAGTCCGCAACGCGGAACGCGGAATGAAAAGCAAAACCCTTTTGTCTTTCAGTTCATCGTTCATCGTTGCGGACTTCTGACTTCTCCCCGCGCCCTCTCTCACGGTCGGGCTGGCGGCCTCGCACCTTCTTACTCGTACCTGAGCGCCACCATCGGGTCCACCTTCGTCGCTTTGCGCGCGGGGATGAAGCTGGCGAGCAGGGCGATGCCCGCAAGCAGCAGGGAGATGCCGACGAAGGTGAGCGGGTCGGTGGTGGAGACGCCGTACAGGATTTCCGTCATCGCGCGCGCCATCGCGAAGCCGCCGGCGAGGCCGAGGGCGAGGCCGATGAGCGTCAGCAGGATGCCGTGGCCCACGACCAGCCTGAGGATGTCTGAAGGCTGCGCGCCGAGGGCGAGCCGGATGCCGATCTCGTGCGTCCGCTGCGTCACGGCGTAGGACATCACGGCGTAGATGCCGACGCCCGCGAGCAGCAGCGCGCAGGCGGCGAAGAAGCCGAACATGATCATCGCCAGTCGCTTCGGCGAGAGTGACTCGTTGATGACGGCCTGCATCGTCCTGACGTTGTAGACGGGCAGGTCGCGGTCGAGGGCGAGCACTTCGGCGCGCACGGCGGGCGCGAGCCCCTCAGGGTCTGCCGCGGTGCGGATGACGAGCGCCATCCTCCACCACGGGTCCTGACTGTAAGGCAGGTACACGCCCAGCTCCGGCTCCTCCTCGATGTCTTCGTCCTTCACGTCCGCCGCGACGCCGACGATTTCGAGCGGGCCGTCCTCGTCGCTGATGACGATGTGGCCGCCGACCGCCGAGCCGGCGGGGAAGAAGCGGCGCGCCAGCGACTCGCCGACGATGACGACGCGGCGCGATTTCTCGTCGTCCGTTTCATTGAAGACGCGCCCCTGCCTGAGCGGCGTGCCGATGGCCTCGAAGTAATGCGGGCTCACCATCCGGTATTCGGCGTAAGGCTCCTGCCCTTTGGGGGGCGCGGGCTGGCCGACGACGCGGAAGTTGGAGCTGGTCGAGAAGTCGCGATTCATCGGGACGAAATTGACCGCCGCCGCCGCGCTCACGCCGGGCAGGGCGCCGAGGCGCTGGAGGAGCCGTTCGTAGAATTCGATCCGCTGCTGCGGCTCGGGGTACTTGTCGCGCGAGGGCGAGAGTTCCAGCGTCAGGACGTTATCGGCCTTCACGCCGAGGTCGGCCCTGAGCAGCTCGACGAAGCTCCGGATCATGAGGCCCGCGCCGATCAGGAGCACCAGACTGAAGGTAATCTCCACGACCACGAGGACGCTGCGCATGAGGTTGCGCGACCTGCCGCCGCCCGCGCCTTTGCTCCCCTCCTTAAGCGATTCGTTGAAGTTGACGCGCGTCGTCTGGAGCGCGGGCGCGAGCCCGAAGACGACGCCCGTCAGGATCGAGGCCAGAAGCGTGAAGCCCATCACCTCGGCGTCGAGGCCGAGCTTGCGCCAGCCCGCGATGTACTGCGTGTAGGTCGGCAGGATGCCCTTCGAGATGAACTCGATGCCCCACACCGAGAGGAGCACGCCGAGCGCGCCGCCGATCAGAGCCAGCAGCAGACTTTCGGTGAGCAGCTGGCGAATCACGCGCCAGCGGCCCGCGCCGAGCGCGAGGCGGATCGCCAGCTCCCTGCGCCGTGAAGCCCCGCGCACCAGCAGGAGGTTGGCGACGTTGGCGCACGCGATCAAAAGCACGAAGCCGACCGACCACATCATAATGATGAGATACATCCGCGAGCCGCGCACGAAGGAGTCCCGAAGCGGCTCGACGAAGGTCGTCCGGCCCGTGTTCGTGTCGGGGTACTGTTGCTGCTGCCGCTCGGCGATGGCGTTCATCTCGGCCCGCGCCCGCTCGACCGAGACGCCGCGCTTGAGCAGCCCGAAGACTTGGAGGTAGCGGCTGGAGCGGTTGACCGCCTCTTTCGGGCTGAAGGAGAGCGGGGCCCACAGCTCGCTCCCGTTCATCGGAAACTCGAAGTCCTGCGGCATGATGCCGACCACGGTGTGCGGCTTGCCATCGAGGCTGATGGTCTTCCCGACCAGCGCGGGGTCTGAGCCGAAGCGGCGCTCCCACAGCGAGTGCTTGATGAGGACGACTTGGTCGCGTCCCTCCGCGCCCTCCTCGGGCAGGAAGGTGCGCCCGCGCTCGGCCCCGACATCGAGCGCCCTGAAGAAATTGGCGCTCACACGCGAGCCCGAAAGACGCTCCGGCTGGTCGCCGTTGAAGTTCCCCGGCGAGACCGAGCTGCGGAGGCTGCCCGCCGAGAGGTTGCGCGCCCAGACCATCACGAGCCGGTCGTTGGTGGAGAAGTCGAAGGGGTGCAGCAGCAGCGCGTTGACGCAACTGAAGATCGTCGTGTTCGCGCCGATGCCCAAAGCCAGCGCCACGACCGCCACCGCCGTGAACCCCGGATTCCTTCGCAGCATCCGCGCGCCGTAACGTAAGTCCTGCCAGAGAGTCCCCATCACATCACCTCAAGGAAAGTCAGGAGTCTGGAATCTGGAGTCTGGGAGGATGAAGTCAAGAGTTCGGAGTCGAAGAGAGTGTCTTCATTTCTGCTTCCGACTCCTGACTTTTTCATCCGGTCGTCTTCAAAGCTTGAAGCCGCTCTCTTCGAGTTCCTCTTCCGACCTCGGGTTGCGGTCTTCCTCGACGACCTTGCCGTCGAAGAGGTGGAAGGTGCGGTCGGCGTAGCGCGCGTAGCGCGGGTCGTGCGTCACCATGCAGATGGTCGCGCCGCCCGCGTGCAGCTCGCGCAGGAGGTTCATCACGGCCTCGCCGTTCGTCGAGTCGAGGTTGCCCGTCGGCTCGTCGGCGAGGAGCACCGAGGGGTTCCCGGCGACGGCGCGGGCGACGGCGACGCGCTGTTGCTGACCGCCCGAGAGCTGCGCCGGGTAGTGCTTCATGCGGTGCGACATGCCGACCCGCTGGAGCGCGTCCTCGACGCGGCGGCGGCGCTCTGCCGAAGGGAGGTCGCGGTAGGTCAGCGGCAGCTCGACGTTCTCGTAGACGTTCAAGTCGCCGATGAGGTTGAACGCCTGAAAGATGAAGCCGATCTCGCGGTTGCGGATGCGCGCGCGCTCCGAGAGCGAGAGGTTGGCGACCGGCGTCCCGTTGAGGAGATATTCGCCGTCTGTGGGCGAGTCCAAAAGGCCGAGGATGGAGAGCAGCGTGGACTTGCCGCAGCCCGACGGGCCGGCGATGGACACGTACTCGCCTTTGCGTATCTCCATGTGGATGCCTGACAGGGCGTGCGTCTCCACCTCGTCGGTGAAGAAGACCTTGCGGACGTCGTCTAAGTGAACCAGCGTCTCGCTCGATGCGCTCATTTCTTTTCCTTTCGTGACAGGTGACAGGTGACAGGTGACAGGAGGGGGCAAGTCGTCTTCACCTGTCACCTGTCACGGTTTACCCGTCACGGCTTTGATTAGTCCAAGCGGAGCCGGTCAACGCCGTCCCACTGCGAAGTGTCGGAGAGGATGACGAGGTCGCCCTCGCGCAGGCCCTCTAAAATCTCGATGGTGTTGACGGAGCTGCGACCGAGCTTGACGGGCACGCGCACCGCGGCGCGTCCGCCCTCCTCGATGCGGAAGAGGCTCACGCTCGACTGCGCGCCCCCCGAGGCCGGACGGCTCATGTAGAGCACGTTGTCGAGGCGCTCAAGCTCCACGGTGCCGTCCACGCTGAGGTCGGGCCGCGCGCCCGCGGGCAATCCGCCTTCGAGCCGCACGTCAACCGTCACGGTCGCGTTTTGCACCGCCGGGTCGATGCGCTGGACGCGCCCCTGAATGACGCCGCCGCCGCGCGTGTCAATCGTCGCCGCTTGCCCGAGCTGCACGTCGCGCGCCTGCGTCTCGGGGATTTGCAGCGCGGCCTTGAGGCTCGAAGGGTCGGCCACGCGCGCGATGTTCGTCCCCGGCGTGATCTGCTGCCCAACCTCGACCGTCACCTGTTGGAGCACGCCCGTTGTCCCCGCCCTCACGTAAAGAGACGCGACCTGCTCCTGATTGAGCCTGAGCTGCGCGCGCAACTGCTCGATGCGCGCCTGCTGCGTGGCGGCCTGCGCCTGCGCCGATTGGAGGCTGCTCGTGATGCGCTTCTTCTCGATGGCGAGGCGGTTGGCTAATTGCTCGACGCGGACGCGCGAGATGCGGATGGTCAAGGTGGGGACGAGCCCCTCTCTGGCGAGCTGCTCGTCGGTGTCGAGCTGAATCCTGGCCTGACTGTACTCTGACTGAATCTGCGCCGTCGCCGCCTGCTGCGACATCCGCTCGCTCTCAAGCCGCGCGCGGATGTTGTTCAGTTCGGCCTCCGCCGCCTTGATCTGATATTCAACGTCCACGCTCGACTGCTTCAAAGTCGGGTTCGACAGCTCGACGAGCACCGTCCCGGCCCCGACCGGCTCGCCCGGCTGCGCGTAGATGCGCTCGACGCGCCCCTCGACGGGCGCGGCCACCTGCCGAATCTCTTCGGGGACGAGCGTGCCGAGGCCCCGCACCTGCCTGAGCATCTGTCCGCGCTTGACCGTGTCGGTGTAGAGCGTCGCGCGCGCGACGCTCGGCGCGGCAGGCTTGAGGCGCGACAGTCCGTAGGTAATGAGGACGAGCGCGAGCACGCCGGCCACCGCGAGGGCCGCGATCCGGAGGCGTTTTTTATTCTTGCGAGCGGGGCGCTTAACGTCCATAAAGGCTTTCCGTCGGGGACACAACTCTTCCGTTCCCTGCCCTACAAAACAAGCCCCGTACCACACGCGCGTTTCGGCTCGACAAGGAGGGATTGAGCAAGTCTGGCGAGAAAACTTGAAGGGGCGGCCTCGCGCGGTGTCCGTTTTCGCAAAGACGAATCCCGAAATCGAAAAAGCCCGGCTGTGTGGGCCGGGCGTAAAAAAGCCCGGACGTGAAACCGAGGGTCACGTCCGGGCCGCTTCATTCAGCACTGGCGAGGTGTCAGGGCGCGAAGCGCCTCCGGTACTCGATGGATTCGATGAACGCCTGCACCATCTGCGCCCCGCGGAAGTCGCCGTTGAACTGGTTGAGCTTGCCCAGCCAGAAATTATAACCGCTGTGGTTCGAGTCCGGCGCATCGTTCGGGTTCCTCCGGAGATAGCCGAAGTACTGCATGAGGACGAACGCCTTGTTCGTCTCCGCCGACACGAGGCCGGGGTCTTCCGCCACTTTCCTGAGCACCGAGGCGCGGCCCGCCGCGGTGTTGTTCGCCGAAAGCTCCGAGATGAGTGCGGCGCGCTCGTCGTTGGAGAGCACGCTCCCGGCGTTCGTGTTCAAAGCGCCCACGAACTGCTCCGGCGTCATGCCGGAGGGAAAAGCCGCCGTGAACCGCGAGCGCGCGACGAACAGACCGCGGCTGACCACGCAGGTGAGCCTCTATCGCGACGGCAAGCAGGTCTTCGCGGGCACGCCCGAGCCCTTCGACCCCGCCCGGCAGAGCGACCTCAAGCGTCTCGTTGCCTCGGGCCGCCTCCGCCTTGGCGGAGACCTCACGCCCGGCGAGTACATCCTGCAAGTGGTCGTCACCGACGCGCTCGCGCCCGAGCGCACGCGCACCGTCGCGCAGTGGTCGGATTTCGAGGTCGTGAAGTAGGCGGCGCGCTCCCGGCAGATTAAGCCGACTGGCGTTAATGTAGAGCGGGACTCAACTCCGGCCCGACTGTCAACGAAAACAGTCGGGCCGGAGTTGAGTCCCGCTCTACATTTTTGGACGAGTTCTTACCCGACGGCCTGCCTGATGACCCGCACCAACTCGCCGATGTCCTCCTCGGTCGTGTCGAACGACGCCATCAGCCGTACCTCCGAGGTCTCTTCGTTCCAGACGTAGAAGAAGTATTCCTTCTGAATCGCGGCGATGTGCTCGGGCGGGAGGCGCGCGAAGACGGCGTTGGACTCGACCTTCTGCGTGAGGTTGAGTTGTGGGACGCGTGCGAGTTCGGCGGCGAGGAGCCGGGCCATGTGGTTGGCGTGGGCGGCGTTCGAGAGCCAGAGTCCGCCCGCGAGCAGTGCCGCGAACTGCGCGGAGATGAAGCGCATCTTGGAGGGGAGGTGCGTGCCCTGCTTGCGGATGAATTTGAAATCGCGCGCACGCTGCGGGTCGAAGAAAACGACCGCCTCGCCGTACATCATCCCGTTCTTCGTGCCGCCGAACGAGAGCACATCCACGCCCGCCTCAGCCGTCAACTCCCTGAGCGTTGCGCCGAGATACGCCGCCGCGTTCGCCAGACGCGCGCCGTCCATGTGGACGAGCAATCCACGCTCGCGCGCGAACGCCGAGAGGGCGCGCGTCTCTTCCACGGTATAGACCGTCCCCAGTTCAGTCGGCTGCGAGATGGAAATCACTTTCGGCTGGACGTGGTGCTGGTCGCCCGCGCGCGCGAGGCAGGGCTCGATCTGTGCGGGGCGGAGCTTCCCGTCCGCGGTCTGGAGCGCGATGAGCTTGCAGCCGGTGAACTTCTCGGGCGCGCCGCACTCGTCAACGTTGACGTGAGCGGTCGCGGCGCAGACGACCGCGTGGTGCGGCGCGGTCAGGGATTGGAGTCCGAGGACGTTCGCCCCCGTCCCGCCAAAGACGAAGAAGACTTCGGCCCCTTCGCCAAAGTGCTCGCGGAAGGCGGCCTCGGCGCGCGCCGTGTAGGGGTCGTCGCCGTAGGCGATAACGTGCCCGCCGTCGTTGGCCCCGGCGACGGCCTCCATGACGCGCGGATGCACCCCGGCGTTGTTGTCACTGGCGAAGCTGCGCTTTGGTTTCATAAGAAACAAATTAACATGGATGGACAGGATAGAAGACAAATGCGGATTGCCGATTGTGGAATGAGAAGCACGTTGTCTTTAATTCCGCAATCCGCAATCCGCATTTCTTCCGCGTCTCGTCCATTCATGTTAATTCTTCTCTTCGGCACGCGGCGGGCAAATGTTTCGCGCTCGCGCCCGGCTATTGTATGGACGCAGGTTCCGCGCGCCGTCGTCGAGGCCGTGAGCGATTATCTCTACCGCCACAACGCCAACACGCACTGGGCCTACCCGACCAGCGCCGAGACGGACGAACTGATCGAAGCGTCGCGCTCCGCGCTCGCTGACTTCCTCGGCGCGACGCCCGCCGAGATCATCTTCGGCGCGAACATGACGACGCTCACCTTTCATCTCTCACGCGCGCTCGGGCGCACGTTCGAGCCGGGCGACGAGCTCGTCGTCACCGAACTCGACCACCACGCCAACGTCGCGCCGTGGCAGGCATTGGAGCGCGAGCGAGGCGTCCGCGTCCGCGTCGCGCGCATGATGCCTGAGACGGGGACGCTCGATTGGGATGGGTTCGAGCGGCTCGTCGGCAAGCGGACGAAGCTCGTCGCCGTCGGGGCGGCCTCGAACGCGTTGGGCACAATCACGGACGTGCGGCGCGCGGCCCAACTCGCACGCGAAGTCGGCGCTTACGTCTTCGTGGATGCCGTCCACTTCGCGCCGCACGAGCTGGTCGAGGTCGCCGCGCTCGACTGTGACTTCCTCGGTTGCTCGGCCTACAAGTTTTACGGCCCGCACGCGGGCGCGCTGTTCTGCCGCCGCGGGCTACTCTCGACGCTCCCCTTCCCCAAGCTTCTGCCAGCGCCCGACGCCGCGCCCGAGCGCGCCGAGACGGGCACGCAGAACCACGAAGGCATCGCGGGCGCGGCGGCAGCCGTCAACTTTCTGGCCGCGCTTGCCCCCAGCGTCGCGGGCACGCGCCGTGAACGTTTGCGCGCCACCTTCGACGCGCTCCACGCGCGCGGCGCGGCGCTCTTCAAAGAGATGTGGGAAGGGCTATCGGGCGTCGAAGGCGTGACGCTCTACGGCCAGCCGCCCGGCGCACGGCGCACGCCGACCGCCGCCTTCACGGTCGGCGGCGTGGCCTCGACGGAAGTGGCGCGGAGGCTCGCCGCGCGCGGCGTCTTCGTCTCGCACGGCGACTTCTACGCGGCGACGGTCGTCGAGCGTCTCCAGCTCGGCGAGGAGGGGCTTGTGCGCGCGGGCTGCTCCTGCTATACGAACGCCGCGGAGGTCGAAAGACTCATCGCGGGCGTGCGCGAGATCGCGCTGATAAGGAATTGATCCATCAACTCGCCGGCTTATTGCCCCGTTAACTATTTTTCAATGAGCCGTTGAGCCAATCCACACTGAGGCCCCTCATGTTGAGCCGAACGTCAAGGGAGTTTCCGCGCGCGGTCTTCGCGTTGTGCGTCCTCGTCTGCCTCGTGCTGCCGCCTCCGGTGGGCGCGAGCCGTGCGGGTCTTCGCGGCGGCGATGACGCGACCATTTCGACGGCGACGCGCGAGGGGCGGCTGCGCGTCTTCGAGGAAGTATGGGAGCAGGTGCGCGTGCGCTACTACGACCCCGCGCTGCACGGCATTGACTGGCGCGCGCTCGGCGAGGAGTTCCGCCCGCTCGCCGCCGGAGCGCGCGACCAGACGGAGTTCTACGCCGTGCTGCGGCGCATGCTCGGACGCCTCCGAGACCCGCACACGCGCGTCTTCCCGCCGGGCGAGAGCGCAGACTGGCGCGTGCAGCGCTTCATCACGGTCGGCATCTCGGTGCGCGAGATCGGGGGCGAGGCCGTCGTCACAAGCGTCGAGCGGGGCTCGGAGGCGGAGGGCGCGGGCGTGCGCGCGGGTGATGCGGTCGTGAGCCTCGACGGCGAACTGGTCGCCGCGCTCGTCGCGCGACGGGTTGAAGAGCAGGCCGCCGCCGCCGCCCCTTTGGCGACGGCGCGCCTGCTCGCCATGGCGCGACTCTTTGACGGCCCGCGCGAGACCTACGTCAACGCGGTCTTTCGCGGCGGTCGAGGCCGGGAAAAGCGTGCCCGGCTGCGACGCCAAGTGCAGACGCGCGTGCCCACGCTCCAGATGCGGAGCGCGGGACGCGGCGTCCACGTCGTGCGCTTCAACATTTTCACATGGGAGATCGCGGGACAGATCGCGCGCGCGCTCGGCGGGGGTCTGAGGGACGCGCGCGCACTCGTCATTGATTTGCGCGACAACGGCGGCGGCGAGACCGAGGCGATGGCCGACATCGCTTCGCTCTTCCTGCCCGCCGGAAAAAGCCTCGGGCGCTTCAGCGACCGCGAGGGGCGCGTCCTCGTCGAGCCGCACACGCGCTCCGCGCTGCAAACGACCGCCGAGAGGCCGAAGGGCTTCCGCGGCCCCGTCGTCGTTTTGACGGGCGCGCGCACGGCCAGCGCGTCGGAAGTCTTCGTCGCGGCCTTGAGGGAGGCGGGGCGCGCCACCGTGCTCGGCGAAGGAACCTGCGGCTGCGTGCTCGGCATCCGCCGACGGCATCAACTCCCCGACGGCGGCGTCCTCGACGTCAGCGAAATGGACTACCGCACGGCGGGAGGCCGCCGTCTGGAGGGAGTCCGCATCGAGCCCGACGAAGAGATTGACATCACGCGCCTCGACCTCCAGCGCGGGCGCGACCGCGCCGTGGAGCGCGCCGTCGAAATTCTGAAAGCGGGAGACAGAGACCGCGCCTACCAACCGTAGGGCGGAATAATTTAGCCCACGGCGTCGGGCCGTGGGGACAGGCGAGAATTAAGAATATCTAAAAGCCCCGGAGGGGCGAAAGAAATTCAACTTATGTGTGGCGCACGTTGAATTTCTTTCGCCCCTCCGGGGCTGATGTTTTTATCTTTACTTGTACCCACGGCCCGACGCCGTGGGCTAAATTATTCCGCCCCTGACGGGGCTTAAAAGATTGCCGTGCTTCCGTGAAATCACTTCCGCCGCGACATGTCGTCGAGGTCGAAGAGCGACTTGAGAGCGCGCCGGAGCGCGTCGTCGTCGCGCCCCAATTCCTCAACAATTTCCGGCCCGCCGTCCCCCGCGCTCAGGTCGCCGATGCGCTGCCGCATCGCCTCGCGCGTCTTCAGGTAGTCTTCGGGGAGCGCCTGCCCGCAGTAGTTGCACGCGGGGCTGCCGAGCGCGACCAGACGTCGGCGGCAGTGCGGGCAGAAGCGGTAGTCGGTCGCGGGCTTCGGCCCGGGCCGAGCGCCGCAGCTCTCGCACTTCGTCGCGCCCTCTTGACAGACGCCGTGGCAGTAATCACAGGTCAGGGACATTCCGGTTCGCTTCAGTCGAGGGCCGGGCGCAGACTTCGCCTACTTCCTGCTGATCTTCCCGAACCCGTTGACCTTCGGGTTCACGGTCGGAGGGTTGCCGTAGTAATCAATCATACCCACGCCGTTGACCGTGGCGTCGAGCGTGTCGGACGCGTGGACGGAGATCGTGCCCGCGCCGTTGTTGACGACGGCGGCGCTTCGCGCACGCAGCTCGCGCGCGTCAACCAGTCCCGCGCCGTTGAGCGAGATGTCGAGCCGTCCCGTCTCGCCCGACGCGCGAAACTTGCTCGCGCCTTCGACGTTGAGCTTGAAGGCGTCGTTGTGCAAGCCGTCCACACGGAAGTCGGACGCGCCGGGCACGGACACTTCATTCAGGTCCTTGACGTTGATGCGGACGCGCGGGAGCGTCTGCGTCTGGATGCCCCGCTCGCTGTGGATGCGGAGGCGACCACCTTCCACGTCAGTCCTGATGAGAGGGAGGAGGTTATCGTCGGCCTCGATGTCGAGCGAGCGCGACTGGCCGCAGCTCACTTCCACCCTGTACGCGCCTTCGACGACGATGCGGTTAAACTCCGAAACGTCGCGGCGCTCCGTCTTCCTCGCGCCCGACCCGACGACCTGATCCGCCGCGCCGCCGAACTTCGCCGCGCCGCCGCACGCGGCGAGCAGAGAGGCGAGCAGCACAAACGCGACGGCTCTTCTCATGGCTTTGATTCTTCTGTCGTGGGCGTGCCGCAACCGGCGCAGAACTTCGCGCCGGGCGCGAGCGGCTGCTCGCACTGCTTACACTTCTTCGGCTCGACCGACTGGCCGCAGTTGGCGCAGAACTTTGCGCCGGCCTGCACCTGCTCCTTGCAGTTCGGGCATTCGACGGTCGCGGCCTTCTGAGAGACCTGCGGCGCCCGCCGCCGCCGCCCTGCCCGCCGATGTTGTTCGCCATCATCTGCCCGAAGCCGAAGCCCATCCCGAGGCCCATGCCCTGACCGGCGGCCCCGCCCGGCTGCTTCGCCGCGTCCTGCATCGATTCGGCGGCCTTATAGCGCATGTACTTGTCCATGTCGCCCAGCGCGCTCATGCTCGAACGCTCGTCAATCTTCTTCTGCACTTCCTCGGGCGGCGTGATCGCCGAGATGAGCATATCGACGAGTTCGAGCCCCTGCTTGGCGAAGTCTTCGGCGACGCGCGCCTTGACGCCCGCCGCCAGCTCGTCGTAGACCGCCGGCAGATCGAAGACCGTCTTCAGGTTCTCGCCGAGCAGGTCGTTTAAGCGCGAGACGATGATGTCGCGGAGGTACTCGCCGATGCCCTGCGTCGAGACGATGTTGCGCGTCCCGACGATGGACGTGACAAAAAGCTGCGGGTCAGAGACGCGGATCGAGTATTTGCCGAAAGCGCGCAGCCGCACCATGTAAAGCTCCGTGTCGCGGAAGGCGATGGGCTCCTTCGTCCCCCACTTCAAGTCCTGAAAGGTGTGGCGCGCGACGAAGACGACCGCCGCCTGAAAGGGCGACTCGCCGCCGAAAGGTATCGAGAGCAGGCGCGTCAAAAGCGGCACGTTCATCGTCGTCAGCGTGTGGCGTCCGGGGCCGAACGTGTCGAGCGCCTTGCCGTCGCGGTAGAAGACCGCCGACTGGTTTTCCTGCACGACGAGCTGCGCGCCCATCTTGATGTCGGTCGAGCCGCTCGCGGGGACGCGGTTGACCATCTGTGACCCGGTCGGGTCGAAGAACTGAATGATTTCGAGTGCCATCTGGCTGCTGCTCCTCTTCTTCGCACGCTGCGCTTCAGCAGGGCGCGTCTACGTTCCGAGCTAATTCATCACTCCGCACTTCAGCTAAACATCGGTTGTCCCGGTGTGTCGTCGGGCTTGTAGTTGTTGATGGCCTGATAACGCTGGTCGAAGGTGCTGTTGAGATCGTCGGCGGCGCGCTCGGCGGCGGCCGCCGCCTGCTTGAGCCCTTCGGGCGTCGAGCCGTTCGACTTCAGCTCCTCTGCGCGCCGCTCCAGCTCCTCGACCTTCTCGACGAGCGCGAGGTCGAAGCGGTAGATAGCATCGAGCTGCGGCTCTTCGATCTTCACCGCATCGAAGAAGCCCGCGTAGCCGTAACTAGCGTAGCGGACGCGGTTCTCGACGTGGTCTACCTTCTTCAGGACGCGGTCTACGGGGCCGATCTCGATGAGACGCCCGCCCGAGGTCAGCTCGCGCACCGCGTCGTTGAGCGGCTGCTTGGCCGCGCGCAGCCGCTCCGCCAGATGCTCGCGGTGCAGCTTGTCCATGTCGCGTCGTCGCTCCTTCGCGACGTAGCCGCTGTACCCCGGAATCTTATCGCCGAGACGCTCCAGCCAGTTACGCTGATCGCTCATAATGTTTATCCGGCGCTATTCCCCGACGCCGCCCTCCCGGACTGACGCGGCCAACGAGTTGTCGCGCTCACCGCCTCCTCATTAAAGTTAAGGGACGAAAGAGGATAGTCAGAAGTCCGCAACGATGAACGATGAAATAAGAGACAAAAGGCTTTTCGTTCCACGTTCTGACTTGAGCGTTTCTTCTTCTTCCCCTTCAAATACGTTGCCGCACCCCGCTCGGGTTCGGCCCCGTGATTCTAACACCGCGTGCCCGCTCGTGCGCACAGTAGTTGCGCGGAAAATGCGCGCCGACATATTATATTTTCGGGTCGTCTTGAAACCCACGCTCCACCAACGGCCCGCTGCCATTCACGGGCCTCCCTTTTCGCGAACACTTCCGGGGAAGACTATGAGCGCCGAAACCGAACAGGCCGTCACGCCACCCGCAGCCCCCGCGCCCGAGGGCAAGTACGTCTACTGCATCATCGAGACCAAGGACTCTCGCTCCTTCGGCCCCGTCGGCATCGGCGGGCGCGGCGACGAGGTCTACAC
>JAIVJM010000248.1:5718-22304 GCA_020199995.1 Acidobacteriota bacterium | reverse complement strand
GCGGTCATCTCGAACACCCCGATCATGGTCTACGACCCGACGCGCGAGAATGTCTTCGCGCACGAGCAGGTCAACGAGACCGTGATGCGCGAGTTCACCGTGCTGCCGATGGCCTTCGGCGTGCTGTTCCGCACCGAAGACGACATCATCGAGCTGATGCGCGGCACTTACGACGCGCTGCGCGATGTGCTCGCCAAGATGGAGGGCAAGGTCGAGTTCGGCCTCAAGGTCAACTGGGACCGCGAGCGCGTGATGTCTGAGCTGGAACAGGAGAGCGAGGAGATTCGCAACCTCAAGGAGCAGATCACCTCGCGCGGCGCGGGCTCGACCTACTTCGCGCGCATGCAACTTGGGCGGCTCATCGAGGCGGCCTTGACCGAGCGCGCCGACGCCTATGTGCGCGAGGTCTACTCGGGGCTGCGCGACACGGCGGTCGCCTCGCGCGCCAACAAGCCCATCGGCGACAAGATGATTATGAACGCCGCCTTCCTCATCGAGCGCGAGCGCGAGGCCGAGTTCGACAGCAAGGTCAAGGAGATCGCCTCGAACTACGAGGGCAAGCTCTTCTTCAAGTACACCGGCCCGTGGCCGCCCTACAACTTCGTCCACATCCGCCTGAAACTCGAACGCGGCGAAGGAACCGCGTGATTTTTAGGAGGTGAATCCGATGACCGAAGAAGAACGCGAGCGCACGATGAACTTCATCCTTGAGCAGCAGGCGCATTTTGCCGCCGGCATGCAAAGGCTGGAGGTGGCCGACGCGCGCGCCGACCGGCGTTTGAGCACGATGGAGCGCACTGTCGTCCTGATGATCCGTCAGTTCCGGCGCGAGCGCCGCGACCTGCGCGAGCGTGTCGCCGCACTGGTGGATGCACAAATCAAGTCGGAGGACCGGCTCGCCAACTCGGATAAGCGGCTGACGCGCATCGAAGAGATGGCGGAGCGTAACATTGCCAGCTCGGACAAGCGGCTGACGCGCATCGAAGAGATGGCGGAGCGCAACAGTGCCAACTCGGACAAGCGGCTGACGCGCATCGAAGAGATGGCGGAGCGTAACATTGCCAGCTCGGACAAGCGGCTGACGCGCATCGAAGAGATGGCGGAGCGCAACAGTGTGGACATCGGCGAGCTGGCTCAAATCATCGCCCGTAAACAGAATGGCGACGGCGAATAACGACGCGCGCATGTTTTGACTTCTTGTCTTTCGACCTGTGGCGACAAACTTCTGATGTTCATCCTCGACGACATCCTTCTGTTTCCGGTGAACGGCTTCAAGTTCATCATGCGGCAGATTCAGGAAATCGCCGACCGCGAGCTGAACGACGAGTCGGTGCTCAAGCAGCAGCTGCTCGAATTGCAGATGCGCCTTGAGCTTGAGGAGATTTCGGACGAGGACTACGCCGAGGCCGAGCGCGAGCTGTTCGGGAGGATGCGCGCCATCAAGATGCGACAGCTCGAAGCCCTCGGGCAGGTGCACACGGCGGAGACCTCCTCCATCGTGATCGAATCCGGCAGCGACTCGGAGGGCGGCTTCTACGAGCCGGGCGGCGGAGACGAGCGTTGACGCGCGAAGGGAGCGCGGGGCGAAAAGGCGCCCCCACGCGCCGCCCGCCGAAGCCCGCCGCGCGCGCCCGCTCGAAAGCCCGCACGACTTCACCCGCGCCGAAGACCGCGCGCAAGACTTCAAAAACTTCAAAGACCGCACAAAGCCCTTCCCGCACCCCGAAGGCGGCGCACACACCTCCGCACCCCGCGAAGCTCGAACTCCCCGCCGATTTCCCCGGCACGCGCTACCTCTTTTTCGGCGGCAAGGGCGGCGTCGGCAAGACCACGACCGCCGCCTCAGCCGCGCTCCTCCTGCTCGACACCGCCGCGGAGGGCGAGCGCATCCTGCTCTTCTCCACAGACCCCGCGCACTCGCTCTCGGACAGCCTCGGCGTCGAAGTCGGCGACCGTCTCGTCGAAGTCGCGCGGCGCGGTCGGGGCGCGGCGGCCCCGCGCCTTTTCGCGCGCGAGATGGACGCCACGCGCGCGCTCGAAGAGTTCAAAACGAAACACCGCGCCGTGCTCGCCGAGATCGCCGACCGCGGCACGATGCTCGACGAGGCGGACATCAACGACCTGCTCGGACTCTCCCTGCCCGGCATGGACGAGGTGATGTCGCTCTTCGAGCTGAGCGAGGTAGACCGCGCGGGCACGTTCGCGCGCGTCGTCGTGGACACCGCGCCGTCGGGGCACACCTCGCGCATGCTGCGCCTGCCCGAAGTCTTCGCGCGCTGGATCAAGGCGCTCGACCAGATGTCCGAGAAGCACCGCTACCTGATCGCGCAGTTCGCGCGCGGCGGGCGCGGGGGGCGCGTCGCCGACGAGGTGGAACTGTTCCTGCGCGAAATGGACGAG
Organism: Acidobacteriota bacterium; assembly: GCA_020199995.1. Taxonomy (GTDB): domain Bacteria; phylum Acidobacteriota; class Blastocatellia; order Pyrinomonadales; family Pyrinomonadaceae; genus JAIVJM01. The sequence continues at coordinate 19,904 of JAIVJM010000248.1, read as the reverse complement.
CGCGTCCGCGCCGTCCGCGCCATGCTCTTCGACCCGGCGCGAGCCTCCTTCACGCTCGTCACCATTCCCGAGGCGATGGCCTTCGAAGAGAGCGTCCGCTACCGGCGGACGCTTGGCGAGGCGGGCGTCAGCGTCACCGACCTCGTCATTAACCGCGTCGAGCAGGCCCGCGGGAGTTGCCCCTTCTGCCGCGCGCGCGCGCGCATGCAGACGCAATGGCTCAAGCGGCTCGATAAGGAATTCAAAGACCTGCGCGCGCGCCGCGTCCCCGTCTTTCCCACTGAAGTGAGCGGCCCCGAAGACCTGCGCCGTTTCGCGCGCGAAGTCTGGAACAGCAGAAGCAGAAGGAACGCAGAAGTCAGAACGCTCAACGATGAACTGGAAGAAAAGGCGGATGCTATTCGTTCATCGTTGAGCGTTCTGACTTCTGACTTTCCTCCACGGTCGGGCTTCCGCCTCGACGCGCGGCAACTGCTGGTCTTCGGCGGGAAGGGCGGCGTGGGCAAGACAACCGCGGCGGCGGCGGCGGCGCTGCGGCTCGCCGAAACTGATAAGAAGGCGCGCGTGCTCGTTTTCTCGACCGACCCGGCGCACTCGCTCTCGGACAGCTTCGGCGAAACCGTCGGCGAGCTCAGGCGCGGCGTCGCGGGGCTCAAGAATCTCGACGCGAAGGAGATTGATCCGGCGGCCCGCTTCGAGGAACTCAAGGAGCGTTACCGCGCGTGGACTGACGAGCTGTTCGAGTCTCTGACGGGCGGCTCGCGCTGGGAGATACAGTTCGACCGCGAGGCGATGCGCGAGCTGGTCGCGCTCGCGCCCCCCGGGATTGACGAGATCGCGGCTCTCGCGACCATCAGCGACCTGCTCGAAGAGGGGACATACACCTCAATCGTCCTCGACACCGCGCCGACGGGCCACCTCCTGCGCTTCCTCGAACTGCCGCAGGTGGCGCTCTCGTGGGTGCGGACTTTTATCAAGCTCCTGCTGAAGTACAAGAACGTGGTACGCTGGGGCGGTGTGGCCGAAGAGCTGGTCGCGCTCTCGAAAAGCATCAAGCGCGTGGCGGCGCTGCTGTCTGACGCGCGCCATAGCGAGTTCGTCGGCGTTGCCATCCCCGAACGGATGAGCCTCGAAGAGACGGCGCGGATGACGGCGAGCCTCAAGCGACTGGACATTCCGTTGAGCCGCCTCCTCATCAATAATGTGGTCACGAAAGAGGCGGCCCGCGCGTGCGACTTCTGCGCCGCGCGGCGTCGCGCGCAGGGCGAGGTGCTGGACGAGTTCCGACGCCGTTTCGCGCGCGGCTTCGAGATTTTCGTCGCGCCGCAGCAGCCCGGCGAGGTCAACGGGCGCGAACGTCTGCGCGAGCACTTTCGAAACTGGCGGCCGGTGCGCTCTAGCGGGCGGCACGCCGGAGCGAGTGGGCCGAGTCAAAGATGAGCAGGAAGATCGCTTCAAAGAAGGGCCGGCGGGAGGCGGCGGGAGGCGGCGAGGCCGACGAGGCTCTCTACGTCTATTGCATCGGCGCGCAGGAAAAGCTCGCCGGGAATTTCGAGGGCGAGCTGCCGACCCCCATCGAAAGCAAAGGCCCCGCGAAGTTCGTGCTCATCGAAGGAGACGGCCTCGCCGCCGTGGCGACCCGCGTGCCGCTCTCGGAATACAACGAAGAGGCTCTGGAGACGAAGCTCCGCGACGCGACGTGGATGGCGACGCGCGCGCTGCGGCACGAGGCGGTGGTCGAGCACTTCGCACATCGCGCGAGCGTCGTCCCCTTGCGCTTCGGCACTATTTACACGGGCCGCGCGTCCGTCGAACAGATGCTCGGCGAAAGGGGCGCGCAGCTTCGCGCCATCATCGCGCGGCTCGAAGGGCGCGAGGAGTGGGGCGTCAACGTCTATGGCGAGCGCGCGAAACTGAAGGACGAGGTGGCGCGCCTGAGCCCGCGCCTGCGCGAGATGGTTGAGCGGGCGGAGGCCTCTACGCCCGGACAGGCTTATCTTTTGCGCAAGAAGATCGACGCGCTGCGCGACGACGAGGTGCGCGCCGTGACGAGGCGCATCGTCGCCGGAATGGAGAGCGCCCTCGCGGCGGTGAGCGTCGGCGAGGTGCGGCTGCGCCTGCTCAAGGACGAGTCGAACGACCGCGGCGAGCTGGCGGCGAAGCTCGCCTTCCTCGTCCCACGCGACGGCTTCGACGAGTTTCGCGCGGCGGCGGAACGGCTCGCCGCGGAATACGCGCCGCTCGGCTTCAGCATCGAGCTCACCGGCCCGTGGCCCCCTTATAATTTTGCGAGTGAAGATGAAAACGCGGAAGGGGAAAGAGGGGGAAAGGGGAAAAGGGGAAAAGGGGAATAGCTCTCTTCCCGTTTCCCCTCTTTCCCCTTCTTGAATCTTTATGGCTGACGAAGTTTTCGAGCTGGGAGAGGATGACGAGCTGTCGCTTTTGGAGACGCTCGACCACGTCCTCGACCGCGGGCTGGTGATCGCGGGCGAGGTGACGATTGCGGTGGCGGATATAGACCTCGTGTACATCGGTTTGAACCTTCTGCTCGGCTCGGTCGAGACGGTCAATAAAGTGCTGGCCGGGCGCGAGGGACCGCTGGAGATTGTGCGCGGGCGCGTCCTCCCCGGCGCGGCGGAAGGCGGCGGCGGGCCGGACGAAGCGCGATGAGCACGTGGTACGTCTACTGCCTCGGCGACGAGGTCACAAACGAGATGCTCGGGGGAGCGCGCGGCTTAAACGACGCTCCGCTCGGTCTGGTCGAACACGGCGGCCTCGCGGCGGTCGTGAGCCCGTTCGAGGCGGAGCGCGTCAACGTCACGCCGGAGAACGCGCTCACGCACAACCGCGTCAACGCGGCGCTGCTGACGCGCTCGACGCCGCTTCCCTTCCGCTTCGGCACGCTCGCCGGCGAGGCGCGGCTCGCGGCGTTCATGGAGTCGCAGGGCGACGCGCTGCGCGCGACCCTCGGACGCGTCCGCGGCTGCGTGGAGATGAGCGTCAAGATCATCTGGGACGTGGAGGCGGCGAGGCGCGAGGCCGCCGGGCCCGAGCCCGAGACGCCTGCGGAAGGCGGCGGCGGGAGCGGGACGGCTTTTCTGCTCTCGAAGCGGCGCGAGATTCTGGGCGGCGAGGCTTTGCGCATCCGCGCCGAAGCCGTCGCCGAGTGGTTCGACGGGCGTCTGTCGGACGTGGTGCGCGAGTCGCGCGTGACCGTTAACCCTGCGGGGGCGCTTGTCGTGCGCGCCGCGCATCTGGTCGAGCGCGGGCGAATCGAGGAGTACCGCGCGCGCGTGCAGGCGCTCGGCGAAGAGCGCGCCGCGAGCCTGCGCTTCCTGAAGAGCGGCGCGTGGCCCCCTTACAGTTTCAGCGACCTGCGCCCGTGAGCCGTTCGGGGCGTCTTCGATTCATAGTTTCGCGCGCGTCGAATAATCCTTGTGGACACATCGAGCGCAGACAGGGTACTCTTTCTTGTGAAGCATCCCCCAGATGATTCCCCCCTCCCGGTCGAGCCGGAAATAGAAACCGAACACGCCGGCGAGTTCGTCGCCGAACTCAGGCGCGTGGCCGACGCACTCCCCGAGCGCATCAATGTTGACGCTCAGTCAATTGAGCAGGGCTTGGCGAAGCTCGTCCTGACCTTAATCGAGCTGATCCGCCGGCTGCTTGAGAAGCAGGCCATCCGGCGCATGGAGGGTGAGGGGCTGACGCCCGAGCAGGTCGAGGAGCTGGGGCTCGCTTTGATGAAACTCGAAGCGAAGATGCGTGAGCTGAAAGGGCAGTTCGGGCTGGAGGATGAAGAACTCAACCTTGATTTAGGCCCGATTGGTCGTTTAATTTAAGAGCTGTCAGCTATTAGCTTTCAGCTTCTGAAGATTTCAATTTTGAGATTTCAGATTTCAAATCTCCGAGGCTACTAGCTAACAGCTAATCGCTGAAGGCTGTTTTTCTATTCCCAGTCGAAAGGGAGACGAAGCGAGTTGTCAAGCGAGCGAACAAGTCTGGTGTCGTCGCGCCCGCCGGGTCTGGTGGACGTGCTCGACCGGATTCTCGATAAGGGGCTGGTGATCGCGGGCGACATCAAGGTCTCGCTGGCGAACGTCGAGTTGCTGACGCTTCAGATTCGGCTGCTCATCTGCTCGATAGACAAGGCCGAGCAGATCGGTCTCAACTGGTGGCGCTATGACTCTAACCTGACGACGCGCGCCGCCGCCGCCGAGGCCGAGAACACCGAACTGCGCGAGCGCCTCGCCGTGCTGGAGCGGGAACTGGGACAACTCAATGCCCCCCCCACCGTCAGCGAAGCGAGAGCGCGCGCCGGCGGGCGGGGCTCGAAGGCCGCCCCGGCGTCCAAGCGCGGCCCGGCTGGTGGCGCGCGAAGCAAAAAACGCCCCGCACGCTAGTGCGCGGCGGGTCTCGCGGCCTCGGGCTGGAATTTGCGAGGAAGGCCTGCGCACGCGCGAGTTTTTAAGAGCCGGGAAACCAGAGCCGCCGCGCCCCCGGAGCAAGATGAGCGGCGGCGACGGCGGCGCGAAGTTTCGACCCATTCTGAGAGAGAGGAATCAAACCACATGGCAGTTGAAAGAGCCCCGGGCGGCACCAGTCTCATTGACGTACTCGACCGCGTGCTGGACAAAGGCATCGTTATTGACGCGTGGGTTCGCATCTCGCTCGTCGGCATTGACCTCATCACGGTCGAGGCGCGCGTCGTCGTCGCCTCGATTGACACGTACCTCAAATACGCCGAGGCCATCGGCCTCACGTCCGGCGTCTCGCGCCCCGCGATGGGTCCCGCCCCGGCGGCAGAGCCGCTCGCCGACGACACGCCCCGCCGCCGCGCCACGATTGACGTCGAGAGAAGCTAAAGAAAGTAAGCGGTGAGCAGTAAGCAGTAAGCAGAACTTGTTTTCACTGCTCACTGCTCACTGCTCACTGCTCACTGCTCACTGCTTTATGGATAACCGTCTCACCGAGACCGAGGCCACCACGCTCGACGCCTTCGAAGAGGGCGCGCCGGGCACCATGCCGCTCCACCAGTACGAATTCCTGTTCGAGATGACGACGCAGTTGCTCGCCGCGCAGAAGCTGGAGGAGCAGTTGTCGCTCGTGCTCGACACCATCACGACGGGGCTCGGTTACCCGCAGGCCGCCATCGCCCTCATAGACAAGCACCACGGAGTGCTGCGGATGCGGATGGCCGCCGGGTTCGACGACGTGTGGATCGAGCGGCAGGGCGGCGAGGGGTCGTCGTCGGACGCCTTCCTCGAACAGATCGGGAGCCGCGCCGAGGTGCTCGCCCTGCCGCTCTTTGGCGGGCAGCCCTCGAATGCCGCCGACGAGTTCGCGCGCCGCCCCTACGACGACGAGAAGTACTGGATGCCGCAGGCGCTCTGCATGGGCGCGCTCTACATCGGCGCGCGTAAAAGCGAGACTGACGAGACGCAGTTCAAAATGCTCGTGCGCTTCGCCGACCGCGTCGGCGTCATCCTCTCGAGCACCATCAAAATCGAGCGCCTCAACTCGACCGTCCGCAAATTGCAGCGCGAGCGCCAGTGGGTCGAGTCCATCATGAAGTCGGTGGCCGACCCCATCGTGCTCACCAACGTGGACAACGAAATCCTCCTCCAGAACCGGCGCGCCGAGGAACTCTTCAGTGACCTCAAGGACGCGAGCGAGGGCAAGCGGCGCGCGCTGGAGATGAACGACCTTTTGTTCTCGGCCTACTTGTCGAGCGCGGCGGTCGCCTCCGAAGAGATCGTGGGCCGAGACCTCACGCTGGTGGACCCGCTCGAAGGCTGGGACATCCACTTCGAGGTTATCTCGACGCCCGCCTTCAACGCGCGCGGCGAGCGCATCGGCATGGTCTCGATCTTCCGCGACGTGACCGACCTGCGCCGCGCCAACGAGGAACTGGCGCGCAACTTCGGCCTCCTCCAGCAGGCCGAGTCGGAGGCGCGGCGCGAGCGCGACCGGCTCGACCTCATCATCGAGCACGTCGGCCACCCCATCGCCGTCTGCGACACGAGCGGGAAGTTTATCCTCTTCAACGAGCGCGCCGAGCGGCTCTTTCAGGAAGCCGAGGGGCAGACCGCGCGGGCCGCGCGCGCCGTCTCGGCCAACTCCGTCAAGCTCACCTCGTTCATCTCCGCGCTCGCCTCCGAGACGGGTACGGGCAGGCAGGCCGAGATCAAACTCATCGAGCCGGAGACGGGCGTCGGGCTCCCGATGGAGATCACTTCCGCCGAAGTCACGGACTCGAACGGGCAGGTCACGGCGGTCGTCTCGATCCTGCACGACCTCACGGAGATACGCGAACTGGAGCGCCGCCGCGTCGAGCAGCAGCTCTTCGAGTCGGAGAAGCTGGCGGCGGTGGGCCGCCTCGCCGCCTCCATCGCGCACGAGGTCAACAACCCGCTTGAGGCCATCAAGAACTCGCTCTACCTGCTGACGACCAAACAGAGCGTCGAGCAGAACACGCGCTTCCTCGACGTGGCGCGCAAGGAGACCGAGCGCGTCTCGCACATCATCCGCCAGATGCTCGGCTTCGCGCGCCGCTCGGGCGAGGTCGAGTGGATCAACGTCAATCAGGTGCTCGAAGAGACGCTCATCCTCGTCGAGAAGAAGTTCCGGCAGGCGCGCGTCTCGGTGGCGCGCGACTTCGACGCGGCGCTCCCGGCTGTGCGCGCGCGCGCCGACCAGCTCCGGCAGGTCTTCCTGAACCTCATGCTCAACGCGCAGCAGGCCATCGAGAAGGAGGGCGAGATCAGGATTCATACCTCGCGCTACGCGCAGGCGCTCCAGCCGACCATCTCCGTCCAGATCAGCGACACGGGGCGCGGCATTGACGAAGCCGCGCTGGCGCGCATCTTCGAGCCCTTCTTCTCAACGCGGACGAAGGGCACGGGGCTCGGGCTGTGGGTCACGCAGGACATCGTCCGCCACCACGGCGGGCGCATCGAGGTCACAAGCACCGAGGGGCAGGGCACGACCTTCAACGTCATCCTCCCCCGCTAAACAGTAGCCGCGGCACGTCGGGCGGGGCCGACGGAGCGTTCCGACTCCTCGTCGTGGACGATGAAGAGAACGTGCGGGTCACGACCGCCGCCATCCTCGAACAGGAGGGCTACGCCGTCGAGACCGCCTCGGACGGGCGCGAGGCGCTGGAGAAAGTCGCGCGCGGAGATTTCGATCTCGTGCTTACGGACCTGCGCATGGAGGACATGGACGGCATCACGCTCTTGCATGAACTCCAGACCCGCCACCCGCAGCTCATCACCATCGTCCTCACGGGCTACGCCTCCATCGAGTCTTCCATTGACGCGCTCCGTCAGGGCGTCTATGACTACCTCGTCAAGCCGTGCGTGGTGGACGACCTCAAGCAGACGGTGAGGCGCGCGCTCGAACACGGCGACCAGCGCCTGCGCATCACCGAGCTGTCGAGTCCCGTGGTGGAAATCTGGGACGGCGTGCTGCTGCTGCCCGTCGTCGGCAGGCTCGACGACGCGCGCGCCTCGCAGATGTCAGGCGCGCTCCTTGAAGCCGTCCGCGCCAAGAGCGCGCGGGCCGTGATCATAGACATTACGGGCTGCACGGTCGTTGACAGCCACACCGCCGCGCACCTGATCAACACCGTGCGGTCGGCCCGACTGCTCGGCGCGGCTTCAATCATCACCGGCGTCGGCTCGCGCGTCGCCTCAGACCTCGTCAAGCTCGGCGTCGAGCTCGAAGACATCACCACGCGCCGGAGGCTGGCTGACGGGCTGCGCCTCGCACTAAAATTGGTGAATGGCGGCTGCTGAGATTTCGGGCTCCGGATTTGAGCTTCGAGATTCGAGATTTCAACTCCGAGATTCGAGACTTAACCTCCGACCGACGAAAGCCGGCCACCGGCCACTGACTGCTGACCACTGTTTTTATGCTCGACCGAATCACAACTCGCGAAGCCGAAGAGACACCGGCGCGGCTGCTGGTGGTGGACGACGAGGAGAGCATCGTCCTCACCATCAGCGAGGTGCTGCGTATCGAGGGCTACTCGGTGGACGTGGCTTCGAGCGGCAGGGAGGCCGTCGCGCGCCTGCGCGAGGCCGAGTTCGACCTCGTGCTCACAGACCTCCACATGGAGGACGGCGACGGCCTCATCGTGCTCGAAGAGGTGCGGCGGCGCACGCCGCTCACCATCACGATTGTGCTCACGGGGTTCGCCGCGGTCGAGACCGCCATCGCGGCTTTGAGGCACGGGGCCTACGACTACCTCACCAAGCCATGCATCATCGAGGAGATGAAGCACACCGTCCGCCGCGCCATCGAGCACCGCCGTCTGATGCTCGCCGAGCGCGAGGCGCGCTTCGGGCTCGAACAGCTCAACCGCGAGCTGGAGCGGAGGGTCGAAGAGCGCACGTCGGAGTTGCAGCGCGTCAACGAAGAGCTCTCGGAGGCGAACCGCGCGAAGGATGTTTTTCTCGCCACGCTCTCGCACGAGCTGCGCACGCCGCTGACGCCCATCCTCGGGTGGGTCAACCTGCTGCGCTCAGGCGGGATTGGCGCCGACCCCGCACTCGCGGCTCAGGGGCTCGACGCCGTCGAGCGCAACGCGCGCCTGCAGGCGCGGCTGGTGGACGACCTGCTCGACATCTCGCGCATCGTCTCGGGCAAGCTGCGCATCGAGTGGGAAACATTCAACCTGTGCGCGGTGGTCGAGGCGGCAATCGAGACCGTCCGCGGCGAGGCGGCGTCGCGCGGCCTCACGCTCGAAGTCGAACTTCCCGAGCACGCCATCGTCGTGCAGGGCGCGTCCGTGCGCCTCCAACAGGTCATCTGGAACCTGCTCTCGAACGCCGTCAAGTTCACGCCGAGCAAGGGGCGGGTGCGGGTGCGCGCGTGGCGCGAGGGCACTGAGGCGCGAGTCCTCGTGGAAGACACAGGGATCGGCATCGCGCCCGAATTCCTGCCGCACGTCTTCGACCGCTTTCGTCAGGCCGACGGCTCGACGACCAGACTTTACGGGGGCCTCGGCCTCGGCCTCGCCATCGTCCGCGCGCTCGCCGAGCTGCACGGCGGCTGGGTGCGCGCCGAGTCAGGCGGCGAGGGTCATGGCGCGCGCTTCACCTTCGGATTGCCGTGCGACTCGCTGGAGATCGGAGCGGAGGCGGAGGAGGCCGTGGAGGCCCCGACGCGCGAAGGGATGACGGTGCTCGTCGTCGAGGATTCCGAAGAGACGCTCGAACTCCTACAGATACTCTTCGCGCGCAAAGGCTTCGACGTGATGCTCGCCAGCTCCGGGGCCGAGGCCGTCGCGCTCGCCAGAGAAAAGACGCCGGGTCTCATCATCTCGGACATCAGCATGCCCGAGATGGACGGCTACTCGCTGCTCCGCGAGTTGCGCCGCCTGCCCGGCCTCGAAGGCGTCCCGGCAATCGCCCTCACCGGCCACGCGATGGACGAAGACCGCGAACGCGCCCTCGCCACGGGTTACTCCGTCCACGTCGCCAAGCCGGTTGACCCCGACAAGCTCTTCCAGATCGTCCGCCAGCTCACCGCCTGAGAGTTCAAGGTTCAACGCTGACAGTTTGCAGACGTGCCGCCACGCCCCTTGCCGCCCGCCTGAAAATTTTAAGGGCGGGGTGAGGCCCGCGCGCTCACTTCCCCGCCCCGCTTGCCGTGTCGAGGCTCACCCATGACACGGCAATCCCGTTCAGGCCTTTACTGCGCGCCGCCCTTGACCGTCACAATCGAGGCGACCGCCGCTGCCGCGCCGCCCTTCGACTTTTTGCCGCGGGCCAGATCACGCTTCAACTGCTTTTCGAGCCGTGAGGTGGGCACAACGCGGGCCGCCTCGCCGCCGGAGGAAATCAGCGCGAGGAAGTATTGGTCGCCGTAACGCTTGAAGCTCACCTGCGGCTCTTTACCGTCCGCTTCCGCCGAGTTCGTCAGGACGGTCACGGAGGCGCGCCCGTCCGCGCTCCGGATGAGCAGCGCCTTACCCGTATCGCGCGAGATGCGGCTGATCGTATAGAGCCCGGCGGGGAGCCGCTCCTGCCCCGCAACGAAGTCGAAAGGAATCTGCACGACGAGGCGGCCACGACTCTGCGCCGCGAGCGTCTGCGAAGCGGCCAGCGTCAGCAGCAGGCCGAAGATGACGAACGTTCTCATGATTTGCTTTTTCACAACTCCTCCATTTAGTCTCGAATGTCTCTTGGTGGCCGGCCCCGAAGGGCCGTCGCCGCCGCGTCAGGTTCTTTCAGTTCCGACAACGACTCACATCGCCGTCGCCGCGCCCCCGGCCTGTTCTCTCCCGGCCGGAAAATTATCCCGGCTCGGGGGCCGCTCCGGTTCGTATGAAGAGCGACGGCGGCTTTGCTCTTCACGGGATAGACGCGGGCCGGGGGGCCGGGGATTTTCAAAAGCTCCTCAAAGGCCGCCAAAATATTTTTGAAAGAGTTATCAAAGAGTTTTCAAAAGCACTTTATGAGCAGTCGCTTCAGCAACTTCTACGAGTTCGGGCCGTTTTGTCTGGACGCCTCGGAGCGCACGCTCCGGCGCGGCGACGAGCCCGTCCGACTCACGCCCAAGGAGTTCGAGACGCTTCTCGTTCTCGTGCGGGGCGGCGGGCGCGTGATGTCGAAGGAGGAGCTGCTGAAGGAAATCTGGCCTGACACCTTCGTCGAGGAGGCGACGCTGGCGCAGAACGTCTTCACCCTGCGCAAGGCTCTGGCGAAGTGCGACGAAGGCGCGCCGCAGTCGTACATCGAGACCGTCCCGCGCCGCGGCTACCGCTTCGCCGCGAAGGTGCACGAACGCGGAGAAGCGGCGACGGCGACGCCCACCATTGACGAGTCCGCCATTTCGAGAGACGCGTTTGTTGACGAAGGCCGTGCTCACGAAGACCGGACGGCACGGCCCGCGACCACACCGCGCACATTCGCGGCGGGCGGCAACGGTGATGGGGACGAGAGGGGCGTCGCGCCGCGCGTGACGACCGAGTCCAGCGAGACGGCAGGCTCCGCCGCGGTAGCGGCTCCGTCAACAGCGTCTTCATCATCCCTCGCGGCGGACGCGGCGGGCGGGGCCGCGATTTCCTTCCCCGGTCACACGGGGCATCCGGTGCGCGCCGCGATTCTAATCGCGGCGGCGGCGTTGCTGGGCTTCGCCGCTCTGGTCTACGCCGTGCTTCGTCTCTCGGTGCGGCCCGAGACCGCAGCGCAGCGTCCGCCCGCGTTCCAGTCAATGAAGGTGACGCGGCTGCCCGTCGCGGGCGAGGTGCAGGAGGCCGCGATTTCGCCAGACGGCAAGTACCTCGCCTACATCACGCCGGACGGGGGGAGCCAGAGCATCTGGGTGAGACAGGTCGGGGCCGCGAGCAACGCGCAGAGAGTCGTCCCGCCCGCCGTAGAGATCGCCTACGGCGTGCTGCTCTTCTCGCCCGACAGCCGGCACATCTACTACGCCTCGTTCCAGAACCGCGCGCCCGCGCCCGCGCTCTATCAAGTGCCCGTGCTCGGCGGGACGGCCCAGCGGATTCTCGAAAACATCGGCAGCCCCATCTCTTTCTCGCCCGATGGAAAACGCTTCGCCTTCCTGCGCGGCGACTTCGCTAACGGACGCACGGTGTTGACGGCCAACGTGGATGGGAGCGACGAGCGGCAGGTCTTGACGCCCACCTCCGCCGCCGCGCTCATCGGGCTCCCGGCATGGTCGCCCGACGGCAAACTGATTGCGTGCGTCTACGGCTCCGCCGCCGGCCCCGATCCCAACACCACCTTCCTCGGCGTGACGGTCTTCAACGTCGCCGACGGCGCGGAGACCAAAATCACCACTGAGCGTTGGCTCAACGTCAATCAACTGTCGTGGCTGCCGGATGGGAGCGGGCTCGTGCTGAACGGCTCGGAGCAGGAGCTGAGCCCTCCGCAAATCTGGCAGGTCTCGTTCCCCGCGGGCGAGGCCCGCCGCGTCACGAACGACCTCAACAGCTATCAGGGCGCGAGTCTTACGGCGGACGGCACTTCGCTTGTCGCCGTGCAGACCGACCGCATCCCGAACATCTGGGTCGCGCCCAATGGAGACGCGGCGCGCGCGCGGCAGATTACTTCCGGGACTGGCAAGTTCGACGGCTTCTACGGAGTGTCGTGGACGCCGGACGGAAGGATCGTCTACGCCTCAATCGCGAGCGGCAGTTGGGACATCTGGGTGATGAACGCGGACGGGACGGGGCAGAAGCAGTTGACCGTGGGCGCGCGCTCGAACTACGGCCCGTCGGTCTCGGCGGATGGGCGCTACATTATCTTCGTCTCGAACCGCGCGGGCGCAGCCTTCAACGTGTGGCGCATGGACGCGGACGGCGGGAACCCGAAGCGGCTCACCTCGGGGCAGGGCGAGAACTTCGCGCACCCGACGCCGGACGGGCGTTGGGTCGTCTACGCGACGATAGAGACGGGCGCACTCGGGCGCGTCTGGCGGGTCCCCGTTGACGGCGGCGAGCCCGTCGCCGTCACCGACAAACCTTCTTCGTGGCCCTTCGTCTCGCCCGACGGGAAGTCTGTCGCCTGCGTCTACAGCGCCGAACAGAACGGGCAGGTCAAACTCGCCGTCGTCCCCATCGAAGGCGGGCCGCCCTCGAAGCTCTTCGACTTCGACCTGAGCTTCCGCGCCAACCTCGTCTGGATGCCGGACAACCGCGGTCTCGCCTACCTCGACTCGCGCTCCGGCACGAACAACGTCTGGCTCCAGCCGCTCGCGGGCGGCAAGCCCGTCCAGCTCACGGACTTCAAATCAGACGGCGTCGCCGCCTACGACTGGTCACGCGACGGCAGACAGCTCGTCGCCGCGCGCAGCGTCGAGACCACCGGCGTCGTCCTCATCCGCGATTTCCGGTAAGAATTAAAAGCCGTGAATCGTGAATCGTGAATCGTGACAAGAAAGACCCGGATTTATCTTGTCACGATTGACGATTCACGATTGACGGCTTTTATCTCGCGGCTTTTGCCCGCGCGCCGACGATGGTGTGGACGACGACCGCCGTCGTGATGATGGCCCCGCCCAGCATAGCCCAGCCCGAGGGCCGCTCCCCGATGAAGAGATAGACCCAGACGGGGTTCGAGACCGGCTCGATGAAGCCGACGAGCGCCGCGTCCAGAGAGCGCACGCCGCGCCCGATGCCGCGCGTGAAGAGCGTGTAGGCGAGCCCGATCTGAAAGACGCCGAGGAAGACGATGACGCCGAGGTCGGACAAATTGACTTTGTGCGCGCCCGCGATGAACGAAGGGGCCGTGAAGAGCGCGAGCAGGAGGTTCCCGTAGATGATCGAGGACGCGCGGTTGACCTCGCCCGCGCGCGGGTGGCGGATGAGCAGCATGAAGAACGCGAAGCAGAGGCCCGAGAGCATCGCGAGCAGGTTGCCGCTCGTCTCCTCCGGCCTCAGCTTCCCCACGAAGAAGAGCGCCGTCCCGGCCACGCAGGCCGCGACCACGCAGGCGTCGCGCCGCCGGAACTTCTCTCTGTAGATGAGCGGTTCGAGGATGAGGACGTAGACCGGCGCGGTGTACTGGAGGAAGATGGCGTTGGCTGCGGTCGTCAGCTTCGTCGCCATCACGAAGAGCAGCAGGAGCGCAGCGTAGAGCACGGCGAGGATGGCCGTGACGGTGTTGACGCCGAAGCCCTCGCGGCGTGTGAAGTACGCGACCGTCAGCGCCGCCAAAAGCGAGCGCCCGAACGAGAGCTCGAAGGCCGAAAGCTCCGTCGCCTTGATGAAGAGTCCGCCCGTGCTCCACAGGAGGGCGGCGGCGAGCACGTAGAGGATGGGCGGGAAACCCTGCTCCGGCGGCGGCGCGGCGACGCGCGGGAGGTGTGGGGTCGCGGGTGCGTTCGTGGTCATCGGGCGGCAGTCGGCTCCGGCATCAGTTCGTCGAGAGCAGGCGCGCCAGCGCATAGCCGCCCCACACCGTCAACAGTCCGAGCAGGTTCGAGGCGACGACGTAGAGCGCCGCGTGTGCGAGCGCTCCCTCGCGCAGCAGCGTGAAGGTTTGCAGGCCATAAGAAGAGAACGTGGTGAAGCCCCCGAGCAGGCCCACCAGCACGACGGCGCGCGTCGTCTCGCCGCCAGCGCCGCGCTCCTCGAAGAGAAAAAAGAGAGCGCCGATGAGGAAGCAGCCGAGGACGTTGACGACGAGCGTGCCGATTGGAAACGCCTCGCC
>JAIVJM010000248.1:0-5639 GCA_020199995.1 Acidobacteriota bacterium | reverse complement strand
TTCGTGCGCAAAGTCTACGCGCTCTTTTTCGCGGCCACACTCTTCGCCGTCGGCGGCGTCGGGCTGGGGCTCTCCTACACGCCGCTGCTCCGCTTCGCCTTCGAGCATCCCTTCATCATGCTCATCGTGATGCTCGGCGGCGTGATGGGCGCGCAGGCCGTGCGCCACGTGCCGGTGCTCAACCTGTTCGCGCTCTTTGCCTTCACGACGCTGACGGGCGTCGTCATCTCGCCGCTCATCGCGCTCTACACGCAACTCAACCCGGCCTCGATTCTTCAGGCGGGCGTGCTGACAATCGGCATCTTCGGCGGCCTGACGGCTTACGTCTTCATCTCGAAGAAGGATTTCAGCTTCCTGCGCGGGATGGTGATGGTGGGATTGATCGTGGTCGTGCTGGCGGGGCTGCTCAATATCTTCCTCGTCGGGTCGAGCGCCTTCAGCTTCGCCATCTCGGTGGCGGTACTGCTTCTCTTTTCGGGCTTCGTGCTCTACGACACGTCGAACATCATCCGCCGCTACCCCGTGAACGAGTACATCTCGGGCGCGCTCTCGCTCTACCTCGACGCCTTCAACATCTTCCTCGCGCTCCTCAACATCCTGAACGCGGGACGGCGTTAAAGACTCTTCGTCGTAAACTCAAAGCGGCGGGCTGCTCATTGAGAGCAGCCCGCCGCTTTCGTTTTGCACGGAGCCCGGCGCGTTTTAGAAATCGAACTTGATGGCGAGCTGGAGCTGGCGCGGGGTGACGAAGGTCGTCGTGCCCGAGGCAGGCGAGGCGAAGGAGCGCGGCGTGCCAAAGGCGGTCGTCGCCGACGGGGCCGTGAGCACGCCGCTCGCGCCGCCCGAGTAGTTGAAGAAGCCTGTATTGACCAGCGCCACGTTCGGGTGGTTGAAGACATTGAAGGCTTCGAGGATGAGACGCACGCGCGTCGTCTCGGAAGTCCGAATGCTGCGCGTCAGGCGCGCGTCGAACTGGTAGACCGAGGGCGTCGTGAACTGATTGCGGACGGTTCCCGGCAGGCGGTCGTTCGCGCGGTTGCCGTCGTTGTTCGGGTCCCCGCCGACGAGCGCCGAGTAGGGCGTGCCGGACTGGAACTGCATGATGGACGAGATGGTGTAGTCACTCAGCAGTGCGCCGAGCACCGCGTTGTCGCTCCACTTGATGCGGCCCCACTCGTAGACGGGGCTGAAGACGAAGCGGTGCCGGAGGTCGGTGTCCGAGCGCGAGTAGTCGAGTCCCGGATTGATCTGGTTCTCGACGATCTTGGCGTCGTCCGCGCCGACGACGACGATGGTCTGGTCAGGGCGGTCGTCCTCGGCCTTCGAGTAGGTGTAGGCCGCGATGAACTGAAAGCCGCGCGTGAGACGCTGCGTCGCCTGAAACGCGAGGCCGTGGTAGACGGACTTGCCCGCGCTCTCGAACATGCTGATGCGGTTGTAGCTTTGTCCCGTCGTGCGCGTGATGGGGCGCGGGGCACTAAAGCGCTGGAAAGTGTAGGTCTGGCCGTCGGGGCCGGTGCGCGCAAACGCCGTGGGCGCGGCGAGGTTGATGTCGCGCGTGCGTGTCAGGTGCGTGCCACGATAGAAGAGGTAGGTCGCCGAGAGGCTAAGATTTTGCGCGATTTCGCGCTCGACGCCGAAGCGGCCCTGCTGGACGTAGGGCTGCACGTAGTCGGGCGCGAAGACGAAGAGGTTAGGGTTGGTGTTGAAGCCCGCGGGCGGCGCGGTCAGGATGTTCGGGTAGGTGACGACGGCGTTGACCTCGTTGGCGGGCGTCGAGGCGTTGTCCGAGATGTTGATGCCGGTCACGTTGATGCCGTTCTGCGAGTGCACCGTCCCGAGCACGATGGCCGGAGTGCGGTTGTAGTAAATGCCGTAGCCGCCGCGCACGACCGTCTTCTCGTCTGGCGCATAGGAGAATCCGGTGCGCGGCGCGAGGTTGTTTTTATCGGCGGGGCAGATGCCCGTGTCTACGCCGTTCGAGAGCAGGAGCGTGTCGGGGTTACGCACCGGCGGGCAGGCGAGTTTCTGGTAGTCGTAGCGCACGCCGAAGTTGAGCGTGAGCTTCGGCGTCACTCTCAGATCGTCCTGCGCGAAGAAGGCGTACTCGGAGATGTTCGGCTCGGTCGTCCCTCCGGTCGTCCCCGTCCCGGCGAAGTTCTGCGTGTAGGCCGACGGACGGTTGTTGGCGAAGGCGGTGAAGTTCGGAAAGGTGTAGGAGCCGCTGAAGAGGCCGGGGAAGAAATTGAAGATGCGGTCGAAGTTGAAGTCGAGACCGACCTTGTAGTTGCTGCGGCCCGAGACGTAAGAGAGGTTGTCAATAAACTGGACGCGCTTGATGGTCGTCTCGCGCGGGCTGAAGTTGTTGCGACCGATGCTCAAATTGACGCCGCCGAGCGTGTTGATGACGGCCTCGGGGTCGCTGCTGTTGGCTTGGCCCGGCTCCCTGTCACGCGCGAACTGGAAGCGAAACTCGTTGACGAGCTTCTGCGTCAGCGTCGAGGCGAGCGTGCCCGAAAACGTGTCGCTCTTGACGAGGCTGTCGCCCGAATGCTCCTCGGCGCTCTGCGGGCCGTTGTTCTCGTTGTTGCGACCCGTGAAGCCCTGATGGTTGTAGCGCAAAGAGAGCTGGTTGCTCGTGTTGAGCGTGATGTCGGTCTTGCCGAGGAAGACGTCCTGATTGCGCCCGACCTGATAGACGCCGAGCTTGGGGAGGAGGGCGGCCTGCGCCGCCGCCGGGGCCGTCGAGATGTTCGGCACGTCCAAAACCTGCGGCACGTCGGCGCGCTGGCCGTCGTAGGTGAAGAAGAAGAAGGCGCGGTTCTTGACGATGGGGCCGCCGATGCGCCCGCCGTACTGGTTGATGCGCGCGGGCGGACGCCGGTTGGGCAGGCCGCGCCGGAACTGGTTGGCCTTGGTGACGGGATCGTTGGCGTTTAAAGACTCGTCGCGGAAATACTCGAAGAGCCCGCCGTGGAACGCGTTCGTGCCGGACTTCGTGACGACGTTGATGACCGCGCCGCCCGCGCGCCCGAACTCCGCCGAGAAGCCGTTCTGGTTGACCTGAAACTCCTGCACCGACTCCTCCGAGAACTGGTAGGGCGGACGCACGCCGCCGCGGCCCAGCGCCTGTCCGAAGAAAGTGTTGTTGTTGTCCACGCCGTCAACTTGCAGACTGTTGAAAGTTCCGCGCTGGCCGCCGACCGAAAGGTCGCCGCCGCGCGGGCGCGCCCGCCACGCCGAGCGCGAAATCGAGCGGGACGCTTGCGCCGACGTTGACGGTCACGTCGGGCACTTCAGAGACGGCGAAATTCGCCGCCGAGGACTTCACCGTGTACTTGCCCGGCGGCAGAAGGATGATCCGGTAGTTGCCGTCCTCGTCCGACGTGACGGTTCTTTCGAGTCCGGTCGCCGTGTTGATGGCGGTGACGTTCGCGCCGGGGACGACCGCGCCGTTGGGGTCGAGCACGCGGCCCTCGATGTTGCCGGTCGTCGCCTGCGATTGCGCGAAGACGGAGAGCGCCGCGAGGGCGAAGCACGCCGACAGCGCGACGAGCCGCGCCAGTGTGGGGGGAAGATTTCTGAGCATATGTTCCTCTGTGTAAATGTTGATTTGAAGCAGGCGCGCACGGGACGCACGCGGAAGCGGCTCTTGCAAAGTCGAGATACTACGGCGCGCAGGCGAGTGCGGTCAAGCAGTCCGGCGTGAGTCGTCATCCGCACGAGTGTACGAAGTGAAAGAGAAAGAGCCCCACTTATCTTCGTCCCACGGCGACTGGCCGGAGCGCGTCGCGCCAGCGGCGGATGCCGGAGGTTTGCAGCAGGCTCATCACACCCATGTAGCCGTAGCCGAAGCAGAAGAGCGAGAGGAAAGGGATGGTGCCCCACATCTCCATGCGCGCGGCGTAGGCGATGGCAAGCAGGAAGTAGGCGGCGAACCCAAGCTCGAAGGCGGGGAGCCAGCCGCGCCCTCGCCGGTATTTCTTGCGCTTCCAGTTTTCGTCAGCCGCGCCCTCGACCATGTACTTCGGCGTGCGGACGAACTCGGTCTTGATTCCGAGAATCGCTTCGAGCACGGCGCGCGCGTTCGAGAAGGCGAGGCCGATGCCGAGGCCCATCACGAGCGGCAGGTGAAGGAGTCGGCGGCGCGCGCGCGGGCGGTCGAGATACCAGATGGCCGAGCCGTAAAAGAGAACGACTGAGACGGTCGAGAAGAAGAGGAGCGGCACGTCGAGGAGCATGAGGTGGTAGAAGCCCTGATTGTAGCGGACGAGCAGGAGCGGGAATTGCAGCAGGCTCGTCAAAATCATCAGGGGGTAACTGATGTTGCCCGTCAAGCGGAAGAACATTTCCAACTTCACGCGCCGCGGCAGCCCTCCAGCGCGCCAGATGCGCGGATAGAGCTTGAGTCCCACCTCAGTCACGCCCTTCGCCCAGCGCCGCTGCTGTGCCTTGAAGGCGTTGATCTCGACCGGAACTTCAGAGGGCGCGTCCTCGTCGAGCAGATAGACGAAGCGCCAGCCCATGAGCTGCGCGCGGAAGGAGAGGTCTGTGTCTTCGGTCAGCGTGTCGTGCTGCCAGCCGCCCGACAGCTCGATGGTGCGCCGCCGCCAGATGCCCGCCGTCCCGTTGAAGTTGAAGAAGCCGCCGGTTCGGTTCCTCACCGTCTGCTCGATGACGAAGTGACCGTCGAGCAGGATCGTCTGCAAGCGCGTGAGCAGGTTGTAAGAGCCGTTGATGTGCGACCAGCGCATCTGCGCGCAGCCCACCAGAGGGTCGGTGAAGAAGTGGACGAGCTTGCGCAGGCAGTCGGCGCGCGGCACGAAGTCCGCATCGAAGATGGCAACCAGCTCGCCCCGCGCCGTCTTCAAACCGTGCTCCAGCGCGCCCGCCTTGAACCCCGTGCGGTCGGCGCGGTGGATGTACTCGATCTGGAAACCCTCGCGCCGGTAACGCCCGACTGCGGCGCGCGCCGCCTCGCACGTCTCGTCGGTCGAGTCGTCAAGAACCTGAATCTCCAGACGCTCGCGCGGGTAGTCAATCGCCGTCACCGCCGAGAGCAGTCGCTCGACGACGTACATCTCGTTAAAGAGCGGGAGCTGAATGGTGACGAGCGGCAGCTCCGTTTCGCCGTAGAGCGCGCGCGGCGTCGGCCCCAGATGCCGGTAGCGCCAGAAGTCCACGACCTGCTTGATGCGGAACGCGCCATAGAGCGCGAGCACGGTGAGGATGGCGAAGTAGGCCGTGAGAATTGTCCAGTCGAAGGCGTCGAGGCGGTAGAGCGGGCTGATGTTCTCCGCCGTCTTCCAGACGGCCTCTTCGACATAGGCGCGGAAGAGCGGGTCGGGCGCGCTCTGCGTGAGGGCGAAAAATGTATTCAGAGGCATTCGGGTTCCTTCTCAAATCCTGCCGGAGACTGTCAAGGCCACGCGCGCCAAAAAGCGCGACTCGCGGGCGACGAAACTTCATCAACGCCGTGAGCGAGTCTCTTGAAAAGCAAGCGGGCAGCGTCCGGCCCGGCGACGCCGCCCGTTTTAGATGCGCGAATCACCGCCGCCGGGATGCCCGCGCCCGAAAAACGCGGGCGTCCACGCGCGCCGCGAACCTGCGGCGCGCGTGGACGCGCGAGAACTCACTTC
>JAIVJM010000075.1 GCA_020199995.1 Acidobacteriota bacterium | reverse complement strand
GTCGGGAGACGCGAAGCGACCCGCCGCCGCCCCGAACAGAAAGTGCGCCGCGGCGAGGCTCGCGCCGGCGCCCACGAGAGCGGCCAGCGTCGAGATGATGATGAGCAGCTTCCAGCGCATGCCACGGCAAGAATGTTCGCTAAAGATGTCAGGATATTCGTCCGGCGAGGGGGTCGAACGCGGCACAGCATAACACAGGCGCGACCCCGCATGCTCTCGGAACGGCTCGCGCTCCGAAGCCTCAAATAATGGACGAACGAACAAGATAATGGTCACCAGAAACGCGCTCCTCTTCCTCTCGCGTCACGAGGGTCTGAAAGATTTCGCGACGCGCTTCAAACCGTTTAAGAAGATGACGACCCGCTTCGTCGCGGGCGAAACTCTGGATGAGACCGTCGCGGCCATCCGCGAGCTGAACGCGCACGGCTGCACCGCATCTTTCGATCACCTCAATGAGTCCGTGACGAAGGTTTCGGAGACCGAAGAAGAGGTGCGCGAGTACCTCCGCATCCTCGCAGCGATAGACGAGTCGGGCATCAAGTCGAACGTCTCGATCAAGCTCACGCAGTTCGGGCTCGACATCGACCCCGAGCTGACATACCGCAACGCGCGCACCGTGGTCGCCGAGGCCGAGCGGCGCGGCAACTTCGTCCGCGTGGACATGGAGGACTCGAAAGTCACGCAGGTGACTTTAGACATCTTCGGGCGGCTGCGCGGCGAGTTCGGGCTCGACACCGTCGGCATCGTCGTGCAGTCGTACCTGCGGCGCACGCACCGGGACATCCTTGAGCTGCTCAAGATTCCGGCGCGCATACGCCTCTGCAAGGGCGCTTACAACGAGCCTCCCGAGGCGGCCTTCCCCGACAAGAAGGATGTGGACGAGAACTATGTGCGCTGCATGCAGGTGCTGCTCGGGAGCGGCACATATCACGGCATCGCGACGCACGACGAGAGGATGATCGAGGCGACCGTCGCCTTCGCGCAGAAGGAGGGCATCGGCAAGCAGGCTTTCGAGTTCCAGATGCTCTATGGCGTGCGGCGCGATCTGCAGTTGAAGCTGGCGCGTGAAGGCTACGGGATGCGCGTCTACGTGCCTTACGGCAAGCACTGGTATCCTTACTTCATGCGGCGTCTGGCCGAGCGCCCGGCCAACGTCTGGTTCGTCTTAAAGAACATGCTTAAAGGTTAAAGGCAGATGCGGGGAGTAGATTGATGGGCGAAAATTTTACCTGGATTCTGTGGACGATCCTCGGCGTGCTTCTCATCATCGCCGAAATCTTCACGCCCGGCTTCGTCCTGCTCTGGTTCGGCGTCGGCGCGCTCGCCGCCGCGCTCGCCAGCATCATCGGCCTCGGCCTCGGCCTCCAGTTCCTCGTCTTCATCACGCTCTCGGTCGCCCTCACCGCGCTCTCGCGCACGATCTTCGTCAACTACTTCTCGAAGGAGGGCGAGCCGGCGGGACGCAAGTTCGGCGCGGACTCGATGCCGGGGCAGGTTGGGACGGTCGTCACATCGAGCCGGGGCGCGATGCAGGAGGGCGCGGTCAAGGCCTTCGGCTCGGTGTGGACGGCGTATCCGGCGGAGGGCGAAGAGCCGCTCGAAGCCGGCGAGCGCGTCGTCATCGAACGACTTGAGGGCGCTTCGATTTACGTGCGGCGCGTCAGCTCTCTGCCCGAGTGGAGAACGCGGGAACTTCCGGAGGAGAAGAAGGCCGGTGAGCTGGAGGGCGGAACCACAGAGGGCTAGTCGCCCACACCGTGCGCGCGGTTCAGTCGAAGCGTGTAGACCAGCTCGCCGAGGTGAAGTTTGCCGGTGTCCTCGAAGCCGAGGCTACGATACAAATTCTGCGCGTTCGTGTTGTCGGGGTTGACCGTCAGCGTCACCTCTTCACAGCACTCGTTCTCGCGGATGAGCTTCAGCAGCTCGATCATCGCCGCCCGCCCGTAGCCACGCCCCTGAAACCTTTGGTCGATCATCAAACGCTGCACGTAATGATTCTTCGCGCTCGCGGGGTCGCCCGCGTACATCGCGAAGCCGACCATTTCTACATCATGATAGACGGCCAGCGGACGATAGACCGCCCACTCGGGTTTCACGAATGCCTCGGCCAGCGAGTAGATGTTCGAGGCGACGAAGTGCTCCTGTCCGGGGGCCAGCTCCAGCTTGATCGCTTCATGCCAGTTGCCCGCGTCGATGTCGGTTAATCGAATCTGCATATTAATCGGGATAAACTCAGGCAACACTCGGGCTCGTCAGCTCGCGAACGAATGGCCGCATCCATTAATTTGGACTGAGTACATTCTCGCCTCGGTCTCGATAATTTTGCAATTTTTTACATTCACTTCGCGGGCGCGTCGTTATAATGTGGCCCTGTTCTGAAGCCATGTCGAGGGCTCGGAAATCCTTCCGGCCCGCATCATCAAACACCAGCCGCCGCCGCCAGCGAGAGGGCCGCGAAGGAGATTCCGGACATGAAGAGATCGAGCGTCAAGGCCGTGACGTGTGGAATGATTCTGCTCGCGTGCTTATCCACGAGTGCGTCGGCGCAGTCGAAGGGCGATTGGCCGCAGTGGCGCGGGCCGAACCGCGACGGCATCTCGAAAGAGACGGGACTCCTCAAGCAATGGCCCGCCGCAGGCCCGACGCTCGTGAGGAAACTGTTGGGCGCGGGTCGCGGCTACTCCTCGCTCTCAGTCGCGGACGGCCTGCTCTACACGATGGGGCTGCGCGGCGAGCGCGAATACGTCATCGCCTTCGACCTCGCCAAAGGCAAAGAGGCATGGGCGACGGCGCACGGGTCGGCATTTAAAAACGACCGGGGCGACGGCCCGCGCGGTACGCCCACGGTCGAAGGCGGGCGCGTCTACTCGCTCGGCGGAAACGGCGACCTTTCCGCCATCGAAGCGCGGACCGGCAAGTTGATCTGGACGATGAACGTCCTGCAAAAGTTCGGCGGCTCGAACATCCAGTGGGGCATCAGCGAGTCGCCGCTCGTGATCGGCGAGAAGGTTTTAGTCAACCCGGGCGGCCCCGGCGCTTCGGTCGTGGCGCTCAACAAAAAGGACGGCTCGCTGGTCTGGAAGAGCCAGAGCGACCGCGCCGGCTATTCGTCGGCCATCCCCGTCGAGGTAGGCGGCAAGACGCAGGTCGTCTTCTTCACGCACACGCGTGTCGTCGGGCTCGACCTCGGCGATGGGAAACTGTTGTGGGAGTACCCGCGCGCGGCCAACGATGTCGCCAACGCCGCGACGCCGATAGCGCGCGGCAACCGCGTCTTCGTCTCTTCGGACTACGGGAACGGCGGCGGTCTCGTCGAGATCAAGGCGGGCGAGAAGGGTGCGGTCGCGGCGCGCGAGGTCTACTTCACCAAGGAGATGCGCAACCACCACAGCAGCTCGATTCTCATCGGCGAGCACCTCTACGGCTTTTCGAGCGGTATTCTGACGGCCATGCGTTTCGACACGGGCGAGGTCGCGTGGCGCGACCGCAGCGTGGGCAAGGGCTCGATGGTCTACGCCGACGGGATGCTCTACTGCCTGAGCGAGAACGGCGTCGTCGGGCTCGTCGAGGCGACGCCCGAGGCGTACCGCGAGAAGGGGCGCTTCCGCATCCCGCAGGACTCGCTGCCAACATGGTCGCACCCCGTCGTCGCCGGGGGCCACCTCTACCTGCGCGATCAGGACACCATCTACGACTACGACGTGAGGGGAAAGTAAGAGCCGACGGGGGCTCTTCAAAAGAAAAAACAGTACCGCGAGCGGTCTTTCGGGCGGGCAGCGCTTACGTAGCCACGCCCGCCCGAAAGACCGCTCGCGGTACTGTTTTCACTCGCGCCGCGAGTTGAATTATTACGCCCGTGACAGGGCTTTCATTTGTTGTCGAGCAGATTCGTCGTATGTTCCGTGACGCTCGGGGGACGCACGACCTCGGCGGTGTTCAGGCGCTGCCCTTCAAAGTTCGTGATGGGCACGCCCTGCGCGGGGGCGGCGCTTAATTTCGTCGCTCGTGGTAGGGGTGTTTTAGACTTCGCGCAGATTTTCCGTGGTGTCGTCGTCGCGGTTGAAGGTGTCTTCGACTTCGGGCGAGGTGAGTTCGACGGTGATGCGTGTGGAGTCGGGCGAGGGGAGTTCTTCGCCGGTGAGCCGCGCGAGGACGACGGTGATGTTATCTTCTCCGCCGCGCGCGTTGGCTTCGTCAACGAGCGCGCGGCAGGCGAGCGCGAGGTCGCCCTCTGACTCGGCGACGATGTGGAGCATGTCTTCGGCGCGGAGCTTGCCGGAAAGGCCGTCGCTACAGAGCAGCACGAGGTCGTCGCGGAAGAGGCGGACGAGACCCGTGACGGGCGAGAGTTCGGGCTGTGCGCCGAGCGCCTGAAGGATGACGTTGCGGAACATGTGCGTCTCGGCTTCCTGCTCGCTGATCTGGCCCACGTCCACGAGCTGCTGGACGAGCGACTGGTCTTTGGTCGCGAGGTGGATGTGCTGGCCGCGGATGACGTAGCCGCGGCTGTCGCCGACCTGCACGAAGGCGAGCCCGTCGCCGTTGACGGCTGCGCCTGTGAGCGTCGCGCCCATGCCGTTGCAGCGCGGGTCTTCCTGGCTCTTGCGGTGGATGGCGAAGTTGGCGTAGTCGGTGGCGTTGCGTAAGGATTCGGCGAGCGGCTGGTCGGCGTCGCCCTCCTCGGCCCCCTCGCCATCGTCCACGCCGGTCAGCATGTCGCGCACGATCTGGACGGCCATGCGGCTCGCCACGTCGCCGGCCAGCGCGCCGCCCATCCCGTCCGAGACGACCATCACGAAGCCCTTCGGGCCGACTTCGAAGCGGCACATCTCGGCGGGCGACTCCTCGCCGTCCGTCCCCGTCCACGCCTTCGACGTAGAGAGGTCGAGCAAGAGGTAGTTATCCTCATTGCCCGCGCGGATACGTCCGACGTGCGTTTTGGCGTATAGCTCTAGAATCATAAGGACGTGAATCGTAAATCGTAAATCGTGAATAGTAAATAGAGCGGAACTGAATTCTTCAATCTGCTGCTGATTGACGTTTGACGATTTAGGGTATTTTGTCGAGCGCCTGATCGAGGTCGGCGATGATGTCTTCGACGTCTTCGACGCCGACCGAGATGCGCACCAGTCCGTCCGTAATGCCGAGCCGCGTGCGCGTCTCCGGCAAAACTGACGCGTGCGTCATCGTCGCCGGGTGCGAAATCAGTGTCTCGACACCGCCGAGGCTCTCGGCCAGCGTGCAAAGGCGGACGGATTCTAGCACAGTGCGCGCGTTTTCAAGCGAGCCGGTCTCGAAGGCTACCATCCCGCCGAATCCGCGCTGCTGGCGCTTCGCCAAATCGTGCTGCCGGTGCGAGACCGAGCCGGGGTAATAGACTATCTGCACCTTCGGGTGCTCTTCGAGGAAAGCCGCGACCTTGCGCCCCGACGCGTCGTGCTGCTCCATCCTGAGCGCGAGCGTCTTCGTCCCGCGCAGCACCAGCCACGAGTCGAAAGGCGAGAGGATGGCCCCCACGCTGTTCTGGATGAACTGAATCCACTCAGCGTCCTTCTCGTCGTTGAGGACGACGATGCCGCCGATACTGTCCGAGTGCCCGTTCAAATATTTCGTCGTGGAATGAACCACGATGTCCACGCCAAACTCCAAAGGCCGTTGCAGGTAGGGCGAGAGAAAAGTGTTGTCGCACACGACGCGCGCCCCCGCGCGGTGCGCCACGTCCGAGACGGCCTGCAAGTCCGTGACCATCATCACGGGGTTCGTCGGCGTCTCGACGAAGACCATCCGCGTGTTCTCTTTCAACGCGGCCTCGACGTTCGACGCGTCGGTCGTGTCCACGAAATCGAACTCGACGCCGTACTGCGCGAGCACCCGGCTGAAGAGCCGGAACGTGCCGCCGTAGGTGTTGTCGGAGACGATGACGTGCTCGCCGCCTTTGACGAGCCGCAGCGTCGCGTCAATGGCCGACATCCCCGAGGCGAAGGCGTAGCCGAAGCGCCCCCCTTCGAGCGCCGCGATGTTCTTCTCAAGTGCCGCGCGCGTCGGGTTCTGCGTCCGCGCGTACTCGAAGCCCTTGTGACGGCCCAAGGTAGAATAACTGCTTACTGGTTACTGCTCACTAGTCAAAAATTCCCTGACTGATGTAGCGCTCGGCCCCGTCGGGGAAGAGCGTGACGATGCGCTTGTCCGCGCCGAGACGGGCGGCAATTTGGAGGGCGGCGGCAGCCGCCGCGCCCGCCGAGCCGCCGACGAGCGCGCCCTCGGTGGCGGCGAGTCGGCGCACCGTCGAGAAAGCCTCCGTGTCCGTCACCGCGATGACCTCGTCGGCCATCGCGCGGTCAAGATTCGGGGGGATGAACTCCCGCTGGCCGATGCCTTCGAGGCGGTAGAAGCCGGGCGCGCCGCCTCCCAGAATCGAGCCCGTCGGCTCGACGAGGACGCACAGCAGCGCGGGATTAATCTTTCTGATCGCGCGCGTGATGCCCGTGAATGTTCCGGCGGAGCCGACGCCGAGGACGACCGCGTCGATGCGCCCCTCCATCTGCTCGATGATCTCGCGCGCCGTGGTTTCTTCGTGAAAGCAGGGGTTGGCCGGGTTCTCGAACTGCTGCGGGATAAAGCTGTCCACGATTCCGGCGGCGAGTTCCCGCGCGCGGTCAACCGCGCCCTGCATGCCTTCTTCCGCCGGGACGTACTCGACGCGCCCGCCGAGCGCCACCATGATCTTCATCTTCTCGCGCGAGTAGCCTTCGGGGACGCACAGGATGACTTGATAGCCGCGCGCCGCGCCGACGAGCGCGAGACCGATGCCGGTGTTCCCGGCGGTCGGCTCGATGATGGTCGAGCCGGGCTTGAGGACTCCGCGCCGCTCCGCGTCGAGGATCATGCCGAGCGCCGCGCGGTCTTTGACCGAGCCGCCCGGATTGACGTATTCGAGCTTGGCGTAGATAGCAGCCAGCGGCGCGGGCGCGAAGCGCGCCAGATGCAGCAGCGGCGTGCGCCCGACCAGCTCAAGAATGCTTTCGGCGGCGGCGAGCGGCATCGAACCTCTCTGCTGGGATGTTGAAGGCGTCGGCGAACTCATTGATTCCGGGTTTAAAGAGATGGCCGCATGGTAGCCCACGGATGCGACGGGTGACAAGTGACAGGGAAGAGCCGTGAGCCGTGACAGGTAAACCGTGACAAGACAAAGACAGTTTTTTCCCGTCACCTGTCACGGTTTACCGTTTACGGCTTTTTCCTGTCACCTGTCACTTGTCACCTGTCACGGTTTTAGGATATGTTGATGCCCCGTGAACCACACGGACTCACCGCACGCGTCCCCGACCATTGTTGCCGTCATCCCCGCGCGTTACTCTTCGAGTCGCTTGCCCGGAAAACCGTTGTTGGAGATCGCCGGGCGTCCGATGGTGCTGCACGTCGTGGAGCGCGCCCTCTCTGCCCGCGGCGTCTCGCGCGCCGTCGTCGCCACCGACGACGAGAGAATTTTGAGGGTTGTCCGCGAGGCCGGTCGAGAGGCCCTGATGACCAGTCCCGAGCACGCTTCGGGGAGCGACCGTCTGGCCGAGGCCGCCGCGCAGATCGAGGCCGACCTCATCGTCAACGTGCAGGGCGACGAGCCGCTCATCGCGCCGCGGACAATCGAGCTGGCCGTCGAAGCCCTGCTCTCGAACGCGGACGTTTCGGTGGCGACCGCCTGTGAGCGAATCGAAGCGGCAGCCGACGTTTTGAGCCCCGATGTGGTCAAAGTCGTCTCGGACGAGCGGGGACGCGCGCTCTATTTTTCGCGCGTGCCTCTGCCGTTCCCGCGCGAGGCGGTGCGCCGCCATAATTCTCTCGCCGCGGCGCTCGAAGCTGAGCCGGGACTGCTCGCGCTCTTCCGCAAGCACACGGGTCTTTATGTGTACCGCCGGGCCTTTTTGTTAGAATACGCGGGTTGGCCCCAGACGGCGCTCGAACGCGCCGAATCGCTCGAGCAACTGCGCGTCCTTGAGCACGGCCACCCGATAGCGGTCGTGGAGGCCGTCGCACACTCAATCGGCGTGGACACCGCCGAAGACCTCGAACGCGTCCGCGCCATCATGGAGGAGGGCGGAGAAGAAGTGCGGAATGATGAATGATGAATGAAGATTAAGAAGGCGACTCGCTTTCATTCATCCTTCATCGTTCCTCATTATCTCTATCCGCCTCAGGCTTGAAATTTATGGGCGACTGGATCGGACTCGGATTGATCGTGCTGGTGCTGGTCGGAGCCGTCGTCGGCCTTTCGCAGCTCGGCAAAAAGCCCGAGCCGTTGAGCGCCGAGGAGTTCGAGCGTCGCGTGCAGGAAGGCCCCGGGGGCCTCAGCGCGAGCGTCATCGGCCTGCAAAAGATTCTCGACCCCGGCACGGAGCGGGCCGTCGCGGTGCAGCAGGACTTGCGCGCGGGCTACTACAACGAGAACGAACACGCGGACGGCGATGACGACGGCGACGGGAGCGACGATTCTCCGGAAACCGAATTGAAGCGGACAGACGAAGAGGGGAACGATGCCTAAATACATTTTCGTGACGGGAGGGGTGGTTTCGAGTCTGGGCAAGGGGCTGGCGGCGTCCTCCATCGGCTGCCTTCTGGAGTCGAGGGGCCTCAGCGTCTCGCTCATCAAGCTCGACCCCTACATCAATGTTGACCCCGGCACGATGTCGCCGTTCCAGCACGGCGAGGTCTTCGTCACCGACGACGGCGCGGAGACCGACCTCGACCTCGGCCACTACGAGCGCTTTACGCACGCGCGTCTGGAGAAGGGCAACAACTGGACGACCGGAAGGATTTACCTCTCGGTCATCGAGAGGGAGCGGCGCGGCGATTACCTCGGCAAGACTATTCAGGTCATCCCGCACATCACGGACGAGATCAAGCGCGCCGTGCGCGCCGTGGCCGAGAAGGACTCGACCGATGTCGTCATCGTCGAAATCGGCGGCACGGTCGGCGACATCGAGTCTTTGCCGTTCCTCGAAGCCATCCGCCAGATGGGGAACGAGGAGCGCGAGGAAGGCAAAAACGGCGCGCTCTTCATCCACCTCACGCTCGTCCCCTACATCGCGGCGGCGGGCGAGCTGAAGACGAAGCCGACGCAGCACTCCGTGCGAGATTTGCGCGAGATCGGCATCGCCGTGGACATCCTCCTGTGCCGCTCGGAGCGCCCGCTCCCGCGCGACCTCCGCTCGAAGATTGCGCTCTTCTGCAACGTCAAGGAGCACGCCGTCATCGCCGCCGAGGATGTGGCGACGATCTACGAAGTGCCGCTCGCCTTCCACGAGCAGGGGCTCGACGACCTCATCATCTCGTCGCTCGGCTTGCAGGAGCGAGCCCCGCAGAGCGACCTCACGCGGTGGCGCGAGCTGGTCGCCACCATCCGGGAGCCTTCGGCGGGGACCGTGACCATCGGCATCGTCGGCAAGTACGTCGGGCTGGAGGATTCTTACAAGTCGCTGCGCGAGGCGCTGACGCACGGGGGCGTGGCGAACAATCTCAAGGTCGTGGTGCGCTGGATCGAATCCGAAAGCCTGATGGACGACGACTACGAGGAGCGTCTGCGCGACTTCGACGCCATCCTCGTGCCCGGCGGCTTCGGCAAGCGCGGCGTGGCCGGGATGATCCGCGCCATCTCTTACGCGCGCCGCTCGCGCACGCCCTACTTCGGCATCTGTCTGGGGATGCAGACGGCGGTCATCGAGTATGCGCGCACCGTGTGCGGGCTCGCCGGCGCGGACTCCACCGAGTTCGACCCCGACACGCCCTACCCCGTCATCTTCAAGCTGCGCGACCTCGTGGATGTCGAGGAGATGGGCGGGACGATGCGGCTCGGCGCTTGGGAGTGCCAGCTCGCGGAGGGCAGTCTCGCGCGAGAGGTCTACGGCGAGAGCCCCCAAATCAGCGAGCGCCACCGCCACCGCTATGAGTTCAACCCCGAGTTCCGCGAACAGTTGGAGCGCGCCGGGCTCGTCTTCAGCGGGGTCTCGACCGACGGTCGCTTCATCGAGATAATCGAGCTCGGGCGCGACACTCACCCATGGTTCCTCGGCTGCCAGTTCCACCCCGAGTACAAATCGAAGCCGCTCGCCCCGCACCCGCTGTTTGCATCTTTCGTCAAGGCGGCTTACCGTAACCGCATGCACGATGAAGCTTCAGTCGAGACCGCGGGCGAGGGCGAGACGGCCTCGCACGAGCGCGCGCAGGCGCTGGCCGGTGACGACTGAAATCAATAACTTTGTTATCGAGGTAAGATCATGAGTCAGAACGAACTCGGAATGGCGCAGAGCAACGACGTGGACGACACCTCCGAACTCCTGAGCCCGACGGAAAAGATCGAGGGCAAGACGCCGACCCTCCCCGGCGTCGAAAATCCTGAGAGCGAAGAAATCAAGAAGGAAGTCAACCCGAACACGGAGTGACGGAGCAGACTCTCGACCGCAAGACAGACCGTGAGGGAGGGCGCGGGGAGAAGTCAGAAGTCCGCAACGATGAACGATGAGCTAAAAGACAAAAGGGTAAGGCTTTTGCTTTTCCTTCCGCGTTCCGCGTTGCGGACTTCCTTCCGCGCCCTCACTCACGGTCTGTCTTGCGGCCTCTGCTGAACTTTTATGCTCGAATGCCCACAGTGCGGTCGGCTGTTCGCCACGGACGTGAAGGAATGTCCGGAGGACGGCGCTGTCCTGCGCGCCGACCCGACCATCGCGGCGGACATGCCCGTCGATCCGCTCGTCGGGCGCACCTTCGACGACAAGTACCGTCTGGACGCGCGCCTCGGCGAGGGCGGGATGGGAACGGTCTACCGCGCGACGCATCTCCTCATCGAGCGGCCCGTGGCCGTCAAGGTCCTCAACCCGCGGCTCGTGACCGACGAGTCGGCGCGCGAGCGTTTCCGGCGAGAGGCGCGCGCCGCCGGGCGCTTGCAGCACTCGAACGCGGTGGCCGTCACCGACTTCGGCGAGACGAGCGATGGGCTGGTCTATATCGTCATGGAACTGCTCGAAGGCCGCCCCATGCGCGAGCTGATGGCGCACGAAGCGCCGCTCGACCCGGCCCGCGCCGTCTCACTGATGTTGCAGGCTGCGGCGGCGGTCGCCGCGGCGCACGACGCGGGCGTCATCCACCGCGACCTCAAGCCCGGCAACATCTTCGTCGTCCAGCGCCCGAACGCGCCGCACATCGTCAAGGTGCTCGACTTCGGCATCGCCAAGCTCGGCACGGACACGACCGACGGCGGAAACCCCATCAACACGCTGACGGGCACGGGCGTGATGATCGGCACGCCTCGCTACATGTCGCCCGAGCAATGCGACGGCGCAGAGCTCACGCCCGCCTCGGATGTCTACAGCCTCGGCGTCATCCTCTACGAGATGCTCACGGGGCAGACGCCCTTTTCGGGCGCGACGCCTCTCTCGCTCGCGCTCAAACATTCTTCCGAGCCGCCGCGCCCTCTGCGCGAGTTGGTCGCGACCATCCCGCCCGCGCTCGAACAGACCGTGCTGCGTGCCCTCGCCAAAAGCCCTCTGGAGCGACCACAGGACGCGGGGGAGTTCCGGCGCGAGTTATATGCGGTGGCCGAACGACTCGGCCTCGAACATTCCGCCGGCTTCAGCGCGCCGACCCTCGAGTCTCTGCGGGACGCCGGGACCGAGACCCCTTCGGGCCGCCTCGTGATTGACATCGAGCTGCTGCGCAGCAACCGCGCCACGGCGCAGACCTCCGAGGCCATCATCTCAGAGACCGCCGAAGGCGACATCATCCAGACCGGCGGCAGGCCCGCCGTGCAGACGTCTCCGACCCCTTCCGCCGCCGCGTCTTCATCAGCCGCTCCTTCGTCCGCGCCGCGTGCGAGTCGCGCGCGGACACCTTTCGGGCGTGGGGGCGCAACGTGGAAGGCTTGGCTCATGCAGCCGCCGGTGCTCGTCGGTCTGATCTGCATCGCGGTGCTTCTGCTGGCGGGCATGTTCGCGTTGTTGCGTTCGTCCCGGCGTCTGGGCGTGGTCGGCCCCGGCGCGATGCAGGGCGACGAGGCGGAGGACGCCGTCGGGCGCGACCTCGCGCCGTCCGAGCAGGCTCCACGCGGCAGGTCTTTCACGCAGCCGAGCAACGCCGCCGAGTTCTACCAGAACGGTGCCTACTACATCTCTGTCCACAGCTACGACGCCGCCATCCGCGACCTCCGCCGCGCCGTCGAGTTGCAGCCCGAATTCCCCGAAGCCCACAACCGCCTCGGTCGCGCTCTGCTGCGGAAGGGGCAGTATGATGAAGCCGCCGGAGCTTTCCGCACCGCCGTCAAACAAAGCGGCGGGAACTACCCGACCGCGCAGTACAACCTCGGCTTCGCGCTCCAGTCGCAGGGTAAAACCGACGACGCCATCAGCGCCTACAACGAAGCGATTAAAAGTCGAGGCGGCAAGTACGCCGACGCGCACTTCCAGATCGGTAGCCTCCTGCTGGCGATACCGGGGCGCTCCGGCGAGGCCGTCGAGCCGCTGCGCAGGGCCATCGAAGAGAACGGCGGTCGAGACCCCGAGGCGCATTTCAAGCTCGGGGCCGCGCTCGCGCAGCAGAAGGATTACCCGAACGCTGAGTCGGCGCTGCGCGAGGCCATCAACCAGCGCGGCGGCGACTTCCCATACGCGCACTACAACCTCGCTTTGCTCTACGAAACGACGGGCCGCACGGGCGAAGCGATTCGGGAGTTCGAGGCGTTTCTGCAACAGGCCCCGCGCGATGAGAACAGGCGCAGAGTCGAGAACAGCCTGCGCGACCTCAGGCGACGCGCCGAACGCGAAGGGGATCAACAGCAGTAGAGCAGCAGCCAACCGCAAGGAAGGGAAGCGACAGCAGTGAGCGAGCACATGGGGCAGACCGGCATCAAACCTTTCCGCGTCGGCGACGCGACTTTCGGCGACGGTCGGCTGACGATCATCGCCGGCCCCTGCGTCGTCGAATCGCGCGAGCACGTTCTGATGATGGCGCGCGAGTGCCGGCGGCGCGCGGAGGACGCGGGCCTCGACTACGTTTTCAAGGCTTCCTTCGACAAGGCCAACCGCTCCTCGCATGCCTCTTTCCGCGGCATCGGCGTCGCGGCGGCGCTCGACGCGCTCCGCGCGGTCAAAGAGGAGACGGGGCTTCCCGTGCTCACCGACGTCCACGACGTGGCGCAGGTCGAGGTCGCGGCAAAAGTCGCGGACGTTCTGCAAATACCGGCCTTCCTCTCGCGGCAGACCGACCTCATCGTCGCCGCCGTCGAGACGGGCCGCGCCGTCAACGTCAAGAAGGGGCAATTCCTCGCGCCGCAGGACGCGGGCAACATCGTCTCGAAAGCGCGCGCCGCCGGGTGCGAAAAGCTCCTGCTCACCGAGCGCGGCTACACGTTCGGCTACAACAACCTCGTCGTGGACATGCGCGGCTTCCCCATCATGCGCAGCTTTGGCGCGCCCGTCGTCTTCGACGTGACGCACAGCCTGCAACTGCCCGGCGGGCTCGGCCATGCAACCGGCGGGCAGTCGGAGTTCATCGAACCGCTCGCGCGCGCAGGTGTCGCATGCGGCGTTGACGCCGTCTTCATGGAAGTCCACGACTGCCCCGAGAGGGCGCTCTCGGACGAGCCGAACGCTCTCCCGCTGGCACGCATGGCCGGGCTCCGGATAAAGCAATGCTCAGAAACACGCTCGCCGCCGCCTTCCTGTTACTCCTCGCCGCGCCCGCGCTCTACGCGCAGACCCCGCAGGCCCAGCCGACGCCGACGCCACAGACACAACAGTCGCCGCCGGGAGAGTCGAAAGCCGGAGGGAAGCCATCCGATGGGGCGAAGTCGGTCTACAAGTCTCCCGGCGACGCGAAGAAGAAGTACGAGGCCCTGCGGGAGCGTGCGAAGAAGGGCGACCAGACAGTTGATTACAAGGAGATGCGTCTGGCCTTTTTCGAGACCCCGGAGTATAGCCCGCTGACGGGCATGATCGACAACCGCGCTCTGAACATTGCGCTGGGGCAGGGCGATTATGCCGGTGCCATCAAGACCGCGGACGCTATCCTTAAGAAAAACTTTGTGGACTTGAACGCGCACATGGTGGCCCACATTGGATACCGGCAGACCGGCAACGAAGAGAAAGCCAGTTTCCATCGCTCCATCGCAGATGCGTTGCTCAACTCAATCAAGTCCACAGGCGATGGGAAGAGCACGGACACGGCCTACGAGGTGATCTCGATCAGCGAGGAATACGCCATGTTCAGGGGGATGGGTCTGAGGCCCGTCAAACAGGCGCTGGTGAATGAGAAAGGACACGCCTTCGACGCCATTACCGTGGTTGACCCGAAGACGAAACAGGAAGCAATTATTTATTTCAACGTGGACAAGCCGTTCAGCGCCTACGGTCGAAAGTAGCTGGGAGGGGCGTGCCTTTCGCGGCTCTTTCGCCACCCGTGAGTAGAGCCTTCCTCCGCCGAGGTGGGGCCGCCAATGCAGCCGGTTCCGATTCACATTCTGCAATCAACAGCTGTACACAAATGATAAAACATCGTCGCTTCTTCCTCGCCTGTGGGCTCTTAATACTACAGTATGCCGCCGTCACCCACGCGCAGCAGTCCGAAGAGGTGCGCGCCGCGTGGCAGGTGACGCGCTTCGACGTGACGGTGGACGCAACCCCGACCTCAGGGAGCGCCGCGCGCGCTCTGCCCGTGCGCGCCGTGCTCTTTGCGC
Source organism: Acidobacteriota bacterium (assembly GCA_020199995.1). Classification (GTDB taxonomy): domain Bacteria; phylum Acidobacteriota; class Blastocatellia; order Pyrinomonadales; family Pyrinomonadaceae; genus JAIVJM01. The sequence goes on along the minus strand of JAIVJM010000075.1, from coordinate 5,264 downwards.
GCAACGTGGGCGCGGGCGCGGGCCGCACCTTCACCGCCCGCCTGAGCCCCGATGCGAAGGTCAACTCGGTCAGCGTCGGCGATGCTCAGGCGCGCTTCACGCTGCGCAACGACGAGCGCAATAAATTGCAGATGGTGCAGGTCGCTCTGCCCGGCACGGTCGCGCCGGGCGGGGACGTTCAGGTGGCTTTCGACTACCAGCTGCCGGTCAGGGAAAACTCCGGCCTCGCGTCTTTCTCGCCCGAGGGGCTTCAGCTCCTGCCGCTTTCGAACTGGTATCCGATGCCGAACACGCCGCTCGCCCCGCGCGGGGCCGACTACGCGCCGCTGCGCCTCACGGTCAGCGGGCTCGCGTCCGGCGAGGCTGTGGTCTCGACGGGGAAGGCGAGCGGCAACGCGTCCGAGCAGACGCTCAACGCGCAGCCGTTTTTCCTGACGGGCAAGTGGGAGACAATCGAGGGCGCGAACGAAGCGCGCGGCGTCAGCGCCATGCTCGCCGCGGGCGCGGGCGCTGACGAGCGACGAGAGGCCGAGGCGCTCGTCTCTCTGGCCGCCGCGGCGCGCGCCTTCTACGCCGGTCTGCTCGGCCCCGCGCCCGACTCTCCGGTGCGCATCGTCGGCGTCAGGCGCGGCGCGGGGTTCGACATGGCGGGCACGCTCTTGGTAGACCACGCCGTCTTCCGCCGCGCGAAGCCCGACTCGATCACGGCGCTCCAGATCGCCGAGTCAATCGCCCGCCTCTGGGTCGGCGGCGCGAAGGGCGTGCAGGATGAAGGGTCGGGCGTCGTCCGCGAAGGGCTCGCGCGTTTCCTCTCCACGCTCTTTCTGGAAAAGCAGTTCGGCAGGGAAGTGGCCGACGTTGAGAGGATGCGTCTGGCGCTGCTCTACGCGCCCGTCGCGCGACGCGACGCGCCGCTCTCGCAGCTCACGCCCGGCTTCGACACATACTTCAACTCGGTGCCCAACAAGGGCGCGCTGGTCTGGCGTCTGCTGATGAACGCGACGGGGCGCGAGCGTTTCATGGGCGTGCTGCGCCGGGAGTTCGACGCCTCGCGCGAAGGCACAGTTTCGCTCGCACGCCTGCGCGCGGCGCTGGCCGCGGGCGGTGGCGAGAAGATCACCAACCTGATGGCGGTGCTCTTCGACCAGCCTACGGACACTGACCTGCTCGTCGGCCTGCCGCAGCCGCGCCCGGGTGGCTGGGCCTCGGCGCTGCGCAACATGGGCTCGACGGATGTGGAGGTGACGGTGCAGGCCACGACTGAGCGCGGCGAGCGTCTGAACACCGTCGTGCGCGTCCCCGCGAAGGACTTCGGCGAGGCGCTCTTCCAGACCACCGCGAAGATCATCCGCGTCGAAGTAGACCCCGAAAAGCTCTACCCGCAGCTCGATTACTCGAACGACGTCGTCCCGAAGGCCCCGGACGCTGAGACTTCCATCGCCGAGGCACGGACGCAGCTCGGCGCGCAGCAGCCCGCGCGCGCCGAGGCGCTGGCGCGCGAAGTCCTCGCGCGCGTTCCGGGCAAGGAGGAGGCGCTGATCGTTCTGGGCCGCGCGCTCCTCGAACAGAACAAGCCGGACGAAGCCGAGAAGGAATTCCGCGCCGCGCTGGACCTCCCGCTCCCGACCCCCGCGACGCTCGCATGGGCGAACATCGGGCTCGGCGAGATCGCGCTCAGGCGTAACCGCGCGGCGGAGGCCCTGAAGCTCTTCGACGAAGCGGTGCGCGTGGACGCCGAGTACGCCTCGACGCTCAACGCGCGCGCCGCGCGGCTCAAGGCCGAGGCGGCAACCGGGGCCGCACGCGCCCCGGACGAACAGGTCAAGGCCGCGGTCGCGGCGCTCGACGCGGCGATTCGCGGCGGCAAGAAGACGGATATTGAAGCGCTCATCGTGCCGGGCGAGCTGGTCAATTTCTCGAAGGGCATCGTCGGCACGCAGCCCGAAGTCTGGCAGACGCGAGTGCTGCGCACCGAGAACCTGAGCGGCAGCCGCGTGGCCGCCGACGTCTCGCTCGCCGCACGCACTCTCGGACGCGACCAGTCGGGCACGGCGGTGCTCGTCTTCCTGCGCACGCCCGGCGGTCTCAAACTCTCTGACATCCAGTTCTTCGAGGTACGTTAAAAACAGTCAAGAGTCCGGAGTCTGGAGCCGGAAAGAAAAGACTTTCTTTTCATGCTCCGGACTCCAGACTCCAGACTCTTACGATTCATGCTGGAACACTCTGAAGTTAAACGAAGGGCCGCGCGCATCAGGCTGTTACTGTTGGACTGCGACGGCGTGCTGACGGATGGGCGCATCACGCTCGTCGGCGGCGCGGACGAAGAGAAGAGCTTCCACACGCGCGACGGCCACGGTCTTGTGCTCCTGCACCGCGCGGGGCTCCGCTCCGGCATCATCTCGGGCCGCACTTCGAGTGCGGTCGTCCGCCGCGCCGAAGACCTCGGCATCTCCCACGTCCGGCAGGGCGCGCTCGACAAAATCGAAGTCTTCAAAGACCTCCTCGCCTCCGAAGGATTCGACGCGGGGGAGGTCGCTTTCGTCGGCGACGACGTGACGGACATCCCGCTCATGCTCCGCTCCGGACTCGGCGTCGCCGTCGCCGATGCCACCCCCGACACGCGCGACGCCGCGCACTACGTGACGACTCTGAACGGCGGCTTCGGGGCCGTCCGCGAGGTCTGCGAATTGATCCTCAAGGCTCAGGGGCTCTGGGCGGGATTGATGAAACGCTATCTTGTTTGAAGGCCGGAGCCTTCGCGGAGGGGCGCGCGCGGTCTGTCTTTCAAATCTTAATTCAACCCATGAACCGCACGCTCTTCAGCGCGCGAGGGGTGGATCAGCTCGAAGAAGAGTTCGGTGCGGCCATCGGGGCGGGGAACTCCTTCGGCGTGGAGCCTGTCTTCGAGAGACTTCAGAGCATCGCCGAGCGTCGCTGGGTCGCCGCTTCGGAGCGCGTCGAGTAGCCCGCGGGCGGCGTCCTCTCCTTCCTTCAAAGTCTTCAACTCCGGTTCGAGCCAGTGGTCGAGCGGAACCCAGCGCCGCTCAAGCGCGAAGAGCACGCGCGCCAAAGCCTTCGCCCCGCGCGCGAGCAGCATGCGCGCCGCGCCCTCCAGGCCGCGCCCCCCGGTCTTGAGCGCGCGCTTGACGGCGATGCCCGCGTCAATCGTCCCGTGAAGCAGGAGCGCGCGACGGAAGCCTTCATCCATCAGTGCCGCCGAAGCGACAGCCGCGGCCACGTGTCCGTCGCGGTCGAAGAGGACGCGCGCGGCCTCGTAGGGCCAGTGGTCGAGGTCACGCGCCGAGCGTGTCTTCGCTTCAAGCTCACCGAGCGAGACGTACTGCGCGTCGTAGATGAGCCGGCGCGCCGCGCCCTCGCCGACGAAGAGATGCTCGACGCACTCGGTCGGCGTGAGTCGCGCGTGCGCCCCATCTTCCAGAATCACTTCGAGGTCGTCGTCGGAGAGTTCGTCGCCATAGCCGCGACTCTTCGAGCCGACAAGGAGCACGCCCGCCACTTCAGGACGCGACACCCATTCTTCGAGCCGGGCGGCGGTCAGCGGAAAAATCTGCTGCGCCCGCGCCTCCCGCATATCCTCTTTGATCTCCACTTCCATCGCCCCTTCGGTCCCGGCCCCTTACAGCCGCAAAAAGAAAGTTTGATGCGGCGTCGCCGCAACGAGGCGACGCCGCTTCGGCTGACGCTCTGCGGCTTCGGCTGACGCTCTTTTGCGAATCTCGCCGGGGCTGCTTCCTAGCCGCGGGATTTTGCGCGCGCCTTCTTCCCGCCCCTCGCACCGGACGTTTTCTTCGCCGCGCCCACACGTTGCGGAGCCTTGCGGCGCACGCCATTCGCACTCTCGGTCGCATTCGCTTCGGCGGAGAAGTGCTCGCGGCAGAGTCCGAGGAAAGCCTTGCAGACCGGGGAGAGATAGCCGCCGCTCAGGCGCGCGACGCCGAGTTCCCAGTTGATGCGCGCACCCTCGATCCACCAGCGCACGAGTCGGCCCTTCTCGACGTCCTCGCGGGCCGTGCTCAAAGGCACGATGCCGACGCCCATGTCAGCCGCCACCATGTTCTTGATCGCGGCCTGCCGACTCAGCTCCATGACCACCGAGGGCTTGAGCCCCGCCTCGGCGAAGAATTCGTCAATCAGCCGCCGCGTATTGCCGCCGCGCTCGCCGAGGATGAGCCTCTCGCCCGCGAGCGTAAAGGCGCTCACGACGCGCTCGCGCGCGAGCGGGTGGCGCGGCCCCGCGATGGCGACGAGTTGGTCGCGGCGCAGTACCTCGGTCTCGATGTTCCGCGCCTCGACGGGCAGCGAGACGAAAGCCATCTCGATCTCGCCCGACAAAAGCCGCTTCACCAGCCCCTCGCTCGTCCCTGAAGTGACGGAAATCTCCGCCTCCGGGTAGAGCTTCCTGAGTCGTTTCAGGATAAGCGGCAGCGGGTCGGCGCTGACCATCGCCGAGGCGCTCCCGAGCCGCAGACGCCCGCGCTCGGCCCCGGCCAGCTCGGCCAGCTCGGCCAGCGCGGCGTCGTGGTCGCGCAGGATGGAATGGGCGCGGTCGAGCAGCTTCTCGCCCGCCTCGGTGAGGACGACGCGGCGGGGCGTGCGGATAAAAAGGGGGAGGCCGATTTCGCGTTCGAGCTGGCGGATCTGCATGCTGATGGCGGCCTGCGTAACGTGGACTTGCAGGGCCGCCGCCGTGAATGTGCGCGCCTCGGCAATAGCGGTGAATGCCCTCAGTTGACGAATCTCCATCGTTGGCTCCTATCAGGGATGTTTATCGCGGAAATAAATTCTTTTAGTTTTCATTATACGCAAAGTCTCGCTACACTTGCACCATAAATTCCGCGCGTGGGCGTTCGCGCGCGATCGTATTAGCTTCGCGCGCGCAAGTAAGCGCCGCGCACTGTCCCCCGATGAAGGTGAGGCGCACACCAGTCAAAATCCGGCCCGCCCCCACGGCGGCGGCGCCCCTCCGCACACGGCAGCTCTGGCTGGGCGTCGACGGCGGGGCGACGAAGACGCACGCCCTCATCGCGGACAGGAATCTGAAGACGCTGGGCGAGGGGACGGCGGGGCCGTCGAACCCTCTGCGCGTGGGCGTCAGCGATGCCGCGAGCGCCGTCCGCGAGGCGATTGAACGCGCGTGCGCCGCCGCCCGCGTGCGACGCACGGACATCGCCGCCGCCGAGATCGGACTCGCGGGTGTCAAGCGTTTGGACCTCCGCGAGCGCATGCGCGAGGCGCTCGAACCC
>JAIVJM010000074.1 GCA_020199995.1 Acidobacteriota bacterium | reverse complement strand
CGCAACAACCATCGAGAAGCCGCGGCGCTATCGCGCCGGACGACCCCGCATGACGGCTCTCATCTTTCAACTCAATCGTTCTGAGGAGACAGAACCATGAAAAGAAATGTCGGCCCCTTCAAGCGAGCCGTCGGCCACGCCGCGTTGGCCCTGCTGGCCCTGCTCGTTCTTACTTTCCCCGCTTCCGGGCAGGCCCCGGCGGCGGCGGATACCGGAGGACGTTCTGAGGCGTCGTCGGGGCCGGGTGGCTCGTGCCGATGTCGAGCGCGAACTTAAAAGTTCCGTCCGCCTGCCTGCGCCAGACGGTGACGAAATGGCCGTGGCCCGCCGCGTCCCTGTCCGTGGGTTTGGCCCTGAACTCCCACGGGCCGGTCGTGTAGCCGAGGTCGCCCGCGCGCGAGATGTCCGCGTAAGCAGGCTGCCATGTGAGCAGTCCCGTGGGCGCAGGCGTGGTCTGCCGCCACAACTCTTTGGCGTTGACGGCGGTGCGCCGGAAAAGCAGCCCGTCGTCGGCAGCGAATGAGAGGAAAGCTCCCTTCATCCCCTTTTCCGTTGAGGCGCGTGAGAAGGCGCGTTCCGTCTCGACGAGCGCGCGCAGTTCAGTAGTCGTCGTCGCATCCTTCTTCTGCGCCAGCCCGCCCGTTGACGGCAGCGCAAGGAGCGCGAGGCCCGACAGGAGCGCGAACCGGCGCGACCACTTCACGATTTTGCTCCGCATCATTTTCAACTCCGCTCAGCCTTCGCGTCGGCTTTGAGCAACCCGTGCAACAACAGCGCGACGACCCGCGCGGCCTCCGCCGCGACATCCTCGCGCTTGCCCAGCTCGCGCGCGCTGAGGCTGTACGGCAGCAGCGCGTTGGTCGCCGTCAGCAGCGTGCGCGCGGTCGAGGCCGCGTCCCTCAACTCGAAGAGCCCTTCGCGTTTCCCCTCACGCAGAACGTCGGCGAGGATTTGCGCCTCCTCCTCGAAATGGCGACGCCGCCGCGTGAGCAGGCCGGGCCTGAGCGCCGCCAGCAGGTCGCTCAGACTCTCCGTGTAGTGCTGCACGCTGTCGAAGCGGTAGAGCACGCGCGTCAGCAGCATCTCGCGCAGCCGCGTGGCCGGGGATTGTTCGCGGCCCGCGATGACGGAAAGCTCGACCTTGAGCCGCTCGACAATGCGGTCGACGTGCGAGAGGACGACCTCCTCCTTGCTCGGGAAGTGGAGGTAGATCGTGCCCTTGCCGATGCCGACCTCCTGCGCCAAATCTTCCATCGTCATCTTCTTGTAACCGTACCGTGCCAGCAGCCGGTCGGTCGCGTCGAGAATGAGGTCGCGGATGTCTTCTCGCGTGGCTATGGCTCGCATAGGGTGTCGGCAGTGGTGACCGGAATCTGATTTCGGTCACAGTATCAACCCCTGCGCCGTGACTGTCAACGAGTATTTGAATGAGGTCTCGACGCGACGTTGAAGCCTTCGAGCGAAGCTGAGAGGGGCGTCCCCGCGGGCAGGCGCGGGTCGGGGATTGCCTCCCCCGCTTCCAGCGTCAGCGGCACCACGCCGGCCCAGACGGGCAGCGCGTAGTCCTCCTTGTCGTCCACGGGCGGCCCCGTGCGCAGCTTGGCCGAAGCCTCCTTCAAAGGCAACGCGAGCACGAGCGTGGAGTTCAGTTCCTGTCGGTTCGGCGGGCGCACCTCCTGCCAGCGCGCGGGCGCGACGTGCTCGGTGAAGGAGCGCAGCGCCGAGAGCTTTTCTTCGTCGCTTTCGACCACGCGCGCATTGCCGAAGACGACGACCGAGCGATAGTTCATCGAATGGTGAAAGGCCGAGCGCGCAAGCACGAGCCCGTCCACGAGCGTCACCGTGACGCACACCTGAATGCCTCCGCGCAAAGCCTTCAGCATCCGGCTCGCGCGCGACCCGTGGATAAACAACTCGTCGCCCGCCCGCCCGTAGGCGGTGGGGATGATGAAGGGCTGGCCTTCGACGACGAACCCGACGTGACACACAAAGCCTTCGTCAAGAATCCCGTACATGGTCTCGCGGTCGAACGCGCCCCTCTGCGGCAGACGCTTCAGAGTCGTTCTCTCCGTGGGTGCAAGCTCACTCATCGCTCGTCGCCTCCTGACCATTTTCAATCGCGGCGTCACTGTAGCAAAGATTGGCCCGCCGGCAAGCGCCATTTCCCGCTGGATTGCAGGGGCCAATTTCTTCTAACATGGACGGGCTCGATGCCGTCCGGATGTTTCCCCGTCCGGCTGTTCCTTTATCAACGCTTCCATTTATGAGCAAGCTCTCGACAGCCATGCCTTTCGCCGCCGCCGCGCTCGACGCGCGCTCGAGCGTCGCGCTTTACCGGCAGCTTTATGACGGCATCCGGCGGGCGATTCTGGCGGGGCAGTTGAAGGCCGGGACGCGCCTGCCCTCGACGCGCGAGCTGGCGTGCGAACTCGGAGTCTCGCGCAACACGGTGATGAACGCTTTCGAGCAGCTCCTCGCCGAAGGTTACGTCGAGGGCCACACTGGCTCAGGCACTTTCGTCTCGCGCACGCTGCCCGACGATTTGCTCAACGCGCGCGCGGGCGAGCGGCGGGCCGCTCATCCTCGGCCCCGTCGCCGCGCACTCTCGACCCGCGGCGCGTCGCTCGCCGCAACTCACATCAACCTCTCGCGCTTCGAGGGCCGAGCGCGCCCTTTCAGACCGGGGACGCCCGCGCTCGACGCTTTCCCCTTCGAGCTGTGGTCGCGCCTGACGGCTCGCCACTGGCGGCGACCGCGGCGCGACCTCTTGAACTACGGAGACCCCGCCGGACACGCACCCTTGCGCGCGGCGATTGCCGCTTACCTCGGGGCAGCGCGGGCCGTCGTCTGCGAGCCGGAGCAGGTCATCGTCGTCGCGGGCGCGCAGCAGGCGCTCGACCTCGCGGCGCGCGTGCTGCTCGACCCCGGCGATGCCGCGTGGGTCGAAGAGCCGGGCTACCTCGGCGCGAAGGGCGCGCTCGCCGCCGCCGGGGCGCGGCTCGTGCCCGTCCCTTTGGACGAAAACGGGATGGACGTCGAGGCGGGCGCTGACGTGGAGCCTTCGGCGCGGCTCGTCTACGTCTCGCCTTCGCACCAGTACCCGACGGGCGTGACGATGAGCCTCGCGAGACGCCTCGCGCTCATCGAGTGGGCAAGCCGCGCGGGCGCATGGATTCTGGAAGACGACTACGACAGCGAGTACCGCTACGAGGGCCGGCCCCTCGCCGCCTTGCAGGGGCTCGACGCAGAGGGGCGCGTCATCTATCTCGGCACCTTCAGCAAGGTGCTCTTCCCCGCTCTGCGCATCGGCTATATGGTTGTGCCCGCAGACCTCGTGGCGGCTTTCTGCGCCGCGCGCGCCCTCTCTGACCGACATTCTCCGACCGTCGAGCAGGCCGTGCTCACGGACTTCCTCGAAGAGGGCCACTTCGCGCGCCACGTCCGACGCATGCGCGCCCTGTATTCGTCGCGTCAGGCAGTGCTGGTCGAAGAGGCACGGCGCGAGCTGAAGGACTTGCTCGAAATCGAGACTTCCGCCGCCGGACTTCACCTCATGGGATGGCTCCCCGAAGACATGGACGACCGCGTGGCCGCGCGCGCGGCGGAAGCGCACGGAGTGGACGCGCAGCCGCTCTCCTCATTCTGCCTCGGGCGTCCCCGACGCGGCGGGCTCGTGCTCGGCTACGCTGCCTACGACGCGCAGGAGATACGCGAAGGCGTCAAGCGGCTGGCCGCTGCCCTGCGCGTGAGACCTCGGAAATGATAAAGCCGCAACCTTGCTTCTAAACGCATAGCCGCGTGCGACAGAGTGCGCCGACATGCTTAACAGGTTCTTGTAAAGATGCGCCTGAGCCTTCCTGTCAACACTGACGCCGACGATTTCCAACGCCATTTCAACTCCGACGTATGGCGACAGGCGGCGGCAATCATCTGCGCGCGGCATCGCATCCCGCACACTTCCTTGCTCCGCTCTCCGACGGGCGAAAACGTCATCTTCTTCGCGGACGAGCGTGCAATCGTTAAAATCTACGCCCCGCTTCGCTTGCAGCACCTTCGAGAGCGGGCGGCGCTCGAATTGGCCTCGCGGGCACGGCTCGGCATCGAGACGCCCGAAGTTATGCACGCGGGCGAGATGGAGGGCTGGCCGTACCTCGTGATGACGCGCCTCGCAGGCATCCCGATGCACGAGGTGTGGCCCGAGATTGAGGAGCGCGGGCGGCTTGAAATCGTCTCGCGCCTCGGCGGCGCGTTAAGGGAACTGCATGCACGCCCCGCCTCGCCCGCGCCGCCGGAGCTTAACCGCGACTGGCGCGGCTACGTCGAGGGCAAGGCGCGCGAGTCGGTCGAGCGGCAGCGCGCGTGCGGCGCGAACCCCGAATGGCTGGAGAGCCTGCCCGGTTACGTCGCGTCGAGGCTCGAACTTTTACCGGCGCTTTTCGAGCCCGTGCTGCTCCACGGCGACGTGCATCCGGGCAACATTCTGCTCGCGCGGCGGGGCGGGCGCTGGCGTCCGACGGCGCTCTTCGACTTCGGCGACTCGTTCTGCGGCTTTCACGAATACGAGTTTGTCGCGCCCGGCGTCCTCATGGTGCAGGGCAGGCGCGAGTTGCAGAGGGCGTTACTGCTGGCTTACGGCTACGCGGAAGCTGAGCTCGACGCGAATCTTCGCGCGCGCCTCATGCTGCTCACGATCCTCTACGAGTGCAGCGACCTGCGGAAGTACGCGCTGCGTCTCGACCCGCGGGCCGCGGGCCTCACGCTCGAAGAACTCGAAGCCGCGATCTGGACGTTCGCTGATGAGTAGACTCAAGCGCGCCGCCAGAGTTTCTGCGAGGGGACGCGGAGGGCGCGGTTGAATTTGCTCGAAGCATTCTCCCATGCGATGACCTCAGTGAGCTCGACGACTTCGTCCTCGGAATAAAATCCGCGCAGGCGCGCGAACAGCTCGTCTCCCACCTCGCGCCCGGTGATCGTCATCGCGTCGGCGTATTCGAGCGCGACGCGCTCGGCCTCAGTGTAGAGCGGGCTCTTCGCGTAATCCGTCAGGGCTTCGATCTTCTCCGCCGTGACGCCGAGTTCGCTGCCGACCGCAGCGTTGATGTCCTGTCAAAACTCGCACCCGTTGAGCGCGGCCACGCGGCGGTTGACGAGCGCCTGAAGTCGAGCGTCAACCAGCCCGGAGGCTTCGATTCCCTGCCACATCGCGCGCGCGCCGCGAAAGATCGAGGGGCGGCGCGCGTACAGCAGATGATTCAGCAGCGGCGCGCCCCAACTCCTGGCCTGCGCTTCGAGCACGCGCCGGACGTAGCCGTCCCCGACCTCTTCCGGGTTGACACCTTCAATGCGCATCTCAGTTTTCCCTCACCGACGCGCCTGCCGGTCGCGGCCTGCGAACCAGCTCGCCGCCGCAGTTCGGACACGTCGCGCGCATCTCGCCCGCACACGCCGGGCAGTATGTGCACTCGAAAGTGCAGACATACGCCTGGGCTTCAGGCCGCAGTTCGCCCCCGCATTTCTCACAACGATCCTTCATCTGTAAAGCCATGTCGGCCTCCCTTTCGACGCCCCCCAAGCGGGCCGCCACTCAAATTATACGCTGGCGCACGCGCCGCCCGGAGGGCCACTTACCGTCGCACGCCACGGGCCACTTTCGCGCCGGCTCGAAGGGCTTCACGGCGCTTTTCGCCACCCTCCGACGGTGGCGAGACGCCGCACCTTGACCCGTCGTCACGGCCACCCTACAATCAACCGCAAGTTCCCCAAACGAGCCCCCGTCATGTCTATCCACTAACCAGCGAAAGGGAGTCAAGCTATGCCCGCGAACCAGAGTGATAATAGTCAGGGAAATACCGGCACCAGAGACATCACCTACGACCTCATCAGCACCGCCTACCACCTGTTGCAGGGCGCGGAGACCGTCGCGCTCTACATCGCCGACGCGAAGCAGGAGGGCGATGAGGAACTCGTCAAGTTCTTCACCGAGACGAAAGAGGCGTACCAGCGTCGCGCCGAGCAGGCCAAACAACTACTCACGCAGCACCTCGGGCGGCAGGGCGAGAAGCAGGGACAGGCCGCCTCCGGCAAGTAACCGGGCCGCCCGCGCCGAAGCGAACGCGCTTCGACCAGCCGAATGAAGAAGACGCCTGCCGCGGGAACGGCAGGCGTCTTCGTTTGTGTGACAAGTCCACTGCGGTCGGGCGGCGCTCACTCGTCGCCCGCGTCCCGCTGGACGCCGTCGAGCGTTTCGCCGCTCAGCACCATGCTCATCGCTTCGTTCTCTTCAACGGCGGTCGGCGCGTCCGACTCTGCGGCGTCGCCGTCGCGCTCAGCCTCGCGGTCTTCCGACTCTTCCTCGTCCTGTGAATCCAATTCGGGCGCGTTGCTGACCTCCATCTCGCTTCTCCTCTCGTCAAGTCATCACATTTCGGCGCTTCAGTATTTCGGCACGCTCGGGTCAACATCGTTCGACCACGCGGTGATGCCGCCCTTGAGGTTGACGAGGCGGCCCTTGAAGCCCGCGCCGGTGAGCGCCTCGATGGCCTTCGCGCTGCGGACGCCGCCCTTGCAGTGGACGACCGTCTCGCGGCCCTCGTCAATCTCGTCTTTGCGGTTGACGACTTGGCCCAGCGGGATGAGCTTCGTCCCGGGTAGGCGCGCGATGTCGAACTCGTTGGGCTCGCGCACGTCAATGATTTGCAGGTCGTCGCCCTGTTCGAGGCGTTGTTTCAATTCGGTCGCGGTGATCTCTTCCATGCGTGGTTTCTCCTCCGTCTGTGTGGTGCTCGCCTCCGGCGCGGGCGCACTCGGACGCAGCCCGCAGAACTCCTCGTAGTCAATCAACTCTTTAATCGTCGCGCCCTCGCCGCACACCGGGCACGCAGGGTCTTTCCTCAGCTTCAGCTCGCGGAAGCGCATCTTCCATGCGTCGAACAAAAGCAGCCGGTTGACGAGCGGCTCGCCCGCCCCGAGGATGAGCTTGATGGTCTCGTTGGCCTGAATCGCGCCGACGATGCCGGGCAGCACGCCGAGCACGCCGCCCTCGGCGCACGAAGGCACGAGTCCGGGCGGCGGCGGCTCCGGGTAGAGGCAGCGGTAGCATGCGCCCCTTTCAGCCCAGAAGACGCTCGCCTGTCCCTCGAAGCGGAAAATCGAGCCGTAGACATTGGGCTTCCCCGTCAGAACGCACGCGTCGTTGACGAGATAGCGGGTGGGGAAATTGTCCGTCCCGTCCACGACGATGTCGTAGTCGCGGAAGAGCCCCAAAGCGTTCTCGCTCGTGAGGCGCGTCTCGTAGGCTTCGATTTTAACGTGCGGGTTGATGTCCGTGAGGCGGTCGCGCGCCGATTCTATCTTCGGCCTCCCCACGTCCTTCGTGCCGTGGACGATCTGGCGCTGAAGGTTCGACTCGTCCACCACGTCGAAGTCAACCAGCCCGAGCGTGCCCACGCCCGCCGCCGCCAGATACATCCCGAGCGGCGCACCCAGTCCCCCCGTGCCGATCATCAGCACGCGCGCAGCCTTCAACTTCCGCTGCCCCTCCATCCCCACTTCGGGCATGATGAGGTGGCGGCTGTAGCGCGTAATCTCCGCGTGCCGCGACATCACAACGTCGAGCGCCGCACCCACGGTCTGCGCCTCGACTTCGACCTCCGCCTCGCCGGCAGCGAACTGCCTGAGCGCGGTGGGGATAAAAACTGTAACCGGCAT
>JAIVJM010000073.1 GCA_020199995.1 Acidobacteriota bacterium | reverse complement strand
GCGCGCCGAGCGGGGCTTGGGGCCGAACGATCCCGTCCTCGTCGGGGGGGCGAGGGCCGCGGAACGCAGAGGCGTGGGCGCGCTCTTAGACGTGGAGTGGAGCTTCCAGCTCGACGCGCTCTCCTCCGTCTTCATGCTCATCGTGACGGGGGTGGGCCTCTGCATCTTCGTCTTCGCCACCGGCTACATGCACGGCGATCCGGGCTTCTACCGCTTCTTCGCCTACCTCGGCCTCTTCATGTTCTCGATGCTCGTGCTCGTGATGGGCTCGAACTTCATGATGATGTTTGTCGGGTGGGAGGGTGTGGGCCTCTGCTCGTACCTCCTCATCGGCTACTACTTCGACCGGCGTGAGGCGGGCGACGCCGCGCGCAAGGCCTTCATCACGAACCGCGTGGGGGATTTCGGCTTCGCGCTCGCCGTCTTTGCCGTCATCGCGACGTTCGGCTCGACGCAGTACACAAACGTGATGGAGCAGGCGAGCACCTACCCCGTCGAGTTGATCGGCACGTGGGGCATCATGTCGTGGATCGCTCTCGGCCTCTTCATCGGCGCGTGCGGTAAGTCCGCTCAGATTCCGCTCTACGTGTGGCTCCCTGACGCGATGGCGGGGCCGACGCCCGTCTCGGCGCTCATCCACGCGGCGACGATGGTCACCGCCGGGCTCTACATGCTGACGCGCACGAACGTCATCTTTCAGCACTCGCAGACGATGATGATGGTCGTGGCAATCGTCGGCGCGCTGACCGCCATCTTCGCCGCGACCATCGGCATCACGCAGAACGACATCAAGAAAGTGCTCGCCTACTCGACCGTCTCGCAGCTCGGCTTCATGTTCCTCGCGTGCGGCGTCGGGGCCTTCGTCGTCGGCATCTTTCATGTGATGACGCACGCCTTCTTCAAGGCGCTGATGTTCCTCGGCGCCGGGAGCGTCATCCACGGCATGCACCACGAGCAGGACATGCGGCGGATGGGCGGGCTCCGCAAGTACATGCCGAAGACCTACTGGACTTTCGTCGCGGGCTGGCTCGCCATCTGCGGCATCATCCCGTTTGCGGGTTTCTGGTCGAAGGACGAAATTCTCTGGAACGCGGCCTCGACCGAGTACATCCCTTACGGCTGGCTGCTCTGGGCTGTGGCGACCGTCGCCGCCACCTGCACGGCCTTCTACATGACGCGGCTCATGGCTTTGACCTTCTGGGGCCGTGAGCGGTTCCTCGAAGTCACCGCCGGGGGGCAGGCCGACGAGGCGCACGCGCACGGCTACGACGAGCACGTCAAGCCGCACGATGCGCGGACTGAGTCAGCCGGCGACCGCCCGCACCACGAGCCGGGCGAGCACGTCGGCGTCGCGCACGCCCTCGAAGCCGGACACACCGAGGACGAAGCCGTTGAAATTATTGACGAGCACGGGCGCGACATTCACGACCGGCACGATTCGCACGGCGCGCACGGCGCACACGGCTCGGTCATCCCGCACGAGTCGCCGCCCTCGATGTGGATTCCGCTGGCGGTGCTCGCGGTGCTCGCGGTCATCGGCGGTTTCGTCGGCATCAGCACGGCATTTACGGGCGGCGCGCACGTCGGCGGGAAACTGAACATCGTGAACTGGCTCGACCCCGTCATCTGGAACCCCTCGACGCACCGGTTCGGCAAGGGCCACGCGACGGGGGCGGGCGAGCACGCTAAAGCGGAAGGCGGCGGGCAGAAGGCAGCGGGCGGTCAGGACGCGGCGGAAGGGAATCACCTGATCGCTTCGACGGCGACGAGCGTGGTGGGCGAGGCCGCGCCGGAGGGGGAGGCGGGGCACGGCGCGGCGGCGCGGAGTGAAGCAGGGCACGGCGCGGCTTTCAAGCCTTACGGCGACACGGGCTTCAACCTCGCGCACGCGGTCGAAGAGAAGTTGGGCAGCCACCTCGCCGCCGAGTGGTTCTTCATCATCGTCTCACTTTTGGCGGCGGGCTTAGGCATCGGGCTCGGCTATCTCTTCTACATCAGGAGCCCGCACCTGCCGGGCCTCTGGGCCGCGCGTCTGGGGCCGCTCTACCGTGCGAGCTTCAACAAATACTGGGTGGACGAACTCTACGGCGCGCTCGTCACGCGCCGGACGATGGACGCGGGCAGTCAACGGCGTCGCGGGGTTCATCAAAATCCTGATGTCGCCGCTGCTCCGCGCCGCGCAGACGGGCCTCACGGCCAACTACGCGCTCGTGATGGTGCTCGGCCTCGTCGCCGCCGTCGCCATCTTCTTCGGCGGCGACATTCTTTCCGCCTTCACGGGCAGACAATGAAAGGCAATGCGGAATGATGAATGATGAATGATGAATTAAGAGACGATTTGTCTTTTATTCATCATTCATCATTCCGGATTCGTCATTTTTCTTCTTCGGGAGTAACAGTGAACATTCCTTACCTTCTCTCCATCATCACGTGGCTGCCCGCGGTGGGCGCGCTCATCATCCTCTTCGCGTTCAAGAAAGAGCAGACGGGCGCGATCAAGAAGTTCGCGACCGCGTGGTTCGGGCTGGCGTTTGTGGTGTCGCTCGCGCTGCTGGGTTACGACCGCGCGGTGGGCGGGATGCAGTTCATCGAGGACTGCCAGTGGATTCCCGTCCTCGGCGCGCGTTACCAGCTGGGCGTGGACGGCGTGGCGGTGCTCCTCATCACGCTGACGACGCTGCTCGGCGTCATCGCGGCGCTCTCTTCGTGGGAGTACATCGGGAAGCGCGAGAAGGAGTATTACGCGCTGCTGCTGCTGTTGCAGGCGTCGGTGGTCGGCGTCTTCGCTTCGATGGACCTCTTCCTGTTCTTCCTCTTCTTCGAGGTCTCGCTTGTGCCGATGTATTTCCTCATCGGCATCTGGGGCGGCGAGCGGCGGCTCTACGCGGCCATCAAGTTCTTTCTTTACACGCTGGTCGGCTCAGTCGGACTCCTCCTCGGCATCATCAAGATGTACTTCCTGACGCAGGACCCGTCGCTCACGAGTCAGGTTAGCGCGCAGGCGCTTTCCGTGCTGGCCGGGGCGGGGAACGGCGCGGCGCAGGCGGTGCTCAACAACGCGGCGGCGGCGGCGCAGAGCGGCGCGGGCACTTTCAACATCATGTACATGCAGGCGCTCGGCTCCGTCATTCCGATGGGGACGATGCAGGTGCTCCTGTTCTTCGCCTTCGCCATTGGCTTCGCCATCAAGGTGCCGATGTGGCCCTTCCACACGTGGCTCCCCGACGCGCACGTCGAGGCCCCGACCGCCGGCTCCGTCATCCTCGCGGGCATCCTCTTGAAACTCGGCACCTACGGCTTCTTCCGCTTCAACCTGCCGTTCTTCCCGAAAGCCGCCGCCGACCAGTCGCACTTCGGCTCCTTCGGCGTGCGCAACGTGATGATCGTGCTCGCCATCATCGGCATCATCTACGGCGCGCTGGCGGCGATGTACTTCGTCGTCCGCGCCGACGGCGACGTCAAGAAGCTGGTCGCATACTCAAGCGTCTCCTCGATGGGCGTCGTCATGCTGGGGCTTTTCTCGCTCAATCCGAACGGGTTGAACGGCGCGGTGCTCCACATGATCAACCACGGCATCTACTCGGGCGCGCTCTTCCTGCTGGTGGGCGTCATCTACGAGCGACGGCACACGCGCAATATCTCTGAATTCGGCGGCCTCTCGCACGTCATGCCGGGATATGCGGCGGTCTTCCTCGCGATGGCGATGACGGCGATAGGTCTGCCGCTTTTGTGCGTCTTCATCTCGGAATTTCTGGCGATGCGCGGCGCGTTCGAGGCGAACCCGTGGTGGGCGGGCTGGGCCGCGCTCGGCATCATCCTCAACGCGGGCTACATGCTCTGGCTCTACCAGCGGATGTTCTTCGGCAACATCGAGAATCCGAAGAACGAACATTTACGCGATCTCAAGGGACGCGAATGGGCCTACATGCTGCCGCTCGTCGTGCTCTCGCTCTGGATCGGCGCGTACCCGAAGCCGTTCCTCGAATACCTCCGTGAGCCCGTCAACGCGGTCGTCCGCCACGTTCGACCCAACTACCCCATGCCCGGCACGCCCGCGCGCGTGCCCGAGACGGCGGAAAAACAAA
Source organism: Acidobacteriota bacterium (assembly GCA_020199995.1). Taxonomy (GTDB): domain Bacteria; phylum Acidobacteriota; class Blastocatellia; order Pyrinomonadales; family Pyrinomonadaceae; genus JAIVJM01. The sequence goes on along the minus strand of JAIVJM010000073.1, from coordinate 10,309 downwards.
TGCTGAAGTCGGAACGATGAACGATGAACTAAAAACAGGCCGTCTTTCAGTTCATCGTTCATCGTTCATCGTTCAAACTTATGTTTCTACTCCAAGCCAACACCACCGCGCTGTTCGACGCGGGCGACCTGCGCCTCATCGCGCCGGAGATAATTCTGACCGTCTGCGCGTGCGTGGCGCTCGTGATGGAGGTCGTGCTCCCGAAACGCCAGAGCCGCTGGACGGGCTATTTCGCGCTCGCCGGAATCCTGCTTGCCGCCGCGTCCGTCCTCGTGCTGGGGCGCGACTTCCTGTTCCCCGCAGCAGACCTCGCGCCCGCAGTGATGTCGGGCTTCTACGACACGGTGCGGATTGACGGGTTCGCCGTCGTCTTTAAGCTCATCTTCCTGCTCGCCGCCGCACTCACCGTCTCGCTCTCGCTGCGCTACCTCGACGTTGAGGGCGAGCAGCGGGGCGAGTATTACGCGCTCCTGCTCTTTGCGACGACCGGCATGATGTTTTTGTCGAGCGGATACGACCTTATCGTGCTCTACATCAGCCTCGAATTGATGGCGCTCACCTTCTATGTGCTCGTCGCCTACATGAAGCGCGAGAAACGCTCGAACGAGGCGGGGATGAAATACTTCCTGCTGGGCGCGTTCTCTTCGGGCATCCTGCTCTACGGGATGTCGCTGCTCTTCGGCGTGGCGGGCTCGACCAATCTCGGCGACATCGCGCCGCGCGTCGCGCAGGTCTTCGCGGCCTCGCCTGAGAGCGCGGTCGGAGGCTTAAGGCCCCTGTTGCTGCTGGCGATGATCGCGCTCGCCGCCGGACTCTTCTTTAAGATCGCCGCCGTCCCCTTCCACATGTGGGCTCCGGACGCTTATGAGGGCGCGCCCACCTCCGTCACCGCCTTCCTCTCGACGGGGTCGAAGGCCGCGAGTTTCGCGCTCTTCGCGCGCATCTTCCTCGAAGCTCTGGGCGGGATGAGGGTCGAGTGGGCTCCGCTCGTCGGACTGGTCGCCGCCGTCACAATCATGGTGGGCAACTGGGCGGCGGTGACGCAGAACAACTCGAAGCGTCTGCTGGCCTACTCGTCAATCTCGAACGCTGGATACCTCCTGCTCGGCGTCGGCTCCGGGCATGGCCTTGATGATGGCGATCTTCATGCTCTCTTTGGGGGGCCTGCCCTTGACGGGCGGCTTCATCGGGAAGTGGTTTCTGTTCGGCGGGCTTTTCCAGCGCGGGAAGCTGGAGGGGAAGAACTGGTATTACTGGCTCGCCGCGTGGGCGGCCATCAACACGGTCGTCTCGTTCTATTACTACGTGCGCTTCATCCGCGCGATGTATCTGGGCGAGCGCGAGGCCGAGGCGCGCCCGCTCTCGCTCTCGCCCGCGCTCTCGTCGGCGCTCGTCATCTGCGCGGTCTTCGTGATCTTCATCGGCGTCTACCCGCACCCCGTCATCAAGATGGCCGAGGCGCTCGTCTCGACGCTCGCCGCCGGAGCGATAGCGTTGAGGTGAGGCGGTCGCGGGCATCATCGCCGCCACCCCGAAAGGAGAAGCTCGAAATGAAACCCACACGGACTCGACTCGCGCTCTTAGTCTTCATGCTCGCCTTCGCGGTTCAGTCGTCGTTCGTCCTGCCCACGGCTCGCGCCGCGCAGAATACCAACTCGTCCACGACCATGTCGGAGAACCACAATATGGGCATCCCGGACAGCCGTTGCCGTCGGAGGTGCAACAGCGCGTACCGCGTGTGCCTGCGCCGGGGCAAAAACCGGAAGGCCTGCGCGCGTCAACTGAGGAACTGCCAGAGGCGCTGCCCACAGTAAGATTAAAATCACAACCCGGAGCGGGGGCTTGCCCCCGCTCTCTGAATGCCGCTCACATCCCGCCCGAACAAGCCCCACAAAAAATTTAACTACCCATTGACGTAGCGCCTCCCCCCCGGTATCGAGTGCGTGTCGAGTGTCCCTGCGTAGATAGGTATTTGCCGGCGCGAGCGACCTCCTTCACCATGCGCCTGCGCTTCGGGGAGCCCAAAAAAACGCGCACCAATTTGCTCTGGTTTTTGAATCCGGCGCGCGCTTCCGGAAAGGCGCGAGAGGCCAAACGGCTTCTCGCGCCTTCCTGCGTTTGCGCGCCGGGGCGTCGGTGTTTAATGATGGTCGAACCACTACCGCGAGCGGTCTTTGGGGCCGGTGCGTCTACCTCAGAGGATGTGACCGCATGAGGACGACCCGCTTGCTGCTGCTCACGGCACTGTCAAGTCGCGCTCGACAAACTATTGGCGATTGGGGAGGCCGGATGGGACAGGAACTTGAGGGAAGGGTCGCGCTCGTGACGGGCGCGACCTCGGGCATCGGGCGCGCGACGGCGCTGCGCTTCGCCGTTGAGGGCGCGCGCGTCGGGCTGGTCGGGCGCAACCGTGGAGAGCTGGAGCGGGTCGCCTCAGACATCGGCGCGCGCGGCACTGAGGCTCTGGCAATAAAAGCGGACGTGACTTCCGAAGAGGACGCGCGCCGCTGCGTCGAGGAGACAATCGAGAGGTTCGGCGCGCTCGATGTGCTCGTCAACGCGGCGGGCATCCTCACCAGCGGGACGGTCGAGACGACGACGCTCGGCGCGTGGGACGAGATGATGAACGTCAACCTGCGTTCGGTCTTTCAACTCATGCAGCTCGCCCTGCCGCACCTCGAAAGGCGACCGGGCAACGTCGTCAACGTGTCGAGCGTGACGGGGTTGCGCGCCTTTCCGGGCGTGCTTGCCTACTGCGTCTCGAAGGCCGGTGTGGATCAACTGACGTGCTGCGCCGCGCTCGAACTCGCCGCGAAGGGCGTCCGCGTCAACGCCGTCAACCCCGGCGTCGTGAGAACGGAGGTGCATCGACGGGCCGGCATGAGCGAAGAGAGTTACGCGGCCTTCCTCGAACACTCCAAAGAGACGCACCCGCTCGGGCGCGTCGGTACTGCCGAAGAGGTCGCCGAGCTGATCTTCTTTCTCGCCTCCGACCGCGCGGGCTGGATCACGGGCGCGACCTACTCGATTGACGGGGGCCGCGCGCAGACCTGCGCCCGCTAGAAACCTCCGATGTGGTTCTACTACCTTCTCGCCGCGCTCGTCCTCTTGCAGAGCATCGCGTCGCTTCGCGGCGGCGTGCGCTGGCTCGCCTACTTCAGGCGGGAGCTGGCGGCGAAGCGTCCGCTTTATTTGCCTTTCGCCTCGGTCGTCGTGCCGTGCCGCGGGGTGGATCAGGGGCTCGGCGCAAACCTCTCGGCGCTCTTCGCGCAGCACTATCCAGCCTACGAAATCATCTTCGTCTCAGACGGGCCGGACGACCCGGCGCTCGCCGTCGCCCGTGAGGCGCGCCGGAAGTTCGCGGGCGAGAGCATAGCGCGCGCGCGGTTCGTCGTCGCCGGGCGCGCAATCGAGAGCGGGCAGAAGGTTCACAACCTGCGCGCCGCCGTCGGCGAGTGTGACCCCGCGTCGGAGGTGCTCGTCTTCGTGGACACGGACGCGCGGCCCTCCGGCGGGTGGCTGCGCGCGCTGGTCGCGCCGCTGGCTGACGCTACGGTGGGCGCGTCCACCGGCTACCGCTGGTTCCTGCCCACGGCAGGCGGCCTCGCGTCGCACCTGCGCTCAGTCTGGAACGCCTCCATCGCCTCGGCGCTCGGTTCGGACGGCGCGCGCAACTTCTGCTGGGGCGGCTCGACCGCGATCCGCCGCGAGACGTTTGAAGGCCTGCGGATGCGCGAGCGCTGGCGCGGCACGCTCTCGGACGACTTCGCGCTGACGCGCGCACTGCATGAGGCGAAGCTCCCAATCCATTTCGTGCCCGCCTGCCTGACCGCTTCGCACGAAGACTGTAGCCTCCGTGAGCTTCTGGAATTCACCACCCGACAGCTCAAGATCACGCGTGTCTACGCGCCCACGCTCTGGAAGATCGTGCTCGTCTCGAACCTCCTCTTCGTGCTCGTCTTCTTCGGCGGCATCGCGCTCTCGCTCGCGCGCGCCGCGCTTGGGCTTGAGTTCGCGTGGCCGCTGGCCGTGGTGAGCGCAATCTTCCTGCTCGGGACGTGGAAGGCCTTCTTCCGTCTGCGTGCGGCGGCGCTCGTGCTTGAGGATGACCACGCGCAACTGCGCGCGGGGCTGTGGGCGCACCTCGCCCTGTGGCCTCTCACGGCGGCGCTCTACCTCTACAACGCGCTCGCCGCCGCGTGTTCGCGCCGCATCCTCTGGCGCGGCGTCACCTACGAATTGAAATCGGCGACGGAAACTGCGATTATCTCCGCCACACCGCCGCCGCCGGCGACGCCCGACGACGCCCCCGTGACGAATGAAACCGGACATGCCTAACAAGGCCGCACAGCTCTACCAACTCCTGCGCTCGACGCGGCGCGATTTGCGCCTCGGCACCGTCATCTTCTTCGTCACCTCGCGCTGCAACGCCAAATGCGAGACCTGCTTCTACCACGAAGAGCTGAACCGCCCCGGCGACCTCAGCTTCGAGCAGATCGAACGAGTCTCGCGGACGATGCCGCCCATCACAGACCTCTGGCTCTCGGGGGGCGAGCCGACGCTCCGGCACGACGTGTCGGAAATCATTCAGACCTTCGTCGCGAACAATGGCGTCCGGCGCGTCATCATCCCGACCAACGGGCTCGTCAAGCGGCTCGTCTACGACATCGTCGGGCGGGCGCTCACAGATAACCCCGGCCTTCACCTCTACCTCAACGTCGCGCTCGACGGCTACGGCAAGACGCACGACCGCATCCGCGGCGTGCCCGGCAACTGGGAGAAAACGCTCGCCTGCATCGAGTCGCTCTACCCGCTCAAGGACAAATTCGCCGAACGCTTCCGCCTCAACGTCAACACCGTCATCTGCGCCGAGAATTACGGGGAAGTCGAACTCCTCTCCGGCTTCCTCTGGCACAACTTCCGCCTCGACGGCCACTACTTCAACATCATCTGCGGCGAGACGAAGGCGGGCGACTCCATCAAGCAGGTTCCGCCCGAAGTCCTGCCCGGCATCTATGAGCGCGCCTCGGCGCTGACCGCGCGATACGGCGCTCGCATGTTCGCCGAAGACGACGCAGCCACGCGCTTCGTCAAGTCGGTCGCCTATGTCGGCGCGATCACGACGCACTACCGCACGCAGCACTCCAATTTCGAGGCGACGACCGCGTGGCCCTTCCCCTGCACGGCTGGCGAGACGACCGCCGTCATTGACTACGACGGCGGCGTGCGCGCCTGCGAGCTGCGCGGGCGCTTCGCCTCGCTCGCGGACTACGACTACGACTTCCATAAGCTCTGGGCGGCGCGCGAGCGCGCTGCGGAGGTCGAAGCGATTGACGGCGGAAAGAGTTGCTGGTGTACGCACGTCTGCTTCATCCACGACTCGATGCGCCACTCGCGGCGGGCGCTTCTGTGGGAGCTGCCCAAAAATTACGCGACGCGCGGCGGATGGTGAGTGATAACCACTGAAACGTTCGCGGCGGGCACATCGTTAACCTGTGTGAGGCCTGCGGGCCGGTGAAGTTTCCGCCGGGAGGTGACAAACATGAGTTTCTTCAAAATCATTCTCTGGCTCCTCGTGCTGCTGCTCGCCGCGCTCGGGGCGCTGATGGTCTACGGCATCTTCGTCGCCGCCGTGAAGCTGCTGTTCTATGTCGGCATCATCGCGCTCGTCGGCGCGGTCGCCTACAAGGCGCTCCACAAGTCCGAGCGGTCTGAACTCGAGGCGTGGGCCCCGGACAGGGAGTTGGAGAAGACCGAGCGGCTTCTGGATGAGGTCAAAAGCAGACGCTTGACCGAATAGTAAGCATGGTTTCATTCGGACACTAAATGATTCCGGGGGAGTGAGTATCGTAAATGTATCTGAGTAGATTGCTGGTCTGGTTAGTCCTTCTCTCGTCTTGCGCGCTCGTGGCCGCGGGGCAGGTTCCGAAAGAAAATAACTCAGGGGCCGGGCCTCTGGTTGCCATTACGCCCGCCACCTATTTCGGCCCCTTCAAGATCAACGGCGACAGGCCGAAGGACTTCGAGAAGTTCGACTACTTCATCCTCGGTTATAAAGAGGAGGACGACGCTAGAAAGGATAACCGCGACGCGCTTGCGCCGGACGTGCAGGGAAGCGTCTCCGTCCGCGGACTGCTGGTGACCACTCGGGGCGCGCAGTTGGACTTCGAGACGGTGAAGCTCATTGAGCCGGTCGCCGATACGGAAGCCCCCGCGGACAATTCGCCGGCGAACGGCGCGGCGGCGGCCCGGCCCATCACACTCTCGTTCACTACGGTCGAGAGCGAGGGCGTGAGCTACGCCTTCAGGGGCCAATACCTGTCCGACCCGGTTGAGGAGTGCGGGGCATACACGCACCTGCGCGGCGTGCTGAGCATGTACAGGGGAGGCCAGCTCGTCGCCGAAGAGAAGGTGAGCCTGAACCGCTTTGCGTTCGAGGAGTTGTTGGATTTGAAGGCGGAGGAGGGGGCGCGGTAGTCGCGCGCGCGACCGAACCGCTGCGCGCCTCGCGGAAGAAGCGTGCGGTGACGGGTTTTCCCGAATGGCGGAGGGGCGGGCGGAAGATGACGGAGAACGAAAAAGATGGGACGCCGGGTGGCGGCGGCGACGAGCAGGAGACAACGCGCAGGAGCGGCGTGGCCTATGCCGCCGGGCTCACGATCTTCTTCACCGTCCTCTCGTTCATGGGGCTCGGGTGGGTGCTCGACCGCTGGCTCGGCACAAGCTGGCTGATGGTCGCGGGAATAGTCCTCGGCTCGGTCGTCGGCTTCTATGAATTCGTTCGCATCATCTCGAAGATCAAGTGACCGCATCGGCGGATGGGCGCTCGACAGCGCCCGGCGGCCCGTGTAAAATTGCCCGTTCCGTGATGAGAGAAATCGTTGACAGTGCGCGCGGCCACGCGCCCGAAGGGGGCGAGGAAGACCCTTCGGCAATGGAACGCCGCATCTTCCGGGGGATGTGCGTGACGGTCGTGCTCGCGGTCGCGTCGAGCGCGCTTCTCGCGCCGTGGCGCGTGACGACGGGGGTGCTTTTGGGCGGCCTGCTCTCGCTCTTTAATCACCACTGGCTGCGGACTTCGGTGGCGGCGGTCTTCGATGCCGCGCCCGACGGCGCGAGGCCGAAGTTGGGGGCCGCGCGCTACGTGCTCCGCTACTTCGTGCTGGCCGCCGCGGTCGCCGCCGCTTATTGGCTCGATCTGGTCTCGCTCACCGCAACGCTCGCAGGGATGTGCACGTTCGTGCCGGCGTCGCTGGTCGAGGGTTTCAGGCAGTTGTATTTCGCAATCATACGTCGAGAGGAAACTTGATTCATGTTCTGGTTTTTCAGCGGAACCGAAACGACCGCGAAGGCGGGCGAACACGCCGCCGCCGCTGCGACCGCCGAGCACGCGGCTGAAGCGGGCGCTCATCACATGCCCGCCGTCGTCGAGCTGGTCAACCACTACATCGGCCAGCCGGTGCACGAATTTCAGATTCACAACACGAAGCCACTGTGGGAGAAATTCTTCGGCTACTTCGGGACGACGCCCGAGAAGGTCTTCGGCGAGTACACGGTCGAGAATGCCGTGCCGTGGTACACGGTGATGTTTATCCTCGCGGCTATCCTGACGATTATCGTGGTTTGGATTCTGAAGCCGAATAAGCTTTCGGAGGAAGAGCCGTCGAACTCGCAGTTGACTCTGGAAGCCGGGATGCTCGGGATTCGCAACCTCCTCCTCGACAACGTCGGGCCGAGCGGGCTGAAATACTTCCCCGTCATCGCGACCTTCGGCCTCCTCATCCTGATCTCGAACCTGATGGGGCTCATTCCGGGGCTCATGTCGCCGACGGCCTCGACCTCGGTCACGTTCGCGCTCGGCATCTCGTCGTTTGTCTACTACAACTACATCGGCATTCATGAGAACGGATTGGTCGGCCACCTCAAGCACTTCGCGGGGCCGGTGGCATGGCTCGCCTTCATCATGTTCCCGATTGAGCTCATCAGTAACTTCGTGCGCCCGGTCTCGCTCGGCGTGCGCCTGTTCGGGAACCTCTTCGGCGACGAGCAGATTCTGGGGACGATCTCGGGCCTCGTCGCGTGGATTGTGCCGGCCTTCATCATGCCGCTCAGCCTCTTCGTGGCCTTCATGCAGACGTTCATTTTCGTGCTGCTCTCGGTCATCTACATCGGCGAAGTCTCGCACGCGCACCACGAAGACGGACACGGCCATGATGAACACGGCCACGAGGGAGAGCCCGCGACGGAGAGCCTGCACGACGAAAGGCTCGCCGCGCTGCCCTAAGAGGCGCGCGCACGCCGGGCGGGGCCGAAAAGTCTTTGATTTTCAGTTTGCGGCGAAGCGCGCACGCCGGGCGGCGCGGGCGAGACGAGCCCGCGCGCGTCGGGGCGCACGGACCTTAAAGACTCGACTTTCAAAAGGGCAGGGGCGAAGGGAATCGGGTAGAGGGAGAAGCGGCAGAGACGCGTCGGTTTCGGCTTTCGACTTTTCGGAGGCCGATGGTCGGGCCGTCATCGCTGGAGCGCCGTTGTAAGAGGGGCGGCGGATACCGGGTGGAGGCGAAATTATACAAGTGACGCGTCGGCGCTTCGTCTTCGAACGACCTCCTCGCCGGTAAGGTTCACGAAGAGGGTCGGGGTTTCGTCGAGAGTCGCGGCTGCCGCCGCCGAAGGCGTGGCGCGCAATCCGGGCGCGGGCGCGCGCATCCAGACGATGATGATTCTCGGCCTCGTCTTCATCGAGACGCTGGTGCTCTTCACATTCGTCATCGTGTTCGCGAAGCTCTAGTCTTTCGCCGCACGTTCGGAACACAAAGGGCGGGCTCTCTCCTTCGAGAGAGCCCGCCCGCTCTTTTGCGCTTTCGGGCCAGATGCCCCCTGAAGGCTTGCCACACGCGCAATCTGCGTTAGAATCTCAGTCAGCACAACTCCCCCGACCTAGAAAGCACGGATTTTAAGAACGCGGCCCCTTTGCATCTCCCCGCCTGATCGCGCGCAGGGCGAAGTCGAGCGCCCCGCCGGAAACACACTTTGAACGAGCCGGAAGCTTCCAGCGACGGCTGACAGAGGAGAAACCATGAGAAGAATCATTCTGGCTTTAATGCTGGTGGTGCTCGCGGCGGGTGTCGCCGCGGCGGACGCCGTCTACCTGCGCGACGGGCGCGTCGTGCGCGGCACGGTGCTCGGATTCATCGGCGGGCGCTTCGCCGTCCGCATCGTCGGCACGGGCGCGGCCTCCACCGGCAGGACGGCGCGACCGGGCGAAGACGACGGCGAGATACAGTTCTTCAGGGCGCGAGACATCGAGCGCGTCGAGATTGACGGGCGCTCGCTCGAAGACGCTCGGTTCGAGACGCGCACCGTCGAGGTCACGCTCGGGCCGAACTGGATAGACTCGGGCGTTGACCTGCGCCGGGGCGAGCGCGTCTCGGTGAACGCCAGCGGGACGATCACTGCCGGGCGCTCGCGCATCATGCCGGGCGGCCTCCGCTCGACCGACCCGAACGCGCCGCTGCCGCGCGCCGCCGAGGGCGTTCTCATCGGGGCCATCTCCGACGACCCGCGCGCGCCCATCGTCGAGATCGGCATCGGGCGAGAGTTTCAGGCCGACCGCGACGGACGCCTCTACCTGACAGTCAACCGCAGCAACTACACAGACGCGCGCGGCTCCTTCACGGCGCGCGTCCGTCGCGAGCGCGACTTCGGCCCCGTGCGCCGCAACGACACCGCGGGGAACCGCGACCCGAACAGCGTCGAGGAAGAGGACGACAACATCTTCAGCACGACGCCGTCGCGCCCGGCGCGGACGCGCCCACGCAGTCAGGGGAACCCTAACGACCCCTTTGGCACGACGCCGGATGATAACGACGCCGACCGCGGGACGCGCGAGTTGACCGTCGAAGTGCCGGGTAATTCGCAGGGCACGGATACGGGGGTCGAAGTGCGCACCGGAGACCGCGTGACGATCAGCGCGACGGGCACCATCGTCGCGGGGCAACGCGTCGGCTCCGTCTCGCCGAACGGTCGTCAGGGCGGCTCCAGCGCCGTCTTCGGCAACCCGCGTTATCCGTTCCCGCAGGCGGGCGCGGGTGCGCTGCTCGGAGTCCTGCGCACGACGGGCGGGCAACAGTCGCAGCCCTTCCTCGTCGGTGCTCAGTCCATCTTCACCGCGCCCGCCGACGGTCGCTTCTACCTGCTCATCAACGACGATAACTACGGCGACAATAGCGGGGCCTTCATAGTGAGAATCAGAATCAACTGAGATGGGAGAGATGCTGGAGAGGCGCGAAGCGCCGGCAGGAAATAGCCC
>JAIVJM010000177.1 GCA_020199995.1 Acidobacteriota bacterium | reverse complement strand
GATTCATACTCTGTCCCCATGATGGCTAGTAAGGCGCGGCGTGCCGAAGGAGTATCTCGGCAACTTCGGGATTCAGGTTAGCGGGTATCTGCCGCCCTTGTCTGAGGAGCGCAACATGCCGCGCACGAACTGGTCGAAGAGGCGCTCCCGCTCCGGCGGATTCAGAAGGGTGTCGGCGGCGCGGGCCTCTTCGTCCGACAGGGGTGCCAGCGCGTCGAAGAACGGCCTCAGTGCCGACCACCAAATCTTCCCCCCGCCTTCGGTCTCGCACAGCGGGAGGCGGTCGCACATCATCGCGCGAGCCTGAGAGATGCGCGCCTGCATTTCCGGCCAGCGCCGCCGGTTGCGCGCGATGCGCGCCCGGTGCATGCAAAACTCCTGACAGTGTACGGCCAGCAGCAGCAGCCAGCCAGCCCCGCCGAGCGCACGCGCGACGGCGTCGTGCGCCAGGCGCATGGATCGCTCGGCGTCGTCGAACTCCCCGCGGCAATAGAGGTAATAACCCTCAATCCCGTGGCGGTAGCGGTTCAACACGGCCCGCACGGAGGCCAGTTCGCCGGAGACTCCCTCCACCTGACCGATAAACTCCTGTAGGAGCGCCCCACCCTGTTCCAACTGGCCTCGACGCATGTTTGTCAGCGCGCGGTGGCCGAGTTCTAACTTGCCCGCGTGGTGCCGATACACCTCGGCCCACTCCCGGCCCTCGCGCCCACTGCGCGCGGCGAAATGCAGCCAATCACAATTCGACATTTTACTAGAGCGTCCCGTGTGACGCGTAAACAAAATGAGCGAGCGGGAGTCACGAATGTGCCGCGGCGGCCCCGGCCGCCGAACGTGAGTCAGTTTCTTAAATACCCCGTCGTGCCGCGGCCGCCGCGCGGCGAACAGGCTAGGCCGTAGAGTTACCGCACCCGGATTCTGCTCAGGTGCTGTTTGCCACGCTGACCAACGTGCTCACCTGACTTCTGTCGCCGTATATTCTTCGACTACGCGAGGGGTCGGATGATACTGAGCGATACTCTCGTCCGCTAATAGCGGAGTCTTACGATGTGGGATGATCCGCCATATAGTTGGATTTAAGAAGCGCGAATCAAATCTACGGCGTCCGATAACGTCTTACTCTTTAAGCTATCCGGTGGTGATGGCAGCAAGTACATCTTAACTCCTCGAAGTTGATCTTATTTTCGTCTCATCAAGGCGAGCCTACTTTAATGCGGCGGCAGACCGAACTGTTGCGCGATGGCCGTCGCCAGCGCGTTCGAGGCTGTGGAGAGCGCGAAGTTCCCCAGCCCCTTGAGGAAAGCTTTGACGCGCGTCGTTCGCGGCTTCTCCGAGCGTGCCTCCTCCTCAATTCCTTCCACCAGCTCAAGTGCCTCTACCTGTTCTGCTGGCGGGAGTGTGGTTTCGATGTCGCGACGCAGTTGGGCCAGCAGTTCCAGTACCATACCCGCGCTTGAGCCAATGTTCTGAACGACATTGGCCGTCGCGTGCGTCCCGGTCTGCACGGCACCGACGGGCGCGTTGAACTGCTGAATCACCTGGACGGGGAAGTGCTCGGTCGGCACGTCCGGCTTTTCCAGACTCCGCTCGTACTCGACGAGCCCTTCATGGGTGAGTTCGAGCACGAGGTTAGAGGTCTTCAGAAGGCCCTCACCCCTCAAATACTGAACCGCGTCATGGAAAGTTACTTCCGTAAGTCCCGTCGCCTCCCGCAGCTCGTCAGCCTCGATCCGCCGCACCGGTTCGCCGTCCGTCAACTCATAGAGCTTGGACAGGACGAGATACCGTTGCCGCTGCTTCTCTTGAAGATTTGTCATCCAAGTCACTCCCCGCTCAAAAGAAATCCATCTAATGGTCGTCTTCTTCCGACTTGACACTGCCGGACACGATCTGCTTGACGTTGACCGTCGCGCCAGCACCTGTCACCACCGCGCCCACCGGCGCATTGAACTGCTGAATCACCTGGAGGGAGAAGTGTTCGGTAGGGACGTCGGGCTCTTCGACCGCCCGCTCCACC
>JAIVJM010000247.1 GCA_020199995.1 Acidobacteriota bacterium | reverse complement strand
GAGCAGGCGTGTACACTTCGCCCGTGATCTGCTGGCAGTCGAGCATGTCGGCACCGGCGACGGAGCCGGGGTCGAGGTTGGCCGCCACGGAGATGGCCAGCGTGGCGATAGACGGCGCGCCGATTGTGCTGCTGCCGGGGCCGCTGTTGCCGGCGGAGGCGACGACGATGGTACCCGCGAGCGCCGCGTTGTTGGCGGCGCGCGAGGACGGGCCTGCCGGGTTGCCCTGCGTGTCGCCGAGCGAGAGGTTAATCACGTCGGCTACGGGCTTCGCGACGGTTGTTGGCGTCGCACCACCATCACCGGTGCCGACGAGAGTGACGGGCGAGGCAGCGTCTTCCATCGCCAGCTCGGTGTCGCCCGCGCACTGCGGCGCAGGGCCGCACACCTTGTAAGCCATGATCTTCGCCTGCGGCGCGGTGCCAAACAGGAGGGCGCCGTTCGGCGTGGGGCCGACGCCCGTCCCGTTAGTGCCGGTGCCGTAGCCCGTGCGCGGCGGCGTCGTGCCGTCCACGCCGTAGCCGGCCACACATGATGCGACGAGCGTCCCGTGACCGAAATCGTCGGTCGGGTCGCCGGGGCTGGAGAGCGCGTAGTAGTAAATGACCTTCTTGTTGTCGTTCGCGCTTGCGGGCTGGCCGGAGACGCGCGGCGCAGGCGTCGTCAGCCCCGTGCCGCCGAACATCGGATGACGCCAGTCGACGCCTGAGTCAATGACGGCGACGTTCATCCCCTGCCCCTCGAAGCCGTCAACCTTCTGGTTCGGCTCCTGCGGCGTCTCGGGGTGGCCAGCCGAGCCTTGCGGCTGGAACGGCCTGCCGCTGATTTCGACCTCCTTCGCCACGCCGTAGACGGCGGTTCGCCGGGCGAGCGGGTCTGCCTGTGTGCCGAGGATGTAGTCAATCGCCTTGTCGAGGTGGAATTGCACGGGCTGGATTTCTTCGACGTGCGTCACCTCCGGCAGCGCGCGCAACCGCGCGATGTCTTCGTTGGCGACGTAGGACACGAAGCCGTTGAGGAGGTAGCTGAAACGATATTGAACATGTCGCACGGAGCCGTCAATCTGCTTGGCGTCCGTTTCGCGCATGAGGGCGCGCACTCCGCGCGCAGGTAAAGACGCGCGGAACTCGTCTTGCCGCGCGGACAGTTCGAGGCCGTAGTCGGCGATCTCTCTGATCGACATCCGACGCCCCTCCTTTTCGGCGGCCACTTTACGCAGCACTCCCGGTTCCCCGCGAAGTTCGATAATGACGGCCTTGATGTCGCCGCCGACGGACGCGCGAAATGCCGACACGTCGGGCGGCTCGCTCGCGGCGCTCGTCTGCGTCTCCTGCCCCGCACCGCCGGGAGGAGCGGCTGATGCTTGGTTCGTGCCGTTAGCCTCAGAGGGCCGCGGGCCGCTCATCAGGAGCGCGATGCAGCAGAGGACGAAGAACAGTAGGGCGAACGGGAAAACCGAGCGCGGGCGAGGTTGATGGGGCGAGGTCTTCATTAGCTTCACTCCTAAAAACAGGTTCGGACAAATGTGACTCGCAGGCGACCCCCGGAGTCAGCGTAAACGGCTTTCGTCGCGGGACTGCGGCGAGCCGGGCGATTCCGATTCAGTCTCTACGCGAAACCGTAGGTGCATTGCGGGTTCCATACTTCCTGACAGTGCGAACCTACGAGCATGCAGCCAAGAATGAGCCGAGAAATAGCTGTGAGCTGTTACAAGTTTTCCTGCCAATGCCGGTAACAGAAATACGCCGTGCAACGGATGCACGCCTGTGCCGGGGCAGATGAATCGTCGGGGATTATCGCTTTGGGGGCAGAAAATAGCACAATCAGCACGCGTAAACAAGTGTGCGGGAAAGCTAAAGCTCGAGAGTGTTCATCGTCGGTATCATGCCCTAATGAAATTCAAATCTGAAATTTCAAATTTGAGATTTCAGAAGCTGAAGGGTGAAAACTGAAAACTCAAAACTGAAAACTGTTCACGGCTCGACGAGGTCGCGGCGCGCGAAGAGCACGAGCCGGACGCCGGGGCGCAGCGGGTAGACGCCGCCGACCTGCCGGTAGCTCTCGGCGAGGACGCGCTGGAGCTGCGGCAACTGGCTCTCGTTCCCGATCACGACGAGCGTGGATTTCGGGTCGTAGTAGCTGGAGACCTTCCCCTCGTAGCCGACGTGCGGGTTGTCGCGGAAGTACCACGGCAGCGGCCAGTAGTCCTGCGAGGTCACGCCGATGCCCGCCTTGCCGGGCTTGCCCGCGCGCTCCGAGATGCGCTCGACCTCTTCGAGCATCTGCTTTGCCTCGCGCTGCGTGTGCGAGTAGACGTAAGGGTATGTGTCGTTGTCGTACTGAAGGAAGTTGAGCACCACCGTCTGGTACAGGCACACGGCGACGGCGAGCCCGCCCACCACGAGCGCGCTCGCGCGAGCCCTGTCGCTCCACGCGCCGCGCGCCGCAGTCGTCCCGCCCCCCCGAGCCGTTCCGCCGGACGCCCACACGAAGTACGCGCCCAACGCCGTGAGCACCAAGACGAAGCCCACCACGAGTGCGGTATGCCCCCCCACATTCCCGACGCCGAGCACCGCGTATTGTTTAGTAAACCACTCCTGCACGCCCGCCGTCGGCAAGGCGTAGCCGCCGACCATTGACAACAGCAGCCCCCCGACGACCGCCAACAGCAGCATCACGCTCAACCGTTGCGCGGGCAGACGGCTCAGTGTCTGCACGGCGTAGCCCGCGATGACGGCCAGCGGCACGACGAAGCTCAACATCAGCCACGGCGTCTTATAGGGGATGAGCATGTAGGCCAGCAGCAGGCCGAACGCCCACGCCCCGGCGAAGACGGCGAAGCGGTTCTTCCGGCGCTCGAAGAGCGCGACCGCCGAGCCGACAGCCCCGAGCATGAGGATCGGCGCTTCCTCCTGCCAGAGCCAGTTGAGATACGTGTGCGACGGCTTACCGTGAAAATCGCTCGTGCCCGTCTTCTTCCAGACGGCCAGCGCGTCAATCGCGCCGCCGAGGCCCTGCCGGTAGGTGAAGAAAGACGAGTAGAAAATGACGTTGATGAAAACGAAGAGAGCGAGCGCCCCGCAGATTAATAAAGCCATGCGGCGGGAGCCCCCGAAGCTTTCCAGCAACGACCTCCAGCCGAACTCTCTTCCGGCCTCCGAAGCGCGCCGCTTGTCACGCGCGCCGCCCGTCTGAGCGCCCGCGCCGCCTGCGAAGCGCACCCACACCCATGACACCAGCGCCGCCAGCACGAGCGCGCCCGCCGAGATGAACGCCGTCTCCTTCGTCGCGAAAAGCATCGCGGCGGAAGCTGCGAGGAGCATTAAGTACCAGACCTGACGCGTCTCGTAAAAGCGGAGCGCGGCGACGACCAGCCCAAGCGTGAAGAAGACGAAGAGCGTCTCGTGGATGAAGTAGCGCGAGTAGAAGACCGCGCCGGGCGAGACGGCGACGAGCGCGGCGGCGGCGAGCGCGCCCACCGCTCCGATGTGTCGCCGCAAGGAGAGCACCAGCCACACGGTCGCGATTCCTGAGAGCGCGGTGACGAAGCGGACGGCGAAGGTCGAAAGCCCCATCAGCGCGACCGAGGGGAGCGTCAGGTAGTAGAGCGTGGGGCCGTGGTAGTTGGTCGGGTCGTACTTGTAGACGCCCGAGCGCAGCAGTGTCGTCAGGAAGAAGCCGTTGACGCCTTCGTCGTGGTGCATCGGCTTGAGTTCGAGCGCGGAGAGGCGCAAAAGCGTCGCCAGCGCGAGGATGGCGAGGCTCGCGTACAGCCACACGCGCTCGGGCAGCACAGCCCCCTCGTGCGGCGGCGTCGTTTCGGCTACGTCTCTCGCCTTCGCCGGGGCCGACGAAGAAGTCGTCCCCCAGTTCCCGGCCTGCGCCTTCTTACGGGCGCGTTTTGTAGAGGCGGTACTCACCTGCTTCTCCAACTTTCGTGTAGCGTTCAAGGAAGGGCCGGTTGAGCGCCAGCCTGTATTTTTTCATCTCGGCCTCCTCGAGCGGCCCGACGACGACGTATTCGACGCCGTTTTGCGAGAGCAGATGGCCTGCGTCCGGCGCGCCCGAGTAGATGCGCTTCAACTCCGACTCACGCCCGGAGTAGTCAATCCCGTGCGACCAGACGTGGCCGGGGTAGCCTAGAAAACTTCGACGCCCGGTCAGGAAAACCGGGTCATTATACGTCGGCGCGTGCAGAATCAAAGCGCGCGGCGGCGTCTCGCGCCGGATGAGTTCGGCGAAAGCCACGCCCCGCGCGTCGTATGTCTGCCGCTCGACCGCGCCCGATGCGACGCGCCACACGTCGAGCCCCCCGCCCAAAGTCTGCGCCGCGAGCAGCGCCGCCGCCAAAGCGCGCCACGCCAATCTCCCGCGCCGCCACAGACGCGCCAGCGCCAGCGCGACGAGCGGGGCCGAGGCGATCCACCAGTAAAAGATGACCTTGATGTTGTCCCACACCCAAGGCGAGAGCTTGTAGACATTCGGGACGATAAAGCAGAGCGTGAACGGCAGGTAAAAGTAGAGCAGCCGCCTGCCGACCAGTGGTTCGCGCCCGCGCCACAAGAGCGCCGCGACGAGGAGCGGGATGAAGACCGCCGTGTTTTTGATCCAGAACCAGAAGATGTTGTAGGTGCCGTGATCCCAACCGAACTCCCACCCGAAGAACTGGCCCGCGCGCACCGCCGTCCCGCGCGTCGCCCACAGCATCTGCGGCACCGCGAGCACGAGCGCCACGGCGAAGAACGCCGCCCACAAACGCCAACCCGCCCACAGCCTCGCCCACACGGAGCCGCCCGCCTCCGTACCCACGCGGCGGCGGCGCGCCCCGCGCCAGTCCGCGAACAGCAGAGAGAGGCAGCCGCCCGTCACCATCAAGACCACGAAACTGTGCGCGTGGACCAGCGGCAAAAGTCCTGCGACTGCGCCCGCCGCGATCATCATCCGCATGGACGACGAAACGGATTTAGAAAACGAGAAAGGTAAAGCGAGAAAAGGAGCGTGCGCGCCCGAACCGCTCGACACCGACGCTGAATGCTCTCGTGAAGTCTGCTCAACGCGCTTCTGCTTCTGCTTCCCTTTTCGCTTTCGCCTCGCAACCGGAGACGGCTCGCCTTCCGTCTTCCCGTCGTCTTCCCTTCCCGTCGCCTGCCACCACAGCGTCCAGACGACGAGCGCCAGAGGGATACCGAGCAGGAGTCCGCGCTGCGGGATGAGCAGCGTCGTCAGCGCATTGCCCCAGCGATAGCCGAGGTGACCCATGATCGTGTAGTCATGCTCCAGCTTGCCGAGCAGGCCGAACACGCCCTGGCCGTCCACGAACGCCTCTTTAACGAAATGGAGCCAGCCGAAGCCCCCGCTCAGAAGCACCAGCGCGGGCGTCAAAAGCGCGGCCACGCGTTCGCGCGTGAGCCTCAAAGCCCAGCGATGCAGGAGCCCCGTGAGCGAGAGCGCCAGCACGTAGTTCTGCCAGAAGAGAGCGCCCTGAAGCGTCGCGCCCGCGCGCACGAATATCGCCGCCACGAAGTCCACGACGAACGGGTAAGTCAGTCGAATGCCCGCGTACTCCGGATGCTGCGGCGGGAAGTTGTCGCCGTAGACAAAGCTCGTGATGATGCCGAGGTGGAATGGCAGATCGCCGATGTTGTTGTCCACGCCCGTGAAGATGCCGCCCTCGTTCTGGTACATCGCGCGGTCGAAGACGAGCCAGAAGAGGAGAGCCGACGCCGCGTAAAACAGAAGCTCCGCCCCCGCGCCCCGGCCCGGATGAACAATCGCCCCGCGCACAACGCGCGCCGCTTCCGCCACGTCCGCGCGCACGCGCCGACGCCAGTCGGCCCGCGTCAAAAGCACGAGCGGTGACCCGACGAGCGCGCCCGCGGCCACGAGCGTCACAGGCGTCAGGCCAAGCCACGAGGCGAGGACGAACCCCGCGAGCCCGAGCGCGGCCATCCCCGTGCACACGCCCGAGGCGAGGCGCGACCAGAACAGCGCCTCGCGGTCGTAGAGATACGTCAATAGGGTCGCGCCCGCGATTGCGACGAGCGCCAGCAAAAGGGCGAAGGGCATAGAGTGTGCGGGAGGATGAAGACGCAGGGCTTTCTTCCGGCCACGCGTTTCATCTTAAAGTTCAGTTTGAGACGGGCTGATTATATGCCAACCCGGGCTTCGATTTGTAAAGCCCGGCATGGCGGCCAAGGCGGCTGGACAAGTGCGGAGGGCGGATGTTTAGATAAGAGGTTAAAGACAGACACTAAAATCTGACGGCTAACATCCAACATCTTCTGACAGAGGTTTCGCTATGCTTCGTGCAGGTATCGTCGGTCTCCCGAACGTCGGCAAGTCCACGCTCTTCAACGCGCTCACGGCACAGCAGTCGGCGCTCGCCGCCAATTACCCGTTCGCCACCATCGAGCCCAACGTCGGCGTCGTCCCCGTGCCGGACGAGCGCCTTGAGCCGCTCGCCAAAATCGTCAAGACGACGCAGATCGTCCCCGCCACCGTCGAGTTCCTCGACATCGCCGGGCTGGTGCGCGGCGCGTCGAAGGGTGAGGGGCTCGGCAACCAGTTCCTCGCCAACATCCGCGAGACGGACGCCGTCATACAGGTCGTCCGCTGCTTCGAGGACGAGAACATCATCCACGTCGAGGGCTCGGTAGACCCGCGCCGCGACATCGAGACGATTCAGATCGAGCTGGCGCTTTCCGACCTCTCGACCGTCGAGCGGCGGCGCGAGCGCGCGCAGAAGACCGCCAAAAGCGGCGACAAAACGGCGCGCGCCGAAATCGAAGTCATTGATAAGCTGATGACCGCGCTCGCCGAAGGCAAGCCGGCGCGTATCGTCACGCTCGACGAGGCCGAGCGCGCCGTCGCGCGCAGCCTCTTCCTGCTCACGACGAAGCCGACCATCTACGCCGCCAACGTGGACGAAGCGACGCTCGCCGACCCCGACTCCAACCCGCACGTCCGGGCGGTGCGCGAGATCGCCGACGACGAGGGCGCGGAGCTGGTCGTCATCTGCGCGCAGCTCGAAGCCGAGCTCGTCGCCCTCTCGCCCGAAGAGCGCGGCGACTATCTCAAGTCGCTCGGCGTCGAGGGCAGCGGCGTGGATAATCTCATCAAGAGCGCCTACCGGCTGCTCGGCCTGATGTCCTTCCTCACGGCGGGCGAGAAAGAGGTGCGCGCCTGGACGATTCCGCAGGGCACGCGCGCCCCACAGGCCGCCGGCACGATCCACACCGACATCGAGCGCGGCTTTATCCGCGCCGAAGTCGTCGGCTACGAAGACCTCATCCGCTCCGGCTCCAACGCCGCCGCCCGCGAACAGGGCCTCACCCGCCTCGAAGGCAAAGAGTACGTCATGCGCGAAGGCGACGTCGTCCACTTCCGCTTCAACGTCTGAAGTGCATCCATCCCTCTAAGTTTCTCTGGCGCTCTGGGCCAGGGAGGTGCGCTACTTAGGAGACGATGGAGAAGCTCGGTCGCATTTCGGAAGACCGCCCCATCCTTGTTGCGCTAGCCGCGCGCCTCGGCGCTACTCTTCTCATAGACAGTATCGTCATTCACCCCGCGCGGCGATCGACGGGCCGCAGCCGCTCCGGGTGACTGACGGCCTTCGCCTGTCGAGGGCGAAACTGCTATCATCAATTTTCTGCGTCCCCGTGATGGAAGACGCGGCGGCGATGCTGGAGTCTTACGCGCGAGACCCGGAAGTCACGCGCTTCCTGGCGTGGAAACCGCTGCAATCTTTGGAAGAGGCCGAGAAGGCGATCAGGAGCCGCGTCGAAGGCTGGCGCAAGGGCGTCTCGTTCTCGTGGACGATCCGGCTCAGGGAGGGCGGCGACCTCGCCGGTACGATCTCGCTGCGACCGCAGGGAATGCGGCTCAACATGGGGTTCGTCGTGGCGCGGCCCTATTGGGGTCGCGGCTACACGACCGAGGCCGCGCGGCCCGTAGTCGAGTGGGCGCTGGCCCAGCCGGACATCTATCGTGTGAGTGCGGTCTGCGACACGGAGAACTTGGCCTCGGCCCGCGTGCTGGAAAAGATCGGGATGCAACTGGAAGGCACTCTGCGACGGTGGGACGTGCACCCGAACATCAGCGACGCGCCGCGCGACTGCCTCTGCTACGCGGCGGTCAAATAGCCGCCGCTCCGGCCCCGCCGCTCCGCGCAGATAAAATCCTCACCACGTCCGAGCCGACGAAACGAAAAGCGCACGTCGTCGGATTCACCCTCAACGGCGAGGCGGCGGGGGCCGCCTCGCGCGCCGCACAAGACGCTTCTGGAAGTCCAACAAGAAGACTTTGGGGTTCTGATGTGATGAAGCAGGCACTCCCCATCTCAAGGGTGAGATGGGGAGTGCCTGCTTCATCACATCAGAACGTCATACCGCGCGGTCGGCAAACGTGCTTCCGTATCCGTCTTCACTTTGGTTGTTGTGTGACCTCTATCGAGTAGCCGCTTGGGGTCAGGTTGAGGGCGGTGTGGAGGGCGCGCGATTTCGCCCAGTCGGGGGATGCCGGCTGCCAGCGCAGGTTGACGGTGTTCGCCTGTCGCTCGACGGAGACGACGCCTTGCGAGACCTTTTCGTGTGTCCCGAGGTCAATCTGGTAAGCCGACTCGGCGCGTGCGGCGGGCGCGCTCGTCGTGAGGTTGAGTTCGGGCATGAAGGTGACACGCATGGCGCGGCCGCGGCTGTTCAGGGTGATCGAGCGCAACGCCAGTCCGTGCGGCGTCAGCAGCGCGTGGAGGTTGAGCGTCGCGCCTTCGACTCCGGGCGCGGGCTGTTCGCTGATGACGAGTTCGTCGGCGCGCGCCTCGCTGACTCGCAACACGCGCTCGCGCCCCAAGTCACCGGCTAAAGTCCACTGCGCCCCTGCGCGCAGCTCGGACGGGGCTTTGACGACGCGCCAACTCTCCTTGCCGAGGAGCACCGCCGAGAGTTCCATGCCGTGCGCGTAGGAGCCGCGGTAGGCGACGAAGTAGGGCGGCGCGCTGATCTGCGGCCAAGGCTCCGCTTCGTGGACTTTGTCGCCGATCTGCACGGCAGTCCCTGCGCCGGCGGCGGTGCCGAGGTTGCTGTAGCGGAGGTGGAGCCCCGGCATCGCGGCGAGCGGTTGCAGCCCCGCGCCGCGCTTCGAGGGTTTGCTGTTGGCGGGGATGAAGCGCCAGACGATGGCTTGCTTGTGCCGGTCGCGGAAGCCGATGCCGAAAGTCACCTCCTGCTCCACCTTCCTGACTTCTTTGAAGTCAATGGCGGTTTGGAAGACTTCCTTGCCTTCGGCCTTGAGGGCTTTGACCCGCTCGGCGGTGTTGGCGTAGTAGACGGCACGGTTCGAATCCTTCTCGGTCAGGACGACAAGGTAGGAGGGCGTTTTCCCGTCGCCGATGCTGGCCGCGATTCTGGAATACTGCGGGCTGTCGTTGATCCACTGCATGAAATAGACCGGCGCGTACTCGTACTCGGCGATGAGCGGCACGATGGGGATGGGCGGCACCGGCGCCGCATTTTTCTGCCCCTCGGGGGAGGCGGGCTGCTCCCGCGCGTCGGCGACGAAGAGCGCGAAGCAGAGGGCGCAGGCGGCGAGGGCCGCGGCGACGATGTTCCTTTTCCCGTTTCTCATCACGTTTCTCCTCTCGGTTGCGACGGCTGTCGTTCAAAAACTCAAACGCACTCCGAACTCGATGCGACGGGATGGGCCCGCCGCGTTGGCACGCCCGAAGAAGGGCGACGTGAGCACGCCGTTTAGCCCCAGCGGGTTCGTGTGGTTGAAGAGGTTGCTGGCGCGCGCGTTGACTGTGAGCATGTAGCGCTTGTCGGTGGGGGTCACTTTAGGGCCGAAACGAAACTGGCGGCTGAGGTTGAGATCGACGTTGAAAGTCGCCGGGTTGGTTCCCGCGTTGCGGGGTGCCGTGCCGTTGATGGCCTCCGGGTCGAAGACGCCGAAGGGGGTCGTGACAGCGCGCGGGTCGGAGGGGTCGGCCACGGCGGGGCGGTCGTTGAAGTTGCCGTCGCCGTTGTTGTCGCGCCCCGTCGTGATGTTGAAGGGAGTGCCGGAGGCAGCGTTGATTGAGGTCGAGAGTCGCAGCTTCCATGGGAAGTTGATGATGTTGGTGAGGAAGAAGCGGTGGCGCGCAAGCCAGAAGGGGCGCGCCCACTCGCCGCTGAGGTCGTAGCTCGACTGCGGCAGTGAGAAGGGCGTGTCGGCGTCGGTGCGGAAACTGAAGTGAAGGTAGCCGGAGAAGACGTTGAAATACTGGTTGGCCGACTGGTTGACGCCGACGTAGAGGACGCGCCCGCGGATGCGCCCGCTCGACTCGAACTGCAAGATGTTCTCGGCGACGCCGAAGGGCCGCGGGGCTTGGAGCGGGTCGTCGCCCGGCGCGACCAACGGCGCGTTGACGTTGCGCGAGCGCAGCACAGACCACCCGCTCGTCCAACTGTGGTTGACATCAACACGCCACCCGCCGGGCAGCTCGCGCGCGACCTCGACGCGCACCTGAAGTGAGGCGGGCGGGCGCAGAGACTCTTCGAGCCGCCGGGTGTTGGGGACGGCGGCGCTGGCCGCGGCACCCGCGAGCGGGTCGTCGAACGACGGCGAGTTGATGATGAGCTGGCGCAGTTGTCGCCCGTCGAGACGGCGGGCCTCGAAGGTGAGCGCGTCGCCGACGCGGTCGTAGAAGAGGCCCGCGCGCGCGCGCAGCACCCAGCGCTGGCGCTTGTCGGGCGTGTAGGCGACGCCGAGGCGCGGGGCGAGGCTGGCGGCGTCGTACGGCGTGGTCTGCCCCTCGTAACGCAGGCCGAGGCTGACCGAGAGGTTCTCGCGCGGTCGCCATTCGTCCTGCACGAAGCCCGCGAGGAGCCACTGCGAGACGGTCACGTCGGAGTCTCCGAGGGTGACGGCGAATCTCGTCGGCACGCCGCCCGGCAGGCCGAGCAGCGTGCGCCGGTATTGTTCGAGGCCGGAGATGCGAACCAGCGACGGCGTGCCGCCGGGGCCGGAGATGACTTCGCCGCCCGGCCCCAGTTCGGGGGCGGTCGCGCCACCGAAGACGAACGTGCCGTTCTGATTGTCGAAGCGACGGTCCTGAAAGCGGCGTTGAAAGACCTGTCCGCCGAACTTGAGGCTGTGCTTGCCGGTGGTGGTCGAGAGGTAATCCGTGATCTCCAAACGGCGCGTATCGCGCGTGACCTCCTGCGTCGCGGCACCGCCCGACTCGAACGCGCCGAAGACGCTCACGGCGCGCTCGCCGGACACGGCCCGCTGCGTGAGACGCTGGCGCGTCAGGCCGACGCGCAGTTCGTTGAAGGTCGAGGGGCTGACGACAGCCGTCTCGGTGAACTGAAAGCCGTGTTCCGTGAGCGTGTGGTCGAGCGCGCGCTCGGGGAGGTTGAAGCCGCCCACGCCTTGATTATCGAGGCGGTTGCGGCTGACCTCGTAGCGGAAGACGAGCGCGTGCGCCTGCGTGGCCTGCCAGTCGGCGCGCGCCGAGCCGACGAGGAGCTGCGTCGGCGTGCGGACGCTGGCCGAGAAGGTGAGGGGGCGGCGGTCGGCGTCGAGGATGACGGTGTTGACCGTCTCCGTCTCGCCGATGTCGCGGCCCTCGAAGTCGAGGAAGAAGCCCGCGCGGCGGGGGATGATGGGGCCGCCGAACTGCCCGCCGTAGCGGAGCGTCTTTGAGGGCGTCCGCACGGGAGCGAACGCCTCGCGGGCGTTGAGCGCCGAGTCGTTGAAGTTGAAGAAGGCCGAGCCGCCGAACGTGCTCGCGCCGGGCTTGGTCAGGATTTCGATGCGCCCGCCGCGGAACGGTGGCCGGTCGTACTCGGCTGAAAAGAGGTTCGGGTTGATGCGCACTTCGCGGATGGAAGACTTCGACGGCAGCCGCCCATCGGAGAGAAATCCGTCAACGGTGACGGTGGCCTCGCCGGGGGCGCTGCCCGCCGAAATCGAGAGTTGTTGGAGTCGCTCCCGGAGCTGGTCGGGGTCGTCGGGTAGTGCCTGTAGCTCGCGCTCGGTCAGAACCTTCGTGCCCGATGCCTGCTCGGGGTCGAGCGGCAGGCGCACGTCGTCGCCGACGACCACCGACTCGCTGATGGTCGGCAACAGCACGACCTCGACGCGAGACTGCGCGGGCGACCCTCCGGCCTCGAACTGCTGCTCGTGGTCGCCGAAGCCAACGGAGGAGACCTTGAGGGTGTAGACGCCCGCGGCCAAGCGGTCGAAGTGAAACTGTCCCTGCGAGTCCGCGACCGCTTCGCGCTTGTCGCCGCGCTCGTTCGTCAGCACGGCCCGCGCGCCGACGATGAGACCGCCGTGCTGGTCTTTGACCACGCCGCGCAGCGCGTGAGAAGTCGCCTGCGCCAGCGTCGCCGCCGCCCCCCCGTGGAGGAGGACGGCGATGACGAGCGCGGCTGCGAAGACCTGTTCGCTCCTGACTTTCATGTGGTAGCTCAAATGAGGAAGTCGTCCACGCCTCAACACTCCGACGTGTTTGGCGACGCGTGTTCGACGCGTGTTCCCAATGCACGCGCAGACTAACTCCCGCGCAGAGGCGTCGTAAACGGTTATGTGACGAGCGTGACGTTGCGGCGAACGAACGTCGCCTCGGGACTGACGAACGCGCGGGCATCGCGGCGGGCGCGCGAGGCTACAGAGACCCCCCGAAGTCTTTGTCGAGGTTACTGCGGTACCGGTGGCTCAACTTCAGCTTCACGCCGCCGCGCAGCACCACCCAGTAGTCGCCGCGGAAACGTGGTTGGAATTCGGCGACGGAGTCGATGTTGACGATGGTCGAGCGACTGATGCGCCGGAATTGTTTCGGGTTGAGTTGCGTTTCGAGCGTGCTGATGGCCTCGCGGTAGAGGTACTTCTTGTTGCCGGTGTGAAGGCTGACGTAGTTGCCTTCGGCCTCGATCCATTCGAGTTCGTCCGTCTTGAGGAAGAAGACGCGCCCGTCGGCCTTGACGAGCAGGCGCTCGACCGGCTGCGGCTGGCTCTCGCTCTGCGCGAGGAACGAGAGGAGGCGGGCGTTGATGTCGCCGCCCGCCTCGCCGCGAACTTGCCGCCGCGCCCTTTCGAGCGCCTGCTCAAATCGCTCCTGGTCGAAAGGCTTGAGCAGGTAGTCGAGTGCGTGGACTTCAAACGCGCGCACCGCGTATTGGTCGTAGGCCGTCACGAAGATGACGTGCGGCATCCTTTCGGTCGCGAGCGCGCTGACCACGGCGAAGCCGTCCATCTCCGGCATCTGCACGTCGAGGAAGACCAAGTCGCAGGGAGAAGACCGGAGGGCGGCGACCGCCTCGCCGCCGTTCTCGCACTCGCCGACGACCTCGAACTCGGGATTGGCTTGCAGCATCTTGCGCACCATCCGGCGCGCGAGCGCTTCGTCGTCGACGATCAAGACCCTGATCGGCGGGTCGTGCGACAAGGGGCCGTCTCCTCTCGGC